>CALRWH020000057.1:0-14885 GCA_943371805.1 Pseudomonas synxantha | reverse complement strand
TGGACGAGTTGACCTACAGAGAAAATGCCTGTTCACAGCAAGTGAAGTCGTCAATGCGATCGTCCATGAATTCTGGAGCAGATGCGCCTTAGCTGAAACTCTGGCCACAGAACGGCGTAATCGAATTCTTCAGGAGAGTCAGCCAGTGGGTTGGACGTTCTTCAGCGCTCTTGAACCCCAAGACGATCAGCGCGCAGTCTCGATAGTGGTCTATCGCTCACGTTTGCTACTGCGATAGCTTGTCCATCATGAAACTTAGGTCCATCGAGTCGCTCGTCCCGGGTGACGGCATCGAGGACCTGTTGCCAGCACAGTGCGAGTTGATCGAAGCTGAACTCGAGCGGCAGGAAAGTGCCATGAAGACGCGGACCTCTGCCGCCAGCACCAGGTCCGCGGTCCTCATCGGGGCAAGCGCCTTCCTGGCGGGAGCTGAATTCGCTAGTTCTTCGTGGAGCGCCGTGACCACGGGGGCAGCGCTGGCGCTCTACCTTGCTGCAGCAGTCCTTGGTTTGATCTCAGCTCGTTCGAAAGTTGGGCGCGAGCCTGCACTGCCTCGAATCGTTGCCGAGTATGCCGCGTTCGCGACAATCTCGATGCGGCGAGAGCTAATTCTCGGTCGGCTGCGTTCGCACGCTCTAGCAGTCCGCAACTTAGGGGAGCGCCACACCCTTTTGGTTGTCGGGTTCTGGCTCTTGGCGGCCGCTTGGGCACTTGCAGCGACGGGATCGGTGTTGGGCTTGACCGCAGAAGCGCCAACTTCAGTTACAGAAATACGTATCGTCGATTGAACTAGAAGGAGCATCGTGAGCGAGACAGACGAGCGACCCGAAAAGCCCCCGCAGGGATATACAGGACCAGTCGTCGAGCACGGCCAGAAACCCAACCCGGCCACTGAATACCGCGGAGAGGACACCGCCTAGTGGCGAAGCGCGAGGGTGAGGACCGCGAGGAAAAGCCCGCAGAAGGGCATACTCAGCAAGTTGCCGAGAGTGCTAGACCCCCCGCCGACTTAGAAGAGTAGGTGCTGTAGCCCTGGGAAATTGGCCGTCATGATGGCCCGGTTTTTGGCCGTCGTCTTTCGCCGTCCTTGCTGAACAAGTGACGATGTATCTGGCTCGGTCTAGGTATCCTCGCTACCACGGTCTGAGATAGGGCGAGGTGTACTTCGCAATTTCATGCGAAGAGATCCCGCGCGTCTAAGCCTTCGGGCACGAAGCCAACGAGCTGCGAAGCAATCTCGTCGGTCTCCTGTAAAGAGAGTTCTGGCACGTCACCAAAGTCGGTACCTCCACTTGGCAAGGTGCCAGCAATGTGAAAGTGAACGTGTCCTATCGTTTGGTGTGCAGGAGTCCCGTTGTTTTGCCATATCGCGATTCCCGGGCGATCCATCGCCAAGTCGATAGCTATCGCCGCGTCTCGAAGAGCGAGCATTAGCGATTTTGCCTCTTCATTTCTGATGTCAAGCAAGCTTCCTGCATGTCGAGTGGGCATGACCAGAAGATGAGCGATACCTCGCTGTTCCCTCGTGACTAGAACCGCGGTCGACGACTCACGCCAGAGAATTGTGTATGGCCGTCGGCCAGACAAGTATTCACAGAAAGCGCACGACCCGCTTTCCGGCATCTCTAGGCCCGAACCGATCGTCACGAAGGCCTCAGGGAATCGAAAAACGCTTGCAGCTCCATGTGATCAAGCTTCTCGTACTCGCCGGGAAGAGCGACGATGACAAGCTCGTCGCAGACCTTGCTCGAGCGCGAAGCGAGCATGAAGGACAGCGCAATGAACCGGACCGCATCTTGAGCGGGCAGGATCGGTGAGAGCTTTGACTGCCCACCCCCGATCATGGGGATGTTTACGCGCCTACCGTTGCTCTCCGCGCGGACTTCCTTCCACAGGCTGCTCAGGCTGTTCCACATGATGTCGCTCGATGAAGACGCGGAGCTGCGAGAATCCATGGTCGAATACGCAACCAAGAAGTAGGACCTCATCGGTCTTTTCAGGGTCACGACCGTGCCGAGCGGGTACCTCGATGCTTTGCCTGACTTCTCCGGTATTGGCGCCGGCACAGCAGACTTTGGGAGGGCTTCGCCGATGGCCGCATCTAGGGCCTCGACGTCACCCTCGAACACCCTCGATAGAAGCTGACCCTGCACGCTGTCGGGTGCGATATGCGGGGGTGCTACGTCGAATGTGTCTGGTGCCCCAATAACGAGGTGTCCGTCTTGAGAGAACAGGTCTCCCCGAACCAGCCGGATCTTGGTGCGTGGCGCCTCAAAGGAAGTCTCGATAGGGCGTGGCCATGCGCGAATCAGCCCGTACAAGATGCTTGCCCCGAGCGATGGCCACACGACCCACGGTATTGGCGCTAGGAGAAGCGGCAGGAAAATGTCGATTAACCCCGCCACGACCGCGATGGCTCCGAGCGCCGACAGGGCCTGTGTAGCAAAGCGTCTCCAGAACCGTCTTCTTGACAAGTCCCGAAAGAGCGACTCGGTCAAAGTCCCAAGTTCGTGTAGACCGAGGCGGGGTACTCGTGCGGGCCCGACCTGGTACTTGCCGAGTAGTTGGACGCGTAGTCGTCAAGCGCGTGAACGATGATCTTGGTTTGGAACGAAACTGACACGGTGAAGTAGTCGCTGTCGAGAAGAGGTTTCGGGATGAGTGCCCGGTTGACCGTTCTATCGCCGTCTAAGTTTGCGACGACGATGGGCAGGTCGAATTCCATCATGACTTTGACCTCGTGTGCCAAGAACGACACTCCATCAGATCCTTTGCGTCGCGCGTCCGCACTGCCGAGCAGTACAACTTGCTTAGCGTTCTTCATCCGCTCGCGCAGGTTGCGCTTGATCGTCTCGGGTTGGCTAGTATCTCGCGACTTGAAAAGATCATGGGCGTCGATGAAAGTGAAATCGATGTTGTCGTTGTCTCGCCAGGCCTCCATCAGCCGGTAGTAGTGAATGTCTTCACTTGCGAAAGCGACGTAGGTCTTGTTTCGATAGCTCACGTTCAGATCCCATCGGGTCAGCGGTTCATCGTGACAACACGTCAATTTTTCCTCAGAGGCCCGAGAACTACAAGCGCCTTGCGCTTGCAGGCCCTTACTTCATGGGCTTGGTTACTCGTCGATGCGGCGCTGCAAGAAGCGCCGCTCGGCGTCGGAGGGGGCGAGCTCGAGGGCCCGCCGATAGTGCGGCAGGGCATCCGCGGGGCGGCCCGCGCGGCGCAGCAGGTCGGCGCGGGTGGCGTGCAGCAGGTGGTACTCCCCCAGGTGCGCGTCGAGGTGGAGGGTGTCGATGAGGGCGAGGCCAGCATCCGGGCCCTCGGAAAACGCCACGGCGATCGCGCGGTTGAGGTCGACGATGGGTGACGGAGCCACCCGGCTGAGGTGGGCGTAGAGGGTGGCGATGCGGGCGAAGTCCGTTGACTCGGCAGCTGGGGCGGTGGCGTGCTCAGCGGCGATCTGGGCCTGGAGCAGGTAGGGGCCGGGCGGGGTGCCGAGATGGTGGAGGGTGCGCTCGGCTGCGGCGAGCATCCGGGAGCCTTCGGTGATTGCGTCGGCGTTCCAGCGGGAGCGATCTTGGTCTTCGAGCAGCACGAGGTCGCCGGCCGCATCGAGCCGCGTGGCCGCACGCGAGTGCTGAAAGAGTTCGAGGGCGAGCAGGGCCAGCACCTCGGGCTGCTGCGGCATGAGCTGCGCCACGAGGCGCGTGAGGCGAATGGCCTCGTCGGCGAGGGCGGGGCGCACGAGGTCGCCTCCGCCGCCGGATGAATAGCCCTCGGTGAAGAGCAGGTAGAGCACCGCGAGCACCCCCGCGAGGCGCTCGGGCAGCAGGTGCGGCGGGGGCACCCGGTAGGGAATGTTCGCGCTGCGAATCTTCGCGCGCGTGCGCACCAGCCGCTTCTGCATGGTCTGCTCGCTCACGAGAAAGACGTGCGCCGTCTCGGCCACGCTCAAGCCCAGCACGGTGCGCAGGGTGAGGGCGACGCGGCTTTCCATCGCGAGGGCGGGGTGGCAGCAGGTGAAGATGAGGCGCAGGCGGTCGTCGTCGATGGTGTTGTCCACGTGCGTCTCCTCTTCTGTCTCGGGGGCGGGTTCGCGGGCCGCGCGCTCGGTGGCGCGATGCTCGGCCTTCGCGCTGCGCAGCGCGTCGATCGCGCGGTTCTTGGCGACGGTCGTCAGCCACGCGCCAGGGTTGTTCGGGATGCCCCGCTCGGGCCACGTCGTCAACGCCCGCGTCACGGCGTCGTGAAAGCAGTCTTCGGCGAGATCCCAGTCACCCGTCGTGGCGATGAGGCTCGCGACGATGCGCAGGCGCTCTTCAGCAGCGACCGAGGCGAGCGTGGTGCTCACCTCGGCCGCGACGCGGGAGGGGTGCTCTGAGCGGGGTGCGGACATCCGTCGCCTAGTTGTCTTGTCTAGTCGTTGAATTCGAGGGGCCAGGCTGGGCGCACCTCGACGCGGCCGAAACGGGCCATCGGATGCGCGGCCGCGAGCTCGATCGCCTCATCAAGATTCTCGACCTCGATCACGTCGAAGCCGGCGATCCACTCTTTGGTCTCGGTGAAGGGGCCGTCGGTGAGGATCGTCTTGCCGTCGCGCACCGTCACCGTCGTGGCGTCGGAGGGCGGACGCAGGCGGTCGCCGACGACGGCGGCTCCGCGGCGCTCGAGCTCGTCGATCCACTCGCCGATGTTGTCTTCTTCGGGGATGTATTCGGGGGCAGCGGGGTCGCTCACCATGATGAGGAGGTAGCGCATGAGTCAGTTGCCTTCCGTTCGTTGAGGGTGATTACACCAGTACGACGGATGGAGTGCTAGCGGGAGGACATCGTTGCCGAACTTTTGTGGCCAGTTGGTGCGATGCCGCTCATGCCCGACACAACGACGAGGCGCCCCGACCATGTGGTCGAGGCGCCTCGTCGTTCGCGCTCGTGGGCTTACGAAGTGCGGCGCGCGCGACGGCGCGTGATCACCGCCAGCAGCATGCCCACGGCGAGCAAGACACCGCCGACACCGAACATCCACCCGGTTTCCGCCGATCCCGTCTCGGCGAGGCTGTCGCCGCCAGAAAGCTCCGGGTCAAAGACCGCAACCTTATCGAGGTAGAAGACGGTCATGAAGATGTTGTCATCGGCCGAGGGGTTCGACGTCTCAACGACGACCTCGCTGTCACCCACGGCGACAAAGGGTGAGAGCGAGTAGAGCTCGTCGTCGGCCGTCGTCGACCAGGGAGCCGCCAGTGTCGGGTTGGTGAGAGAGTCGCCAACGCCGCCGACGGTCAGCAGTGCGTTACACGTCCAGTTGCTCGTGACTTCATCTCCTGAAACGAACTGATCGCAGTCGTCGAAGTGCCCGGCGTAGTTGCTCAGAACCTCGCCATTGACGAGCACGCTCGAGTTTTGCCCTGAGCCGTAGCTGAACGACGAGCCGACCGACATGCGCAGGTCTTCGGTCTGCGGAAGCGTGAGCGCGTTGAACTCCATGGTGAAGGTATCACCGGCGGGGTCAGACGTGCCGAAGTAGATCGCCACCGAAGCCAGCGGCACCGAGGGGTCGTCGAACACGACCACGAGCGATGTGCCGTCGATGAGGCTACGGAAGGTGCCCTCATTGACGGTGATGTTGAGCGTGCCCGACCCGGCGTCAACGATCGGCTTAACGATGGTCGTCACGTCGGCGAAGAAGTTCGTGTAGTACCCGCCCGCTGCGTGGATCGAGAACGTCACCGGCTGCGTCGCGAGCGTGATGTCGGTGGGCATGGGGTGCGTGCTCGACGCTGCCGTCATGAGGAAGGCTGCCTTCACGGATGCTCCAGCAGGCTTTTCGACCTGCAGGTCGCCACTGGCGCCGTAATTGTTGATTCCCAGGCCGTCGACCGACCAGTTCAGCGAACCCGAGTACAGGCGCACTTGCTGGAGGCCTCCGTCAACGATTGCGGCAGCGGGCGAGACCTCTGCAGGAGTACCGACCACGCGGCCAGGCTCGTCAGTAGGGGTGGCGTTTGCGGGTGCAACAACGCCCCCGGCGATCAGCAGGGCGGCACCGAGCGCAGCGCTCGCGATAGTGAACAGATTTCTCATGGCACGACGCTAGGTGGCGCCGTGGGCGAATCGCGAAACGCCCAACACATGGGGTGACGCAAAGCGTCAGCGGGCCTGGCGCCAGCTGCTCGCAGCTCGGTTCCGCAGGCCTGTCTCGCGCGCCCGGGCACACGAAAAAGAGGGAGCCATCGGCTCCCTCTTTTTCGTTGTGTCGGGCTGACAGGATTTGAACCTGCGACCCCTTGACCCCCAGTCAAGTGCGCTACCAAGCTGCGCCACAGCCCGTGGCTGTGTACCCTCGCGGGCACGAAGAGAGAGTCTAGCGCGAAAGGCGGGGTGGGTCGTGCACCGGAAGGGTGGGGCTGGGCATCCGTCGGCGACTGTGTTGGCGGGTGAGGATCGTGATTATTCTGGGCGCGTGGAGAAGAACGACGTCCCGACGCCCGAGGCCAGTGAGCCCAGCGCCGAGGAGCAAGCGCAGGGCAACTCGGCCGCGCGCGGAGCATGGATGGCGACGGGCATCACGTTCTTCGCCGTGGGCGTGGTGTTCACCATCGTGATGCCCGACAACATTGCGCTCGGCATCACGTTCTTGGGAGTCGGCGTGGTGTTCTACTCGCTCGCGGGGTCATTCGCCGGCGCCGGGAAGCCCTAACACGCGCTTCGGCCCGAACGTCGCCGTGATCGCCGCGGTCACCACGAGCACGACGGCTGCGACGAGCAACGCGCTCGTCACACCGTCAAGAAATGCCTGCTTGGCGGCGTCGATGACGGGCTGGGCGGCGGCTCCGAACTCGGCGACTCGGTCAGATTGAGTGAAGGCGATCGAGGATTCGACGGCCGAGCCGATCGCGGGCGGGAGGCCCGCGATCGCATCCTGAACCCCCGCCTTATAGGTCTGCGTGAGCACACTGCCGAGCACGGCGATGCCGAGCGCGCTACCGAACTCGCGCGCGGTGTCGTTGACGGCCGAGGCGACGCCTTGCTTGCCCGGGGGCAGTGATTGCGTGATGGCCGTCGTTGACGGCGCACCCGAGAGGGCCATGCCGATCGCGAAGAGCACGATGCCCGTGCCAAAGACGGCGTAGTTGAGCTCGACCTCGAGTTGCGAGAAGACGACAAACGCCGTGGCGATGAGCACGAGGCCCACGGGGGCGACGCGGCGGTATCCGAAACGTTCGGCCAGCCGCGGCGAGAACCGCGCGAGCGGAATGAGGATGAACGGCATCGGCAGCAGACACGCCGCGGCCCACAGCGGGCTCAGGCCGGCGACGAATTGAAGGTATTGCAGCGCGGCGAAGAAGAAGCCGAACGCCGCGAAGAATTGCACCGAGAGCGAGAGGCTGCCCATGCCGAAGCCGCGCACGGCGAACAGGCGCGGGTCGAGCAGCGGGGCGGGCGTGCGCCACTCCCAGGCGACGAACGCCACGAGCGCGGCGAGGCCCGCGGCGAGCACGCCGATCGCGAGCGGGTCGTCGATTCCGCGTTCCGGAATCTCGATGATGCCAAAGACGATTCCGCCGACGGCGAGCAGGCTCAGCAGCGCGCCAAAACCATCGAAGCGGGGCGGATGCTCGTCTCGCCCCTTCGGAACCACCAACGCCGTGCCCACAAACCCGACAGCCGCAAGGCTCACGTTGAGCCAGAAGAACGACGGCCACTCGAACCACTGCAGCAGCACGGCCGCGGCGAACACGCCGATCGCGGCACCACCGCCGGCCACGCCGACCCACACGCCCACGGCCTTGCCGCGCTCGCTCTCGGGAAACGTCGTCGTGATGACCGAGAGCGTCGTGGGCATGATCGCGGCCGCGCCGATTCCCATGACCGCGCGCAGGGCGATGAGCGCTTCGGGCGTTTCGACGAACGCGGCGGCCGCGGCAGCGGTGCCGAAGATCGCGAGACCCACGAGCAAGATGCCCTTGCGCCCCAGCCGGTCGCCGATGGCGCCCGAGGCCAAGAGCAGGCCCGCGAAGATGACGGTGTAGGCATCCACGATCCAGGTCAGCTCGGTCTGGCTCGCGCCGGTCGCGCGCGCAAGGCTCGGCAGGGCGACGTTGAGGCCACTCACCGCCGACACCACGGTCATGAGCGAGAGGCTCACGACGAGCAGCACGATGCGGGTGCGGCGGGGGCTCAGTGTTGCCGGGGAGTGTGGGGTGTTCGGCGACGGGGTGGTCATCGTGCCATTGTGCACCCGGGGCGGGGTGGTGGGGTTAGTCGAGGGTGTGGCGCCGCCTGCGGTCGGCGGCTCTCCCGGCGCCGCCTGCGTCGCGCCGCTTTCGCCAGAACCGCCGTGTCCCCCGCATCCTCCGGCGCAGCCCTCGCCACGTCTGCCTTTGCCGGTCGACCAGCCGCTCGCGGTCACGCGGGCGACCTCCCTGTGGATACCCCGCCCCAATGTCCGTAGTCGAATGTATGTTCGAATCACTGAACCGCAAACGGCGACGCGAAGGGTGTGCATCATGACGACGCTGCTGGCTCCAGCGCGCGGCGTGCATGAGGTCGCCGCGCCGCGCGCGCATGACGTCGCCGCGCCCCGCGTTGCCGCACCCACAACCGTGTCCCCGGCGATCGCGCCGCTCTCCCCCGAATCCGCAGCACCGTGCGTTGCCGACGCGATGACCGCTGCGGTGGATGCCCTTGCCAACGTTCCCCGCGACCTCACCCTCTTCCGTTCCCTCGGCGACGACGCGCTGCTCGAGCTCACGCGGGTGGCCGCCGACGAAGTGCGCCTCGCTCAACTGCACGTGTCTCTTCTCTCGGGCGAGATCGCTCGGCGCTCGGCTGTCGAGCTGGGATCCGACGGGCTCGCACAGCGAACCGGGCACCGCACGGCCGACGAACTCGTGCGCGTCACGACCGGCACCCGCGCGGCTGACGCCCGCACGGCCGTACGTATCGGCATGGCGATGGCGAGCGCGATTTCCTCGGGCGAGCTCGATGGCGACCCTGCGTCGAGTAGCGGTGTTGCGGGGGTCACTGATGCGTCACCGGCGATCGGCGCCGCGGTGCTCGACGGGCGCGTGAGCGTCGCCGTTGCCGATGCTGTGCGTCTCGGGCTCGGAACCCCCTCCCCTGCGCTCACGGCCGAGATGCTCGACGCGGCGGCCGAACAACTGCTCGCTCGCGTTGCGGGGCTTGATGCTGACCGGGCCGGGCGCGAAGCACGAGCAATGCGCGACGACCTCGATCTGCTCGGCCTTCCCGAGCGCGAAGAGTCGCGCCGCGCCCAGCGCTCGTTTCGACTCGGGCGTCGCCCCGACGGCATGGGATACGCGCACTGGGTGCTCGACCCCGAAACGTTCGCGATCGTGAGCGACGTCTACGACCGCGTGACCTCACCGAAGCGCACGATGCCGAGCTTTGACGACGATCCTTATTCGGGGGCTGGCGCGGTCGATGATGATCGCACTCCGGAGCAGCGCGCGAGCGACACGGTCGCCGAGCTGTTGCGGCAAGGAGTTTCGGCTGACACGTCCCAGCTGCTGGGCGATGGTCCGATCGGTGTGCGCGTCGTCGTGGCGGCCACGGCCCTCGACTCGGGGCAGGGTCGCGGGTTCTTCGAGGGCCAGTCAGACGCCGTCTCGATCGCCACGGTCGAACGAGTGGCGTGCAGTGCGGGCACGGTTGTGCTGACGGTCGACGGCTCTGCCGAGAACGCTGGCCAGCCACTCAACCTGGGCCGCGAACGCCGACTCTTCAGCCGGGCCCAACGCATCGCCCTTGCCGCACGCGATGGCGGATGCCGCTGGCCCGGTTGCGAACGGCCGCCATCCTGGTGCGAAGCACACCACATCGACCACTGGCAACGCGACGGCGGACGCACCGATGTCGCCGACGGAATCCTGCTGTGCCGACATCATCACCTTCTCGCGCACAACAACGGGTGGGAGATTCGCCGCGATGGGCCGCGGTACCTGCTTGTGCCGCCCGATCATCCGGGCGGAGCCCCGCGAGAGATGCCGACACGAAGTCGGGCGCTCACTGATGCGCTGCGGGCGTGAGTGCGCAGGCGTGTGTGCACAGGCTTGTGTGCACAGGCGTCAGTGCGCACGCGAGAACGCGCGCGAGTTCAGGCGCACGTGAGTGCGCGCTCGTGACAGGCTGAGCACATGAACGCTCGCGCTGACCACGAGCCCGTCGTGCTCGTCACCGGGTTCGAACCCTTCGCCGGAGCACCCGTCAACCCCAGCGGCGAGCTCGTACGACGACTAACCGAGCTCGGGCATCCCGATTGCCGCATCGTCGGCGACGTACTGCCCGTGTCATTCGACCGCGCCGCCGGCCTGCTCGCCGCCGCGATCGACGCTCACGACCCCGACATCGTCATCGCCCTCGGCCTCGCCGACTCACGCCACGCCATCACTCCCGAACGCGTCGCGATCAACCTTGCCGATGCCCCCATCGCCGACAACGACGGCGACCAACCTCGCGATGCCGAAATCGAACCCGGCGGACCAGCCGCACGATTCACCGGCCTGCCCGTGAAGGCAATAGCCCATGCGCTGGATGCTGCGGGCATTCCCAGCGACATCTCGCTCACCGCGGGCAGTTACGTCTGCAACCACGTCTTCTACCAACTCATGGGGCTCGCGGCCGCACGGCCAGGGCTGAGAGCCGGATTCATCCACGTGCCCGCGACACCCCAGCTGGGCGGCAGCCCGCAGTTCACGCTCGATGAGCTCGAGCGCGGCATCCGCATCGCGATCACCACGACCCTGTCTACCCGCGACGACGTGGCTCACCTCGGCGGGAGCACCCACTAGGTGAGCGAGGGTGCGGCGATTCAATCGCACGTCATTCGGGTGGCGGCGGCGCTCATCGTTGACAGCGCCGGGCGCCTGTTGCTCGTGCGCAAGCGCGGCACGACCGTGTTCATGCAGCCCGGCGGCAAGTACGAGCCCGGCGAGTCCGGTGCGCAGACCCTCGCGCGCGAACTTCACGAAGAGCTCGGGCTCACGCTCTCCCCCGCGGCCCTCGAACCACTCGGCACCTTCACCGCACCTGCAGCGAACGAAGCCGGCATGCTCGTCGAAGCCGAAGTGTTCCGCGCCGAGGTCAGCGAGTCGACCGGCGCCCCCATCGCGGGTGCGGAGATCGATGAGCTGCGGTGGGTGCATCCACACGAGTTCGGCGACCTCGCGATCGCCCCCCTCGTGACCGAACGGATGCTCGACCTGCTGCCCTAGCCACCCGCCCACGCAGACCCACCGGTCACACCAACCGCCCGCCCACGCTGACCGCCCCGTCACACCAACCGCCCACCCATGCTGACCGGTAACGTGAAGCTATGGCGCTCGAGCTCGACACCTTCGGCATCACGGCGCTGATTCTCGCGCTCGCGGCGACCGTCGCGTTTCTCGCCCACCGCGCTCGCCAACCCCTGATCATCGCGTTCATCGTCGTCGGCATCGTCGTCGGCCCGAGCGCCCTCGACTGGGTGCACGAAGCCGAAGCACTCGAACTCTTCGCCGAAATCGGCATCGCGATACTGCTGTTCTTGGTCGGACTCAAACTCGACGTCAATCTCGTGCGATCCGTTGGCCCCGTCGCTCTCGCCACCGGGCTCGGCCAAATCGTCATCATGGCCATTGTCGGCTTCGGCATCGCCATGCTCTTCGGGCTCGACCTCGTGGCAGCCGCCGTCGTCGGCGTCGCGATCACGTTTTCGTCGACGATCATCGTCGTCAAGCTGCTGACCGACCATCGCCAACTCGATCAACTGCACGGCCGCGTCGCCCTCGGCCTCCTCATCGTGCAAGACGTCGTCGTCATCATCGTCATGATCGTGCTCACGAGCATCGGCACAGGCGCTGCCGATGGCGCCACATTCGATCTGGGCGCTGAAGCGTTGCGCATCCTGCTGGGCGGTGGCGGACTCTTGGTCGGCATCGCCATCGCCATGCGCTGGGTGCTGCCGTGGCTGCTCGACCGCGTCGCCACGAGCCAAGAACTGCTGATCGTGTGGAGTGTCGCGTGGGCCATCGGCGTCGCCGCACTCACCGACGTGCTCGGGTTCTCGATCGAAGTCGGAGCGTTTCTCGCGGGTTTCGCCCTCGCATCCACCCGTTATCGCGAACAAGTGCATGCGTCACTCAGCGGTCTGCGTGACTTCTTGCTGCTGTTCTTCTTCATCGTGCTCGGCGCCGAACTCGACTTTGCGGCTATCGGCGCTCAAGTTCCGCTCGCGATCGCGCTGTCGATCTTCGTGCTCGTGGGCACACCGATCATCATGATCGGCATCATGAGCCTCATGGGCTATCCGGCCCGCGTCGGCTTTCTCGCGGGTCTCGCGATCGCTCAGATCAGCGAGTTCAGCCTCATCCTCATCGCGCTCACACGAGACATTGGGCTCGTCGATGACGACATCGTCGGGCTCGTGACTCTCGTCGCGCTCATCACGATCGCGGGGTCGAGTTATCTGATCCCCTACTCCGAACGGTTCGCCACCCGACTCGAGCCTCTGCTCTCGCGCCTTCAACGTCGCACTCCACGCACGGCACCCGCGAGCGACGAGCAACGCTACGACGCCATCGTGTTCGGGCATGGCCGCTTCGGCAGTCAACTCATTCGCGAACTCGTCGGTGAAGGATGCCGCGTGCTGCTCGTCGAGTGGGACCCATTCGCCGAAGTGCGGCTTCAGGATGCTGAGCTCGCCGATCGCGTCGACGTCGTGTTTGGCGATGCCCGCAGCCCGGAGTTTCCCGAAACCCTGCCCGTGCATGACGCCCGTTTCATCATCACGACGGTGCCCGATGTCGACACCAACCTCGTGCTCGCCGCAGCCCTGCGGCGAGCCGGCGCGACGTGCCCCATCGCTGTCACCGTGCACACCGACGGCCAAGCGCACCTCTACCGGCAAGCATTGATTGACGGCACGGTGTCCACCGTGCTGCACCCGTTCCGCGAAGCGGCCGACGACGCGCTCGAGGTACTCAAGCGCCTCGAGGCCGCTGAGCGCGACGACGACTAGCCGACCCAGGCCATGCGCGTCGGGCGGCCGAGCTCGGTGCCTGTCGCGCTAAAGCTCGGGCAGCTGCGCACGCAGGGCCGGCCAGCTGGCAGCGAATCCGGGATGCAGCGGTAGAGCATCCACGTCGCTGATCGCGACCCACCGCAGTGCCACACTTTCGGCGTCGGCGACGATCGGCGCGAAGAGGCGCACAACCCGCACCGCGACGGTCGTGTATGACCAGAACCCGAGATCGAAGAGGCTCTCAAACAACGGCTCGATCGCCGCAATGGGAACGCCGGCCTCTTCGCCCGCCTCGCGCACGGCAGCGTCAACGGCCGATTCGCCCTGCTTGCGGGCTCCGCCCGGCAGCCCCCACGTGCCGCCGTGGTGTGACCACACCGCACGGTGTTGCAGCAGAATGCCCGCCTCGGGATGCCACGCGAGCAACCCAGCCGCACCGAAGCGCCCCCAGTAGCGCTGCCCATTGGGGCCCTCAACCCAGGCATCGCCCGGATCACGCGCGGCACCCGTGGGCAGGGGCGGCGGCGTGCTCGAGAGCGGATCGTACGACATGGTGAATCCAGGCTAAGCGAGGATGATGGGAGCATGCTCTTTGCTGGCTCCGACGCGCTCGACCCCCACGCTCCCCCGTTGCCGGGCCGCGCGGTCATCCGTCAGCGCTGGAGCGACTTCGTCTTTCTGCACTGGCGCGTCTCACCCGAGATTGTTGCCCCCTTCATGCCGCCGGGCACTCGCCCTGACGTTGACGCGAATGGCGACGCGTGGGTCGGGCTCATCCCCTTCGTGCTCAGCGATCACGCCTTTTTGCCACTTCCGCCCGTGCCCGGGCTCGGCACGTTCATCGAGATCAACGTGCGCACCTACTCGATCGATGAGGCCGGTCGTCGGGGCGTCGTGTTCCGATCGCTCGACGCCGAGCAGTTGCCGTCGGTATTGGCTGCCCGTGCTCTCTTCGGACTTCCGTATCAGTGGATGCGCGCCCAGCAGCACATCGCCGAGGGCACGCTCGAGTACCGCTCGCGCCGCCGCACGGGCACTCACCCGACCACGCACATTCACGCACGACCCGGCACGACCACCGTCGATACCGAGCTCAGCCGTTTTCTTACCGCACGATGGGGATTCCACGAGCGCCACCTCGGGCGCACCCTCTACGCGCGCAACACCCACGAGCCGTGGACCCTCGTCGACGCCGAGTTGCTGCACCTCGACGACCAGTTGCTCGCGGCCGCAGGGTTTCCCGAACTCGCTGCGCGCGCACCCGACTCGGTGCTCGCGACGCCGCTCGGGCATCCGGGAGTGATCACCGACTTCTCGGCGGCACGAGGCATCTAGCCGCCGCGGCGGTGTGTGCACGTGCCCGAGGCACATGCGGCCGTGTACGCCCGTGCCGCAGGCACATACGGCCGAGTGCGCACGTGCCGTGGGCACATGCGGCCATGTGCGCACGTGCCGTGGGCTCCCGCCGACCGGCCCGCGCCAGTTTCACCTCACCGACTCCCGAAACGAAGGAAGTTCGTGAGCAAAGTCGCTCGACTTTCCTGCGATTGGGGAGTCTCCCGAACGGGGGCTCCGTGCGGCGCGTAGGGCGGGCGCGAACAGTCCCGGCTTCGATGCCCGGCAAGAAGCACGCGACGGCCGGGCGCGATGCACGCGACGGCCGGGCGCGATGCACGCGACAGCACTGCGAGACTCACGCGACAGCACAGCGAGACCCGCGCGACAGCACGGCGAGTCCCACGCGACAGCACTGCCAGAACCGCACGACAGCCCGACCGAGCCTTCGCGGGCAGAGCTTTGTGCTGCCCTCTCCGCGCCCGCGCCCCGAGACGGGGCCCGGCGAGTTCGCGGCGAAGGCCAGAAAT
>CALRWH020000056.1:0-14889 GCA_943371805.1 Pseudomonas synxantha | reverse complement strand
CTTGCTCATTCTCGGCCTCGCCGGCATTCGCAGCGTGCCCCCACAGTTGCGCGCGCGCCGCGCACACGCGTCGCGAGAGGTGACGGCATGACCCCGCAGATTCTGGCCATCGTGATGGCCGTCATTTTGCTCATCGCCGTCATCTTGTTGTTGCGGTCGTATGTGCTGCCCGAGAAGTACGCCGTCATCTGGCTCGTCGCCTCGGTTGCGGCAATTGTTTTGTCGGCGTGGCCCGGCTTGCTCGACGCGGTTTCAGGGTTCTTCGGCATCGCCCAGCCCATCAATCTGCTCTTCGTCGGCGCATTCTTCGTCATTTTGCTGCTGTTGATGCAGATCAGTCTTGAGCTTGCGCGCACGCGCGACGAGCTGCGCAAGGTTGTGCAGAAGCTCGCCCTTGAGATCGAACAGGCTCAGCGCAACGATGACCGCTGATCGCGCTGGCCGCCGCGGCCTCTTGTCGCGATTCCGGTGGGTCATGCTCGCCCCGCTCTTGGCGTTTCTCACGCTCGGCGCATGGGCGTTCGCGTCACCGATCGGCGCGTCGCCTGACGATGACTACCACCTCGCGAGCGTGTGGTGCGCAAACGAAGCGCGCACCGACCTGTGTGCGACCGACCCCAATAACGGTGAGGGGTGGCGCCTGGTGCTTCCGGGCATCACGAACGCTCCGTGTTTCGTCGCCGACGACACGGCGAGTGCTGCGTGTCAAGACTGGTCGGGTGACCCCGAGCCCGTCGTCGCGGCCGATCACGGCAACTGGATCGGCGCCTACCCGCCTGTCTACTACGCGACCATGAATCTCTTCGCGACGACCGACGTGCAGACGTCGGCGATGGTCATGAGATTCGTGAACATCACGCTCTATCTCGCACTCATGACGGCGCTCGCCGTTGTGGTTCCGGCCACACTCCGTGTGCCGCTTGTCGCTGGAGCCGCGATTACTCTGGTTCCTCTCACGGCGTTCTTGATCGCATCCAACAATCCCGGAGCCTGGGGCGTCATCGGCGTGGGTGCCGCGTGGATCGCGGCGCTCGGGTGGTTCCGCTCGTCGGGGCGACGGTCCTGGGCCTTGGGAACACTGACGGTGGTCGCCGTGCTTATGGCCGCAGGGTCGAGAACCGATGCCGCTGTCTACGCTATTCTCGGGCTCGCCATCGCTGGATTCTTGTCGTTCGAGCGAAGCCGCTCCTTTGCGATCAAGGTGATGCTTCCCGCTGTACTTGCCATCGTGGCAGCCGTGTTCTTTGCCACTAGTGGATATGCGGGGGTCGCCGAGGGCGGGTTGAACGGCGGAATCACCGACCCCGAGTCGCGCAGCATCGGCGCGGTTCTCGCCTACAACCTCGTATCGATTCCGCAGTTGTGGACGGGGGTGTTCGGCTCGTGGGGCTTGGGGTGGCGAATGGAAGTGTGGCCCGGGTTCTACCTCGTTGAGTTCGCCACTCTCGTGGTCTTCATCGGCCTTGCATCCCTGGGCATTCGCACCATGCCGTGGCGCAAGGCCGTCATGGTCGTAGCGCTCGTGGTCACGCTCTACGCGCTTCCGCTGTACATTCTCACGCGCGGCGTGAGCGTCGTCGGCGAGAACGTTCAACCGCGCTACCTTGTACCCCTCGTGGTCGTTCTGGCGGCGCTACTGCTGCTAAGGCGAGAAAGGGATGCTCCCTTGACGCCCGGCCGGTGGCACGTGATCCCGGCTGTGGTCTTGCTGTCTGCCGCGAACTCGGTTGCGCTGTACACGAATCTCCGGCGCTACGTGACGGGGTTCGACGTGCAGCAACTGAGCCTCGACGCGGCGGTCGAGTGGTGGTGGGCCGACGGCGTAGTAGGCCCCATGGCGCTGTGGATGCTCGGCTCACTCGCCTTCACCGCCACCATGGTGGTGCTCGCAATGGCATGGCTTCGGCTCGGCCGCGACGACCCGTCTCGCGATGAGTTGAGCGAGACCCCCTCGAGCGTGAACGGGAGCGCTACGCAATGACCTGGATTCGTTCTGCCCTCGCGCGTCTTCGCTGGATTCACGCGGCCCCTCTGCTCGCGTTCGTCGCTCTCGCCGCGTGGGCCTTTGCGTCGCCAGTGGGTGCGGGGCCTGACGACGACTACCACTTGGTGAGCTCGTGGTGCGCCGTCGACGGGGGAGACCTCTGCCAGCCCGGTTCTGAACCTGATAGTCGTGTCGTGCCGTCGGCGTTTGAGAACGTCGCGTGCTACGCGCAAGACCCCACCCAAAGTGCGGCGTGTCAAGACGAGGTGTTCGCCACCTGGGCGGGCGACCCCGTTGAGATCGAACGCGGCAACTTCGCCGGCGAATACCCACCCGTCTACTACGCGACTATGCGTCTACTTGCGGGTGACGACCTGCAGTCGAGTGCGCTGGTCATGCGCGTGCTCAATGCTGCGCTCTTTGTTGGGCTCGCAACAGCGCTTGCCATGCTCCTTCCGCCCGCGCGGCGGTCCACCCTGCTGTGGGGCTGGCTCATCGCACTCGTGCCCCTGGGCATGTTCATCATCGCGTCGAACAACCCGAGCGGCTGGGCGGTCATGGGCGTCGGCACGGCCTTCCTCGCGCTTCTTGGCTGGTTCGAGACCACCGGACGTCGGCGGTGGATGCTCGGCGCTCTCTATCTGGTCGGGGTGCTCATGGCGGCCGGAGCCCGCGGTGACGCTGCCGTCTACGTCTTCGGAGCCACCGTTGTTGCGCTGATCGTTTCGTTCAGGCCGTCTCGCGAAACCTGGCTCCTTGCGATTCTGCCCGCGATCGGTATGCTGACGGCCCTTGTCTTCTTTGCCTTGGCCGGACAATCCGGAGTGGGTTCGAGCGGGTTCACGAGCGGCCCTGCAGGACCCAGCGGTGGGCCGGTTAGCGGAGGGGCCGAGACGTCGGCGAGCGGATTGGCTCTCGCGGCCTACAACCTCTTGATGTTGCCGTTCTTGTGGACGGGCGTCTTTGGGTCGTGGGCCTTGGGCTGGCTCGACACTCAGCTTCCGGCCATCGTCGTCTGGGCGGCTGCGGGTGCCTTTATCGCGGTCGCCTTCACGGCGGGAGCGCGACTCAACCGTCGTAAGGCGATTGCCCTCGCGGGCGTGCTTCTCGTGCTCGTGGCCCTGCCGGTCTACGTGCTGACGGTCGGCGGCAACCAGGTCGGCGAGAACTTGCAGCCCCGCTACTTGCTGCCTCTGATCGTGCTGTTTGCGTTGCTCCTCGTCACTGACCCGGCTCGCCGCGCTCTGGCTTTCACGCGCGTGCAGACGGTCATCATCGTGGCGGCATTGACCGTTGCCAACCTCGTGTCACTGCAGGTGAACATCCGTCGCTACGTCACCGGGGCAGACCAGCAAGGACTCAACCTCGACGCGGGCGCTGAGTGGTGGTGGAACGGGCTTCCGGTAGGCCCTACCGCGGTATGGGTGATCGGCGCACTCGCCTACGCGGCGCTCATGGCGACCCTGTGGAGCTCGTTGCGCGGACGAGGGATCACGACGGTCGCTGCGGCATCTGCCACCGCGACCGCGTGATCCGCTCGGCTCGACGCTAGGCGAGCTCTCTGTAGAGCCGCGGGGCGTTGTTCACGGCCGTGATGGCCTGAGTGAAGTCAACACCGACCACATCGAGGTACCACTTGAGGTTCGGGTACCGCGGGGTGTTTTCTTCTTCGACCAATCGCAGAGCCTCTTCGCGCGTGAGGTCGCCCTCGCGCACCTGGTTGCTGCGGAAGGTGTCATGCTCGGTGAAGCCTGCGATCGTGTAGTACGCGTAGTTGTAGAACGCGGCCGTTCCGTCACCGATGCGCCAGGTGGTTTGCGTATCGGGCGCGCGCTCCCAGTCGTACTCGCTGTCGAGCGTGTCTTCGATGAGCTTTTCGTCCCAGCGCCAGTAGTCGAACAAGTGGAAGTAGTCCGACTTGGTCGTGAAGCTGCGGTAATACTCACCGAGCAGCGTGTCAGGAATCGAGCGGTTGAAATACCCGGGGCTCTGCAGCATGGCCTTCAAGCGCAGGCTTTGGTAGCGCAACTGCTTCATGGCACCGTGGCTGTAGACGCGCTCTTCGGCGAAGTCTGGCGGAACCCCCAAGAAGCCCGACTTGAAGTGCGTGACCTCGAGCGGGTTGATGCCCCACAGGTTGAGCGTGACACCCGTCTGCCGCTTGAGTGTCTCGATGTGGCGGAAGAAGTGCTTGTCGCCGGCTGTCAGCACGCTCAGCATGCCGAGGTGGGGCGACTTGATCCACGCGTTGAGGTTGCGACGGATGTAGTCGCGCTTCTTGGTGATGTCGGCGGCCACAATGATGTTTTCGACTCCGAGCTTGGCCGACATGCGGCTGACATTGCGGCGACCGAGGTCGGTCACCATGCCCCAGTCGTAGGTGTACGTGACAGGCTTGAGCTTGAGCTCGTGAATGATCAGGTGCAGTCCGTATGAGCTGTCACGCCCACCCGAGAAGGGAACCAGCACTTCGTCGCCCGACGCGCGACGGAAGGGCTTGATGAGTTCGAACAGTTCTTCTTTCGGCCGCGGGTGGTTGCGGGGCTTGTAGTTGTGGCAGTAGTTGCAGACGCCCTGCTCGTCGAACGCAATGAAGGGCATCGTCTCGGGCAGAACACACCGCGTACACCGACGGAAGTCGGGCTTGGGATAGACGAGCAATGCCTCTTCTTCGGCCGAGAAACCCAGGCCAGGCACAAGGTTGACCGAGCGATCTTTCCACTCAGAGAGCTCGATGGGCTCCGTCTGAACCGGAACGTCGACGATGATGACGTCGTTGAGCACCTGGCGAACATCCGTCGCCTCGATCTGCTCGAGGGGGTAGCGCTCGGAGGAGAAGATCAGGCCGCCGCCGGTGTTGCCGACATAGAGACTGCCGTTGTTCGAGAAGAGCAGCAGTTTGCCGAGGCGCGGAACGAGAGCCGCACACGCGACCACGCCTTCGGCGAGTTCCATCACGCGAGCCGCAGCAGTCTCGATCGTGCCGCCGCCGTCGAGGTGCGAGGCAATGATCGCGGGAATGATCTCGGTGTCGATCTCGAGTTCGGGGGCCTTACCGATGACCGACCAGAGTGCTTCGTGATTGACGACGATGCCGTTGTGCAGCACGATGACCTGCTCACGCGAAACTGGCTGGTTGTCACCCGTTCCGTTGGTGACGAGACGGCTGTGCCCAAAGAAGAGATTGCCGAGCGGAGGGATGCGCTTGAGCAGTCGGTCGATGGGGTCGTCCGCGCGATACGCGTGGTAGCCAGCGGCGCTGTGGATGACCATGCCGCTCGAGTCGCGGCCGCGCTGCTGCGCGTGCTTCACGAGAATCTTGGCGGCCGAGGAGTCAAGGGCGTCTGGGCCGATGTAGCCAAAGATTCCGCACACGTGTCATTCTCCGATTCTGTCGTTGGGGCTCGCCGCGCGACACAACAGCGGGCACGCACAACGATCTATCATGCCATGTCGATGCGTGAGGGCGTGGTCGTCGGCGCCCAACCGAACGGTGGTCAAGAGCGATGCCGATAGGCTAGCGGGGTGTCAGGCCAGGTATCCCCGGCCCCCAAGCGGGCCCTCGTCATGTGTTATTCCGCCGTCGGCAGCGATGCCCGAGTCTCGAATCAGATTCGCTGGTTGGAATCCGCCGGTTACCGGGTTGACATTCTGAGCCAAGGGCCCGAGCATCCCGACGCCACCGGCCGGGGTTTTCGCATCGGTCACCCGACGAGCCGCGTCGACCTGATTTTTCACGCCTTGCTTCCCCCGCGTGCGCGATTCCGCGGTGTCGTTGAGAAGTACATTCCGAAAGACGAGCTGGTCGGCCAGAAGTACGACCTCATCATCGTCAACGACCATCACTTGCTGCCGTGGGCCGTCGACGCGATTCCCGCCATGGCTAACGGGCCGGTCGTGCTTGACCTCCACGAGGTCTACTCGGGCAATGGAACCAGCCTCGTCTACAAGTTGTTGATAGCCCGCTATGACGACTGGTTGCTCACCTTCATCACGTCGCCCGTGTTCACCAAGCACCTCACGGTTGCCGAAGGCATCGCCGACCTCTACCGCGATCAATACGGCATCGCCCGGCCCGGTGTCATCCGCAACATCGCGCCCTATCAAGAGCTGACACCGTCACCGGTTGATCCCGAACACATCATGCTTGTTCACCACGGTTACGCCGCGGTCGAGCGCGGAATCGACATCATGCTCGACGCCTCGATGCTGCTCGACGAGCGGTTTCATCTCGTGCTCATGGTTCTCGGAGACGAGCGTTCGTTGGCACCCTTGCGCGCGCATCCTGCGATCGCTGCGGGGCGGGCGACGTTCCGCGAGCCCGTGGGGGTCACCGAGGTGGCAAGCGCGCTCAATGGGTACGACCTCGAGCTCATCTTCTTTCCGCCCCGCTTCGCCAACAACATCTACGCGCTGCCGAACAAGTTCTTCGAGGCCATTCAAGGGCGCCTCGGCGTTGTCATCGGCGAGAGCCCTGAGATCGTTGGCTTCGTGCGTGAGCACGGGTTTGGCATCGTGGTCGACGGGTGGACCGGCGACGATCTTGCCGCGGCGCTCAATGCCCTATCGGCCGAGCAGATTACCGCCATGAAGCAGGCAGCTGACCGTGCGGCTCTCGACTTCTCGACCCGCGGTGAAGGCCCTCGGTTCCTCGCCGAGGTAGGGGCCTAGCTACTCGCTCGCCCGTGCGGCGCGCTGCCGCCAAAGCGGTTAGGCGATCGCCTTGCCGATCACACGGTACGCAACGCCGGGCCACTGGTCTGCGGAAGAGACGCGACGTCCGTCGATGAAGGCGCGCAGGCCCGGAAGGTCACTCGGGGTGAGAGTGCGGTACTCGGTGTGGTCGGCCTGGACAACCACGGCGTCGACCGGCTCACCCAAGTGATACGCCGAGAATCCGAGCTTCTCGAGCTCTTCGTCGGTGTACATCGGGTCGTGCACGAGAGCGGTCGCACCGCGTGCGGTAAGGGCGGCGACAGCCGGGAAGACGCCGGAGAACGCCGTCTCTTTCACGCCACCGCGGTACGAGGCGCCGAGCACGGCAACCTTCGCGCCGGAGAGGTCGCCGTAGGCACCCTCGAGTAGTCCGATCGTGTAGTCGGGCATTCCAGCGTTAGCGGCGCGCGCGGCCGAAACGACCGTCGCCTCCGGGTCAGTCCACAGGTAAAGGCGGGGGTAGACCGGGATGCAGTGGCCACCCACCGCGATACCGGGCTGGTGAATGTGCGAGTACGGCTGCGAGTTCGATGCCTCGATGACCTGATACACGTCGATGCCGGCCGTCGACGCGAAGCGGGCGAACTGATTGGCAAGTCCAATGTTGACGTCGCGGTAGGTCGTCTCGGCGAGTTTGGCGAGCTCTGCGGCCTCGGCGCTGCCGAGGTCCCACACGCCGTTGCCACGAGGCAGATCGGGGCGCTCGTCGAAGTCGAGCACCGCCCGGTAGAAGTCAACGGCCTTGGCCGCGCCTCGTTCAGAGAGGCCACCGACGAGCTTGGGGTACTTGCGCAAGTCAGCAAAGACGCGACCCGTCAGAACGCGCTCGGGCGAGAAAACGAGGTCGAAGTCCACGCCCTCGGTGAGGCCCGATGCCTCTTCGAGCATGGGCTTCCAGCGCGTGCGGGTGGTGCCCACCGGCAGCGTGGTCTCGTACGACACGAGGGTGCCGGGGGTCAGAACCTCACCGAGCGAGCGAGTTGCGCCATCCATCCACCCGAAGTCAGGCTCGGCCGTCTCTTCGTCGACGAACAGCGGCACAACGAGAACCACAGCGTCGGCACCGGGAACGGCCTCGGAGTACTGAGTCGTCGCGCGAAGCTTGCCCGCCGGAACGAGGTCAGAGAGCATCCCTTGCAAGTGAGCCTCGCCCGGAAATGGCTCGATGCCCTGGTTGATGAGATCGACCGTGCGCTGCGAGACATCGACGCCGATCACCTCGTGTCCCTTGCTGGCGAACTGCACGGCGAGCGGGAGCCCGATTTTGCCCAGGGCGATGACGGCGATCTTCACGGAGTTTCTCCAGAGTCAGAGGGATGACACAAGTCTACCCGGGGATGATTGCGAGGCTTTCGTCGACCACTCGAGTGGCGATCGCGCGAAGCGAGTATTGGCCGGCTGACCATTCCGCGAGTTCTGCGCGACCATCGCTCGCGAGCGGCTGGGTCGCTGCCGCGACCATCGCGGCAGCAGTGGCTTCGACGTCATACGCGACGGCGACCCCTGCGTGCGGGTGTCCGGCGTCGTTAAGAAACTCCATCGTTGGTCCCACTCCCGCGAAAATGACGGGGCAACCTGCGGCGAGAGACGAATAGACCTTTGTTGCCAACGCATACTCGTTGGCGGGTACGGGGGTGAGGCTCGCCACCGACGCCGTCGCCGACGACAGGAGGGGTGAGAGCGCGGCCGGCGGAATCGGGCCGTGAAAAGCGACGGATGCCTCGATGCCCAGTTCGTGCGCGCGAGCGAGCATCCCGTCGCGTTCTTCACCGTTGCCGTAGTAGACCAGCCGCGCACCGGGAAAGCGCTCGAGAACGACGGGCATCGCGTCAACGAAGATTCCGGCTCCGTGCCACTCAGAGTGCGTGCCGGCATAGACAAAGACCGGATCGTGTGGAGCGACTTGTCCGTCGTAGTGGAAGTCTTTGGTGTCAGCCCCAAAGCCGATGGGTATCGCCGGGGTCGCAATGCCCGCAACCCGAAACCGATCGATGAGCGGTTGGTGCGCAGCGAAGAGCGTCGCGGCGCCATTGAGGCCCCACGCTTCGAGGCGGCGCAGGATGCCGAGAACAAGCCGCGATCGCGTGACGAGTTCAGCGGCTTCGGTCCAATAGTCGGCAGCCCGCACCACGTAGGGAGTGCGACGCAGCGCCCCGATGACTCGCACGACCGCCACCGTGGTGGGAGGGGGCTCGACCACATAAAGGTCAGCACGGCGAGAGAACAACAGTCGGAACGCGAGCGGAATGTCGAAACTCATGTAGCTCAGGTAGCCGCGCACGTATTGCTGCCGGTCGCGCTTGACGGGCGCGCGACGCACCTCGATTCCTGGCGGGTCGTCGATCACCGCACCGGCGGGCGGTCGAGCGGTCAGGATCGTGACCTCGAACCCCCGGTCACGAAACTCTTCGGCCCAAATGCGCAGAATTCCGGATGCTGCAGAGACCTCAGGCGCATAAATGCGCGTCGCGATCACGACCCTCATGAGTCGGCAAGAAGTCGCGCGACCAGAGCGTCTTGCGTTGCGCGGTCGGGAGCGCTCGAGAGAGCGTGGGCACTGCGATCGGCTGCCTGTTTGAACGCCACGACATCGTCGACGGTGATGTCGCGCAAGGCGTCGACCAGGGCGTCTGCACTCGTATTGGCCGTGATCATCCCCAGCCCATACTGTGCGACGTGGGCATCGATCTCTGGCGCCGGCGAGAACACGAGGCCAAGCCGCGCCTGCACGAAGTCGAAGAACTTATTGGGCAAGTGGTACAGGTGACTGAGTGTTCGCAAGGGGTAGAGAAAGACACCCAGGTCGTACTGGTTGAGCACGCGGGGCAGGGTCTCGGGCGGCACCGGAGGGTGTACGGTCACGCGTGGCGTGAGGGCGGCCTTCTTGCGGATCACCTCGAGATGCCCGCCCGGAACCTCAAGCAGGTAGAGGTCAAGGCTGAAACGCTCGCCGAGGCGATCGACCGCCTCAATGAGTTCGACGATGTTTCGCTCGGCGTCAGCGGTGCCGCTGTGCACGAGCTTGATGATCGAGGGATCGACGGGTGACGGCGCGAGTTCTTGGAAGTCGGCGGCGTTGCGCACGATCTCGGTGGCGACACCGTAGCGCTCGGTGTAGAGGCCGGCCAATCCCGAGCTCACGCTCGTGACCGCCGTCGTGCGGGGCAGGTACTTCTTGCACAGGTGCTCCATGTAGGGACCAACGAGCAATCGCCAAATGAACACCGTTGCGCGCTCTTCAGCAGCCCACTCGTGCATGTCGGCCAGTACCGGCGCATTGCCCGCCGCAGCGAATGCCAGCGGAAGAGCTCGGGCGTCGTTCGCGACGACCAAATCGTAGGGTCCCGACTCGACGGTGGCGGTACGCACGGCCTTCTCGCCTGGAGCGGTGAGCTCAACGGCGTTGTGAAGGTGGAGGGCGAGCTTGGCGACGCCGAGCACCGTCTCGGGCAGGGATGACGCGTTTTCGGGTACCTCGATGTGCCGAGCGACGCCTTCTGGCGCCGGACCGTAGCCCACGGTCGTCACGTCGCCGTGCGCGCGCAACACCTCGAGCTGGCGGAGCACTCGAGAATCGGCGTAGATCGGAGAAAAGGAGACGCAGAGAATCCGTCTGCGCTCCGCGGGTTGGCTCACCATGTTCGTCCCGAGACGTGTCGACGCATGGCAACGAGTCTATGGCTACGCTCCATGGGGCATGGGCCCGCCCGGGTAGACTCGCGTGGTTCGCCGAATGGAGGCTCAAGTGAGGTCAGTGCTGGCCCTGTATCGGGAAGTGGTCGCGGTCTTCCCGCTCGGAGGGGCACGATTCCTTCGGTTGTATTCCTGGCTGCTCGCGTCTCTCGCCATCTTTGATGCGGGCGCCCTGGGCCTCCTTGCCGCGGTCGTCGGCCCCGTTGCCGCGGGAACGCCCGTGGTCTTGCCGTTCGTCGGCACTCTCGACCCCATTGGTGTCATGTGGGTCATCGTGGTGATTTGCGTGCTTATGGTCGCCAAGGGAGCGCTCGCCGTTCTCGTGACGTGGTGGGCAACTCGTCGTATTCCACGCTACGAGGTTGAGATCGGTGATCGACTCTTCCGTGCCTACATCACGGCACCGTGGCGTGACCGCTTGAAGAAGAATTCGGCCGAGATCATGCGCTTCGCCGACACGGGTGTCGACGCGACCGTCAACAGCTTCGTCTTGCCCGGCGCGACTCTGTTGGGTGAGTTTGTGAGCTTGGTGGTGATTATCGGAACCCTCGCGATTGTGCAACCGATTCTCGCCGTGACCACTCTTGCCTACCTACTGCTCCTCGGCTCTCTCTTGTTCTTCGGCATCGCGCGTCCGGTTCGCACTGCTGGCGAGGTGCACGTTCACAACACCATTGGCGCTTCTCGCCTCGTGCTCGAGATCGTCGGGGCAATGAAAGAAGTTTCGCTGCGCAACAAAGAAGGCGAGGTCGCCGACGTCGTTGCACAGGTGCGTACCCTCAGCGCACGGGCGCGCGGCAACATGTACTTCTTTGGGCAGCTTCCGCGCTACGCCCTCGAGTCGGGCCTCATCGTCGGCTTCGTGGTGATTGGCGGCGTCGGGTTCCTGTTGGGCGGCATCGAGCAGGCGATCGCGGCTGTTGCTCTCTTTGCCCTCGCCGGATTCCGTATGGCGCCATCGGTCATTCGCGTGCAGTCGGTGCTCGCGCTCATGGTGTCGATCTCTGAATACCCTCGGCGCGTGCTCGCCGAACTAGCCGACACAGAGCGCTCGACCGCCGAGGTGGCTGCTCGACCGTCTGACCCCGTGCCCGAGAACCCCACCAACCTCGTACTCGACAACGTCGTGTTCCAGTACTCCGCCGATGCGGCCCCCGCACTCAAGGGAGTGTCGTTGAGCATCCCGTTCGGCTCGACGGTGGCATTCGTCGGGGCTTCTGGATCAGGCAAGTCGACGATGGTTGACCTCCTCATCAGCTTGCTTGAGCCAACAGAGGGAACGATCTCGATCGACCGAGTCTCGCTGACCGAGGTGCGAAGCGCGTGGCGCTCGCGCGTCGGCTACGTTCCGCAAGAAGTAGCGCTCTTTGACGCGACCATCGCCCAGAACGTCGCGCTCACGTGGGGGGATGGCTACGATCCCGACCGCGTTCGGGCCGCTCTCGAGCAAGCGCAGCTGTGGGAGCTCGTCTCAGCGCGAGCCGGCGGAATGGAGGCTCGGGTCGGTGAACGTGGCCTGTCGTTGTCGGGTGGGCAGCGCCAGCGGCTCGGCATCGCGCGTGCCTTGTACAGCGATCCACTCGTCTTGGTGCTCGATGAAGCCACGAGCGCATTGGACACCACGACCGAGGCACTCGTCATGGAGGGTCTAGACGCCATCGGCGGAGGCGTCACCAAGATCATCGTCGCCCACCGACTTGCGACCATCCGTCATGCTGATTGCATCTTCTTCATGCAAGAAGGAGAGGTAGCCGGTAGCGGCACCTTTGACGAGCTTGTCGCAGCCTTCCCCGATTTCGCACGCCAGGCCGCGCTCGCGGGTCTCGCCTGATCGCCCTGGCCTTGCGCCTGATCGCCTCGGTCGTCTGACCGGCAGAGGGCGGCGGAGTCGGCCAACTCTAGAATGGTCTGCGTAGTCACGAGCGACGGAGTAGGAACCAATGAATCTGCGGCCCCGAATCGTCGCTACCTTTCAGCGAGCAGCGCTCGTAGCGAGCTACAACGTTAACCGGCTGCGCCGTGGTCGGTTGCGTCAGAACCCGGTTTCGTGGGTGGTCGGCCCCGATGAGTGCGCGTCGATGGTCTTGCAAATTGCGGGCGCGATTCCCTGGTCGTACTCGGTCAATTTCACGCAAGAGTTCGTCTACGCGCGCCAGTACGACTATCGCTTTCGCACGAAACCCGCTTCGCGATGGCGGTGGGCGGAAAGGGTGATCGCTGGGCCGTTGCTGCTCGGAAAGCTCATGAACCAGGCCGATGGGTTCATTTACGTTGGTGCCACCGGATTCTTGCTCACAGGCATCGACGAACGCGAATTCGAGTTCTCGTACCTCGCCAAGAAGGGCCTGCCGATTGTCTGCTACTGGTGCGGATCAGACATTCGCTCGATCAAGCTGATGCACGAGCTAGAGCGTGCGACCGGCCTGCCGAACATCTCGACCTATATGGGAGAACGAGGGCCGATTTTCGAATCTCAGGAGTGGGATGACGCGAAGCGCCGTATCGCACGGGTTGCCAGTCGCTATGCCACCGCGATGTTCAGCAATACGGTGGACCACTTGAGCTACCTCACGAAGGGGACAGAGCCCTTCCTTTACTTCTTGCCCGATGAGCCGCTACCGAATACGTCGAAGTTCGACGACCTGTCGAACCTCGTGCTGGTTCATGCGACGACCTCGCCGGTGATCAAGGGCACTCCACTCGTTCGGGCGGCCATTGCCCAGCTTCAGGCTGAGGGCTACCAATTCGAGTATGTCGAGTTGATCGGGGTCACCAACGCAACCGTGAAGGCCGAGCTTGCGCGGGCACACATTGCCCTCAATCAGTTTTATGGCTTCTCGCCAGCCGTGTTCGGCGTTGAAGCGTTGGCCTCGGGCTGTGTGGTGATGATGAGTTCAGACGAACACATCGAGACCGATCTCGCTCCTGGCAGCAATGAGTGCTGGGTCGTGACCAAGCATCATGAGGTCTATTCCAACCTGAAACGCCTGCTTGATAATCCGAGCCAACTCGAGGGTATTGCCCGTCGCGGACGGGCATGGGCAGAGAAGTACGCGATGCGGGAAGGGGCCGGTGCAATCATGATGAGCACGTTGAACGCAGTGCTCGACGGAACATACACGGCACCGGAGGTACGACAGTGACCGATCGGATTCTCATCGTTGGGCGAGGGACTGCGGGGATGTCGCTCGCTGAGGACATTCGATCGCGAGGGGGTGAGGTCGTCGGGTTTCTCGACGACCGGTCAACGAGCGACGAGGTCTTGGGTGCGTTAGGAGACGTCAACGAGGTCGTGGCGGCCCACGACATCGATCTCGTGTACTTCGCGATTCCGACGGCGAACTCGGCCAAGGTCCGTGAATTCATCAACTCGATTTCGTCTGACTCGGTCGACATCGCGATCGTTCCGCGAACCTACGACATCCTCTCGAAAGACACCGTCGCGATCGACGACCTCACCGACGTTGACGTTCTCGACCTCGTCGGTCGCGAGCCCGTCAAGCACAACGTTGTTGTGGCCCAGCAGTTTCTCGCTGGCAAGCGCGTTCTGGTTACCGGAAGCGCGGGCTCGATCGGTTCACGACTGACGCGTCACATTCTTGCCGCCGGCGCGGCCGAAGTTGTCTGTGTCGACTGGTGGGAGAACGGGATGTTCTACCTCGGTCAGTCTCTTCCTGGGCGCGAAAATGTCACACTGCGTATCGCCGACATCAAGAGCGGGCCCCACATGGAGGCGATCTTCGCGGAGTTCACCCCCGACATCGTGTTCCACGCAGCGGCCTACAAGCATGTTCCGTTGATGCAGAACAATGCGATTGAGGCGATCAACAACAACGTGTGGGGCAGCCTCAACATGATGCGCCTCGCCATCGAGCACGGCGTGCAGAACTTCGTGTATGTCTCGACTGACAAGGCCGTGAACCCCGTCAACGTCATGGGCACGACGAAGCGCATTGGCGAGATGCTCATGGAATCGCTCGCGGCGGACGACGTCTCGACGCGATTCACGGCCGTGCGATTCGGCAACGTCATTGAGAGCAACGGCAGCGTCATGCAGATCTTCCGGTCGCAGATTGCCAAGGGCGGCCCGTTGACCGTCACCCATCCTGAAGTCACGCGATTCTTCATGACCATCGACGAAGCCAGCCAACTGATTATTCAGTCGGCCGCGCTCGGCAAGAACAGCGACATCTTCGTTCTCGACATGGGCGAGCCGGTGCGCATTCTCGACCTTGCTCAGAGCCTGGTACGCGCGGTTGACCCCCGGTTACAGATTGAGATCATCGGTATGCGCCCGGGCGAGAAGATGTTCGAAGAGCTCAGCTATGAGCCTGACCGTGTCGAGCGCACCGATAACCAGAAGATCTTTGTTGTGCGCGACGAAAAAGAGTTCGACCGCGGGGCTTTCATGGCGGCGATTGACTCTCTGCTGTCACGCACGCTGAACTATGGCATCACGCACGACGAGGCCAAAGACGAACTGCGAGCGCTCGGCT
>CALRWH020000055.1:0-15197 GCA_943371805.1 Pseudomonas synxantha | reverse complement strand
GTCACGCACGGCGGCGATTGCTCTCGTCGGTCGCCGAGTCGTACTCGCGCAAGTAGCCCTCAGCGCGGGAACGACGGCGTGCATCCTGATCGCGTTCTGGGCGTCGGCAGCCGCGGTGGGCCTGAGCCTCTCGTTCGCCGCGGTCGTGACGCTCGTGCCGCTCATTCTGCTCACGATGCTCGTGCCCATCACGATCAGCGGCTGGGGCCTGCGCGAGGGCGCTGCGGCCGCACTGCTGCCGCTCGCGGGCTCGACCGCAAGCGCGAGCCTCGCCGCGAGCGTCGTGTTCGGGCTCGTGGGGCTCGCAGCCGTTCTTCCAGGGCTCGTTACGGTGTGGCGAAGCGGGCGCGCGTCTGACGAGCCCGCGCAACCAGACCAGCCGTGAGCAGGAGCGCCGCGAGTGTCGCGAGCGGCCCAGCCTCAATGCCCGTGGCGGCAAGGCGAGCTGCAACGATTCCCGTATAGGTCTGACTCACGGTTGTGGTTCTGGCCGTAGCGGCGATCGTGAATGTCCAGGCTCCCGCCCTGGTCGGCGTGCCCGTCACCCCACCCGTGATGGCATCAAGAACGATGCCCGCGGGCAATGCTCCCGCCGATACCGCGTACGCCGGCGCACCGCGATCTGCGTTCACCTCAACGCCGTCCGCGTACGGAGTGTCGAGCACGAACGGCTCAAGCGTCGCGTCGGTGAACCCGAGGGGCGCGATGAGCGAAAGATGCAGCGTGCTTTCTTTCTGGATGTTGTAGTCAGCAAGTGTGCGACCGTCGTCGACCACTTTGCCCGCAAAGATCAGGCGCTGGTCTTCGACCGGCACGCCCTCTTTGTCGAAGATCTTCGACTTGACCTGCTCGATGGAATCAGACGAGTCGACGTCGAGCGTGATCGTTTTCCCGGTCAATGTCTTGACGAAGATCTGCATCGAGCCAGCGTGGGCCGCCGATACTCCTCCGAAACTCAACAGGCCTGCGAGAGCAACCGCCGCGACTGCTCGCCGCGCGCCCGCCATCACGAGCGAGAGTCGAGGGGCATCCGTCGACGCACGAGCACAGCACCGAGAAGCAGCGTGAGCAGGCCGACACCGAGAAGCGCCGCTGTGGCGCTCGACGACAGCCCCGTCTCTGCAAGCTCCGGCGCTTCAGGCGCCCAGTCGATGGCGTCGAAACCGACCGCAAGCGACGAGCCGCCCATGCCGCTGCGCACCCCGAACTGGTAGCTCAGGCTCGTGATCGGCTCGGTGTAGGTCGCTTCGGCGGCCCACTCGTACACTTCGCCCTCGTCACTCGAGTCGTCGCCGTAGAACTCGAGCGTGCTCGCACCCGTCTCGAGATAGAAGGCCCCCGAGCCCGCATAGTCGCCAGCGCACGCACCAGCGACGCCGGTGAGCGCCGCCGGGCCGCAGACCTCAAGCTCCGAGGTGTCGAACACGCGATACGAGTCAGGCAGCGGCGAGAACAGTCGAAGGTACTGGCCGCCATCGATGTCGAAGGCCGAGAGCGTGAGGTTGATCAGGTGCACCGGGGTCTTGGCGACTCCGGTGCTGAACTCGATCTGATACCGTACGAATCCGGGGTACTCGTGGAAGGTGACGTCGGGGAAGTTCGAAAAGTCGGCGCCGCCGCAGGTCTGAATCTCGGTGTTGATCTTGCGGTCGTCAGCGGGGCTTGTCGGGTCGGCTTCATCGGCCGCTACGAGCTCTGAGCCAACCACGAAGTCAGATCCGGCGTCGAACGACGTTGCGCTGTTGAAAACCTCGGAACCAACCCGATACTGAGACGGAACAGTATTGACCGTCGGTGCGCCGAAAGGATCACCACCGACGAGAACGTCGGTGTAGCACCCCGTCTTCGCGAGCGGTGCGGGAGGGTCAGCCTCGGCCAGCTTGAGAGGGTTGATGAGGTCGATGGCGTTCTGGTTGACGAAGACGGTCAGGTCGTCAGAGAGCAAGTTGAACGATTCGAGAATCGTGAGGGTGGCGTCGACCTGAACGCCATCAATCGTGGCGACGTTGCTGTAGAAGAACGTGTCTCCTGCTGCAGCCCCCGCCAGAACGTCGGTCGCGTTGATGAACGCGAAGTCAACCCCGGATGCGTCGAGAGCGACAGCCGCGTGCGCGGCAGGAACGACGAACGTGCCGCTCAGGAGCACGGCGACACTGGCCGCGCTCATCGCGGCGGTGCGCCGCAGTCGGTGGGTCGATGTCGAGTGCGTCATGTCACTGCCTTCGCTATCGTGAAAAGAGTTCATGCGACGGTATCCGGCTCGGCACGCTCAACCGTCACAGTGCCGATGGCCGAGACGCCAGAATTGACGACTTACGAACAGTGCGGAGACTTCACGCCCTGCAGCGGGGGTGACCCGGGCGAGGTCAAAGGATGTCGCGCCACTTATCCGCGGTCACGCTTCAGACGCTCATCGGCGGCACAGAATCAATCTGTCAAGGCTTCGCTGCCGATCTCGAAGCTCGGCTGATCGAGAAGCGCAGCTGATCACCCCTCCGTGACGTCGCCCCGTGAGTGCGGCGCGGCGTCACGGTCTCAGTCAGACGTACTCGTCAGTGTCGTCGTCGTCATCCGCGGCAACGGGCTCAACCCGCGCCGGCCGCTCGCCAATCGCCGTGCCCGGAACAACGCCCGTACCCGGCGCGTGCTTCTCGCGCTCGACGACGAGCCACTCGGGCCGGTCGTCGAGCAACGCGCGAATCTCGGCCGTGGTCATGTGGTCGCTCACTCTCGCGCGAGCGAGCGCCGAGTTCGACACACCCAGGCGACGCGACACCTCATCGCGCGGGTGCGGGCCTTCGCGGCGCAGCGTCGCGAGCCACTCGGGCGGGCTGTCGCTGAGGGCCTGCAGAGCGGTGCGCGAAATGGGCGTCGCCTGAAACTCCGCGGGTGTCGCCGGCAGGTAAAGGTTGAGCTTCTTGGCCGCCGTCGCGGGGCTCAGCAGCTGCTCCTTTTTGGGCTTCGGCTGCTGGCGGCGGTCTTCGCGCGGTGCTTCGGTCATGGTGTCGAGCGTACGCGGTCGACCGGCGTCGGGCCGCGCGCCGATAGCCTGAGCCCATGGCCGCTCCGTACCCCGACCCTCTGCGCGTGGCCTTCGTGCCCGGCGTGACTCCGGGCAAGTGGCAGCGCGTCTGGCGCGATCGTCGCACCCGCGGCCGCCTCGACATGCTTCCGATGAATCAGGATGCTGCGCTCGCGGCCCTCGCGGATGGCACCGCTCACATGGCGCTGCTGCGTGACGTCATTGCCGACGAGCAGTGGCACGCCATCCCGCTCTACCGCGAAGCACCCGTCGTGCTCGCCCCCAAAGGATCTCTGGTGGCCGGCCTCGACAGCGTGAGCCTCGTCGAGCTCGGCGGGCTCGACGACCTCGTCATGCTCACGGTTGATCTGCACGGCGGCAGCGGATCCGACGCCGTCGAGCTCGTCGCCGCCAACGTCGGAGTCGCCGTCATGCCCCAGTCGGTGGCCCGCGCCCACTCGCGCAAAGACGTGGTCGCACGTCCGCTGACCGACGGGGTCGAGTCGAGCATCTCGCTCGTGTGGCCGACGGCGGGCGCGCATCCGTTAGTCGATGAGTTCATCGGCATCGTGCGGGGCCGCACGGCCAACAGCTCACGCTGAGCGGGGCTCCGACCGCGCCGGCCACGGTCGATAGAAGCCCCACACCCCGTTCGAGAGCTCACCCGACGCAAACAGAATGTCGCGGGTCACCCCGCCAATCTCGATGGGGTGGTTCTCGAACACGACGCCCACGGGCGTCCAGTGGTCGGTGGGGTCGGCGGCCATGCGAAGAACCTAGCGCCATCTCGTGACTTATCGTTTACGATAAATACTGAACGGAGGTGCGCCATGACGATCGCCACCCTCAGTCGCGCCGCCCGCACTGCCCGCGGAGTGAGCCAGTCAGAGCTCGCTACCCGCACAGGCTTGCCAGCGTCGAACATTTCGTTTATCGAGAGCGGCCGGCGCACGCCCCGCGTCGACACGCTCGATACCCTCCTACGCAGCAGCGGGGCTCGACTGGCCATTTCGCCCACACTCCGAAGCACCGTGCTTGAGGCCTCGACTGAGATTCGACAGTGGCTCAGCGCCGGCGACCGGTCTCAAGCGTTTCGCAGCTGGCTCGCGTTCAACGACGATCTCGCAGCAGAGACCCCGACCAACCGCGTGGTCGTGACCGCTTACCCGCCCCAGACCACGGGCGACACCCTCTACGACGCCGCGCTCGCTAGCCTGACGGAGTACCGACTGAACGAGGTCGGTGCACCTCTCCCCCCGTGGATCGACAGCGCACCCACAATCGACGAACCACGGATGCTCACCGACAGTCGCTTCGTGACGGCCGCAGTATTGGGCCCGATACCCGACGAGTTCGCCCGGCGCGGCGTGCTCATCGACGCCGAGAGCCTCAGGAGCGTGTGATGGTCACCCTCAATCGCGACGACATCGCGACCCTGCTCGCCATTCTCTCGATTGACAACGTCGATGCGGCAGAGCAGGTGTTCGAGCACTACTTCCCCGGAGAGCTTCCTCCGGAACGCGCTTACCGTCTGCTCGACGCGATCCTGACGACAGGGCTACCTGCGGTTCCCGAGCGCCCCGAGAGACCCGAGTTCGGGTGAGCCATTGGCCCTCAAGTGCACAGTCGATGAGTTCATCGGCATCGTGCGGGGCCGCACGGCGAACAGCTCACGCTGAACGGGGCTCCGACCGCGCAGGCCACGGGCGATAGAAGCCCCACACCCCGTTCGAGAGCTCACCCGCCGCAAACAGAATGTCGCGGCCCTCGACCGTCATGACATAGACCGACACGTCATGCACTTGCGTGGGGTACGCCGGATGCCGCACATCGGCAATCTCGTCGGTCGACTTCCACGACTGCTTCCACGGGTTTACCCCGTCAATCTCGATGGGGTGGTTCTCGAACACGACGCCCACAGGCGTCCAGTGGTCGGTGGGGTCGGCGGCCATGCGGTGACTCTAGTGCGCTTGCGGACTCCGGATGCTGCGCGGCGCGATCGACTAACGGCCGCGTCTCCGGGCACGCCGGGCATATGCGTCAAGAGCGGCGAGCATGCCGGGCTGGGCCCACGTGCGATTGCGACTTCGGCCAGAGATCTCGTCGAGCACTCCCCTGTCAACGAGAGTGTCGAGCGCTCGCTTAGCCGCGACCTCGTTAACGCCGAGCGTGCGCGTCAGGTAGCCGGTCGTGACGATCGGCTGACCGATCAGCAACGGCAACACCCGATGCGCGGCCGCGTCGCTGCGTACGCCGACCAGTTTCGCCCGCGCATCGTCGAGTGCGTTGGCTAGCGCATCGATCAGTTCAACACCGGTTGCAGCTGCAAAGAGTGCCGCGTGGGCAAATCGCCGCGCGATGGGGGCGGCATCCCCGTCGCGAAACGCCGTCAGTGCCGCGAAGTAGCCGTCAACGTCGACCAAGAGGCCGGCCGAGAGAGGAACGGTGCTGCGAGTGACAACGCGCTTCGACTTGAGCATCGACTGCGCGAGCGCCCGACCAGTTCGGCCGTTGCCATCGACGAAGGGGTGCAGCGTTTCGAATTGAGCATGCGCTACGGCCACGTGCAGCAGCACGGGCAGGTCGTTGCGCGCCATAAAGACCACGAGATTATCGAGAGCGGCAGGCAGGTGTTCGTGATGTGGCGCGACGAATTCGGCGGTCAGGGGGCCGGCATCACCCGGCCCAATCCACACGAGTTCCTCGCGCAGGCGGCCCGCATGCTCCACCATTCCCTCTTGGTGTTCAAGCAGAGCGTGGTGCATGTGCAGAATGGTCTCGGTAGTAAGCCGATCAGCCAAGGCAAGCGCGGCCTCCATGGCCCGCACGTTTCCGACAACGGTGCGACTGTTGGCGGCGCTTGATTCTCCCAACTCGGCCAGTGCCAGTTGACGCGCCGAGGTCGTGAGGTTCTCGATCTGCGAGCTCGATGCGCTCTCAGAGCGCAACAGAATCGCAGCCATCGGGCCGAGAGCCGCTTCTCGTTCCCCCAGCCGTCGGTCGGCGTACGAGTCAAAGTCGATCAGAGCGGCTGTCGCATCATCGAGCTCAGCCGCAAGCTCGGCGGGAATGCTCGGTTGCCAGTCGGCGAGCGCAATCGGAACGAGCGACTCGTACTCGCCCGACTGCCGCTCGAGCTCACGGCGCGAGTAGTACCCGGTGTCACGCGGGCGCCACACGCGACGCTCACGCTTGGCACGCGGCACCTGAAGTGCCCCACTAAACGCAACCATGACGACATCTTACTTACATTTAGCACGCTAAGTGTAAGTAAGTTATGGACGCGGTCTCACTTAACGCCGCGCCCCGCCCAACCCCGGCCGCGACGCAATCTGCGTCATCCAGCTCGCGATCACGGCAGCATCGATCTCGTCGAGCGCCGCGAGCTCAACGCCGCGCGTCGCCTTGCCCATGCCCACGGGAGTCACCGGCGGCACCGGCTCGAGCGTCGTGCCGTTAATGAACATGAGCTTCACGTGGCCCACGAACGCCCCCACACTGAAGCACCAGCCGTCGCCGACGCCGTAGTAGGCCATCCCCCACTTCACCGACCGCTGCAGCTCGGGCAGCGTCGCCGCCGCGAGCGCATCGAGCGCCTCGGCGATACCGCGCTGCGGCTGCGGCAGGCTCGCGATGTAGTCGGCCACGGGCTTGTCGCCCACCGCGGCCTTCGCCGGGCTCGCCGCCCCGGTCATCGCCACGGGCAGCTGCCAGGGCGTGCCGTTCATGAGTAGCGGCTCCACGCGGGCCTCCTTCGCTCGGGCTCGTGCACGCGCGCGTGTGCGCGCGTGCGTTCGTGCCATAAGACCACTGCGGGCACCCGCGTTTCTACAGGGGCTCGGGATGCTCGGCTGCCGCGCCAAGCATGGCGCACGCGTTGTGCACCAAGACCGAGACCGGGAATCCCGAAGAGTGATACCTTCATCTCGAATTCGTCCCAACTACGTGCCGAATCTTCTGGCTTTCGCAGTGCATGCCCAACCCCCGACAAAGAAGGGGTGCACTCGCATGCACACTTGCACAAAGAAGCCGTACCTAAGCCAATGGCTCGCACGTCGAGCACTCGACGCTCTTCGCCAAGCCGGGTACCCAACGCTGGCCAGCATTCATTGGTGCCCTGAACACGAGGCTTGGCACACAACCCGCAAGCGCCAACGAGGCCGAAAGCAGAAGCGCTTCAATGCTTGACGACCGAAGGACCCGCCCTGTCAGTGGTCGAACGCAGAGTTATGAGCGTGCCGAATTGCCACAAGGTTCGCTATCGCGATCGCATAGCTGCGCTCATGGCGTTGGCTTCCGCCAAACATCAAGATGGATCACGAAGGCCGAAGCTCGAACAACGGGTATACCGATGCTCGGACTGCCACGGATGGCACCTGACCTCAAAGCGGCATTGGAATCCGTAGTTGAGGCGGCCTGGCTTCATGGGCCAGATCGGCGGTAGTTCAGTTTTGCCCAAGGAGACCTGCGAGGAGCTCGTTCCCGGCCCTTACGAACTGAGAGGATCTGGAAATGAGCCAAGTGCCCATCTACACCACCGAGCCAATGGTGACGCGTGCCCTAGCCGCTGAGATTCGTCACGCACCCGAGACCTTTGTCCGACTACTCGCGAAGCGATCTGGCGCCACTGAGATCAAGGGCACTCCCGCCGTGAGGTGCGAGGGAGTCGAGCTCACCGACGTCGAGCTGACATTCCCCGCTGGGGCCAACTCGTTCGTCGTCGGGATTGAAGCGAAGCTTGACCATGCCCTCACCCAGGGGCAGATCGTTCGCCAGTTGGCCGCCCTGGACCACGTGATTGTGCTGCTTCCGTCAGAGTTGGATGTTCCTGAATGGGTGTCCACTACCGAACGACTTTCGGTATTGACCTGGGGCGAAGCGCTCGGGTGTTTTGGCGGTTCTCGCTTGACCTTGGCGGACATTTCTTCGATCCCGCTTCAGAAGCGCCAAGTAGAGCGGGTATTGCAAGGTATTCCCCTCGTGACCCGACCTCTCGACTCCTGGTTCACCGCTGTTGAGAGGAATGGAGCGGGTATGCCAGCCGTTCTGATGACCTCTCCTGAGCTGCCTAACGGCCGAGAGATACGCGCACAGGTGCAAGTTGTTGGCCGACGGTTGGCCGCCGATGTCTCCAAGACACGAATTGAGTACTTCCTTGGGATTTCCGTGAAAGACAATGAAGCAGACTTTCCTGACTCGTCTGTCGTTGATCACGAACCGGGTTGGATCACCTCGCTCAAGACACTTCGAGATGTCCTCGCCAGCGACGGTGGAGACACGTTTCGGATCGACCAGCGCCGCCCGGGCGCGGGCAAGTCGCTGAATGGAAAACGAAAGCTCGCGCTAATAAACCGTCACGCGCCCGAGTCCACATGGATTGCGAAGGGATATAGAGATTGGGCTTTGGGAGTCAAGTCTCAAAAGGTGGCTCTAAATCAGGCCGCTGAGATATCCAGCCTGTTGGGCGAGCTTGCGTCACGGTGGTTCGTCAAGGAACTCGAAAGGCAGCAAGGGCTAGTCGCTGACAGGAACTAACCCAACCCAAAGAACCGCTCGAAGAACTCGCCCAGCCGGTCGAGCACGCGCTGCTTCTTCTCGCCGTGGGCGCCGTCGGCCGCGAAGCGCGAGACCGGGGGCAGCACCTTCGTGATCGCGACTCCGGTGGACTGGAGCGCGCCGTCGCGGAAAGCTCGGTCGATGAACTCGCGGGTGGCTTCGGGGTGGAGAGACTCGTCGGCGATGATTTGGGTGAGCTCAGCATCCCGTCGGGCGGCGACGTAGGCTGACCACTCCTCGTCGACGTGACCCGCGACCGAGACGCGGTCGACGAAGGCCTCGATGAGGTCTTTCTTGTTGCGCAGCGAGGGGCTCGCATCGATCGCGCGGGTGATTTCGGCGCGGATCTCTTTGTCGTCGCCGTCTCCGCGCTCGTCGCGATACTTCTGCACCAACAGCAGGATGTAGTCAACCGTGATCTCGACCTGCTTGATGAGCTCGATCTCGAAGACGACGTCGTCGTTGATGACCTCTTTCTCCGCGTCGTGCCCGCGTCGAAGCTCGTCGTAGATGCGCAGGTATACCGACTTGTAGTCGTCCCGTTGGCGCGGAGAGAGCAACTCATTGCCCGCGAAGTCATCGAACGAGGTCAGGATGTTCTCGAGCCGCAGCACTGCGCTGAACAGCGCCACGAGTTGTTTCTGAGCTTCTTCGCCGACGGGCATGTCGCCTGGCGCGCACGCCTTGAGCAACTCCGCCACGCGAGCCGCATACTCCGTGTAGTACTCGCCGTAGGGCTTCAGCAGCACCACGCCCTGCGCGTTCTTGTTGCCGAAGAGGGCGATCGCGTCGTTGGTCTGCTGCTCGAGGTCACGGAAGGTGACGATGTTGCCGTAGGTCTTCACCGAATTCAGGATGCGGTTGGTGCGCGAGTAGGCCTGGATAAGTCCGTGAGATCGCAGGTTCTTATCGACCCACAGGGTGTTGAGCGTCGTCGCGTCGAACCCGGTGAGGAACATGTTGACGACGATGACGATGTCGATCTCTTGGTTCTTCAGCCGCTTCGAGAGGTCGGTGTAGTAGCCGGCGAAGCCGTCAGATGAGGTGCTCCACCGCGTGCCGAACAGCTGGTTGTAGTCAGCGATCGCGTTCTCGAGAAACTCGCGCGAGGGCAGGTCGAGGCCCGTGGCGTCGAATCCTTCTTCGTCGAGAAAACCATCGACCTCGGCCTCGTTGGCAGCGAAGGAATACACGATTCCGACCTTGAGGCGCTGGGCCGGGGGCACGGTCGATTGCATCGTCTGAAACGCCGAGTAGTAGCGCTTGGCCGCCTCGATCGAGGCCGTGGCGAACAGCGAGTTGAAGCCCCGCACATGCCCGCCGCGCAGTGCGTACGACTCGCTGCGCCGGGTCTTCTGGTCGAAGTGCTCGAGCACGTACTCCACGACCATGCCGATGCGGGTCGGGTCGAGCAGTGCCTTCTCGGTGTCGATCGCCGAGACCTGCTTGTCGGTCAGTCCCTCATCGACCTTGATCGTATTGACGTAGTCGATGCGGAACGGCAGCACGTTCTTGTCGGTGATCGCGTCGACGATTGTGTAGGTGTGCAGCTTCTCGCCGAACGCCTGCTCGGTGGTCTTCAGCAACGGCTTTCCGCCCGACGACGCGTTCTCAGCGAAGATCGGGGTGCCCGTGAATCCGAACAGGTTGTAGCGCTTGAACGCCTTCGTGATCGAGGCGTGCATGTCGCCGAACTGCGAGCGGTGGCACTCGTCGAAGATCAGCACGACGTGGCCGTCGTAGATCGCGTGGCCCTTCTGCGACTGCACGAGCCGGGCTAGCTTCTGAATCGTCGTGATGACGATGCGTCGCTCAGGGTCGGCCAAGTTCTTCGACAACTCCGCGGTCGAGGTCGAGGCGTTTGCCGACCCCTCCTCGAACTTGTTGTACTCGGTCATCGTCTGCCAGTCGAGGTCTTTGCGGTCGACGACGAACAGCACCTTGTCGACGCTCGGCAGCCGTGAGGCGAGCTGCGCCGCCTTGAACGACGTGAGCGTCTTGCCCGACCCGGTGGTGTGCCAGACGTAACCGCCGGCATCCGTCGTGCCCAGCTTCTTGTAGTTGGTGGCGATCTCGATGCGCTGCAGAATGCGCTCGGTCGCGACGATCTGGTACGGGCGCATCACGAGCAGCTGCCGCTCTGACGTCAGCACGCAATACCGGGTGAGCACCGCCAGCAGCGAGTGCTTGGCGAAGAAGGTCTTCGTGAAACTGACGAGGTCGCGAATGGGGGTGTTCGAGGCATCGGCCCACCACGAGGTGAACTCGAACGAGTTGCTCGACTTCTTCAGGCGCTTCTGCCCGCGAGCGTCTTCGACATGTTGTCGTCGCGTGGTGTTCGAGTAGTACTTCGTCAGCGTTCCGTTGCTGATCACAAACAGCTGCACGTAGTCGAACAGGCCCGAGCCGGCCCAAAAGCTGTGCCGCTGATACCGGTCGATCTGGTTGAACGCTTCGCGAATGTCGACCCCACGCCGCTTCAGCTCCACGTGCACGAGCGGCAGACCGTTCACCAGAATTGTCACGTCGTAGCGGTTCGCATATGCACCGCCGGCCTCGCCACCCTGCGCGACCTCGTACTGGTTGATCACCTGCAGGCGATTGTTGTGGATGCTCGACTTGTCGATCAGCGCGATGTTCTTGGTGCTGCCGTCATCACGCTTGAAGGCATGCACGTGGTTCTCTTGCACACGTACCGTCTTCTCGACCGCGCCATCGTTCGCGCCCACCACATACTCATCGCACAGCCGCTGCCACTCCCCGTCACTGAACGTGACCCCGTTGAGCAGCTGCAACTGCGTGCGCAGGTTCGCGAGCAGGTCGGCCTCAGAGTGGATCGTCACGTACTCATACGCCTGGCCCTGCAGCAGACGGATGAACTCCCGCTCGAGCGCCGCCTCAGACTGGTATGCCTCCGCCGTCGAGGTGTCAGGCGTGAACTCCGCCACGACCGTGCTCTCAGCACTGACGACGATGGGCTCGAAGTGCGTCGCGGGCGATTCAGACCTCAATGTCGCGTTCTTCCCAGTCCGCATACGTGCCGCCAGACCATGTCCATTCCACTCGGCCGTTGCACGAGCGCCCCAGGGCCACAGCGCCCGCGCTCGAGGGAGAACGGAACGGAATATCTCGTGTTGCACGCCCGAGCGCGCCTTCAATTGCTATCGAGCCGTCTGCGACGAGCCTTCCATGGAGTTCGCGAAGCCCGGCGTAGGAACGAATAGTGCTCGGCGTCCTTCCCTCCCCCGCCCAGACCCCGACAACCTTTGAACCGCTGAGAACCGTGAACTCATCGCCAATTACTTGGGCCCTGGCGTCGACTCCAGACTTCGCGCTCACCAGGTTGAAGACTGGAGAATCTTGCACCTCAGCCGATTCAGGCCGCGCCTCCGGCCTAACCCTGATCGCATTGACACCCAAGACTGGAAGCACGATCTGAAGCTGACCAATGAACGCCTCCATATCCGAGGCCTGGGCCTCTGACAACTTCCTGCCTCGCGGGGTGTTGTCATTCTGAAGCTCGACGCGGTTTGCCGACTTGGCCATCTCGACGAGTCGAGACTCCAAGTAGCCCCAATGCCCTTCGTTGAACGCGTCGTCCTTTGCGGTGATGATCACCACGCGGTCCCAGAAGTCTTTCTTTTGTACGTGATCTCGGAACCTGCTGACGAAGTCTTCGGTGCGACCGATGTAGCACTGCGCGATACTTGAGGCATCGTCATCGCCTCCCAGCAAAAGGTAGGTGCCGTTGCGCTTTACTTCGGCTCGCTTGAGAATGCTCGCTATGTCGTGCCGTGGGCCGGCGAGAACATGCCCTGTCCAGCCAGCAATCTCGGCAGTTGTGATTCCTCCAGGCGTTCCATCCACAAGAAAGACCTCAATGTGCTTTCCCATCACGATGCCTCCTCGAAGCTAAGTAGCTTGTCGCGGTAGTAGTAGTACTGCTTGCGGCGCGCGGCTAGCTCAGCCCGCAGTTGGTCATTCAATTCGTCGAAGGCCCTAGCCAGGCCTACGACACGCTTTTGCTCTTCGAGATCCGGCAGCTCGATTTCGAAATCGAGGAACTGCTCTTCCTTCCATCGACGGCGGCTTTTGGTGCCGCCTTCCGCTTGCCTTGCCACTTGGCTAACCACAAACGGATCGCGGAAGTAGAGATGTAGCCACTCGGGCAAGACGATTGATTGGTCAATGTCGAACACAGGGAACTCGTTCGAAACCACGCCGTTCGCGAGCTCCGATGGAACCGTGCCGAAGGATCCCTCCGTGACGAACATCCTGTTGTAGATGAACTGTCCTGCCTGGACGCCGTATAGCGTCTTTGCCGCGATCGACGACCCGGGTTTTGCTGCACGAGCGAACACGCCTTCGCCGTACCACTTCACACCCAGGTTGACATACTCGGAGTCCTGTTCAACTCGAACCGGTTGGATGTATTGACGCGCGAACGTACTCACCCGCTGCGCCCTCGACGATGGCTTGTTGTGAAGAGATCCCGAACGGACTCGGAGTAGCGGTTCCGCTAGTTGGCGCCGTTGCCCAATCTCGGCTTCCAATGAGGCTTCCAGGTCCGCAAAGCTGTCGAGGACTCTCACGATTTCGCGCTGAACGTCGAGAGGCGGCACTGGCAACAAGGTCTTCAGAAAACGTGGCTTCGAGATGTTGATCCGAGTCACCCCGCTTGCGGAACGTCTGATTTGCGAGCGCACGAAGTGACCGCGGAAGAGATGCTTACTGAAGTCGGGTAAGAGGAGATCTGGGTCGTCGAATCGCACGGCGAAACAAAAGCTATTGAGGTAAAGCGATTCGGAAGGCTCTTGGACGACAACTGAAGACATGCCGACGTCTTCGGAGTTCTCCGACGAGCCCGTGATGACAACATCACCGAGCCGCAGCTCGTTCTGGCGCTCCGTCGGGGCCACCTTCACGAAGTCAGCAGCGTGAAGGTCGACGGACGGGTTGGCGAACGCGTTCTTGTACGAGACGTAGCGAGCGTTCCCTTCGCTGAAGTCCGTCTTTGTCTTGCCAGAGAGACCTGGAATGGTTCGCGCGATGTCTCCAAGAGTTCTGTACGCAACGCCCTCTGGCGCGTACTTCTTGATGAGTCTGTCGACGCTACTCATCGAGATGCCTCGAGGTCCGCAACGATTGCGTCGATCGCGAAACGCAGCTCAGTCTGCCGTGCCACGATTCGTCCGATCTCGGCATTGAGCGCGGCGATGTCGACGTCCTCACGCTTGTCTTCGACTTCCACGTACGAGGAAACCGAGAGCACGTAGTCACGTGCGGCTATGTCAGTGTTCGAGACGAGTGCCGCAAAGTGCTCCACCGGAGCTCGGTCGACGAGGGTGGTCAGGATGCGCTCACGGTGGGCATCCGTCAGCTTGTTCTTGTTGCCGACGCGCGTGAACTCGGTGGACGCGTCGATGAAGACGACATCGTTGGTGGTCTTCGACTTCTTGAGCACGAGAATGCACGTGGCGATGGTCGTGCCGAAGAAGAGGTCTGGCGGAAGCTGGATCACAGCATCCACATAGTTGTTGTCAACCAGGTACTTGCGGATCTTCGCCTCGGCTCCGCCGCGGTACATGACTCCGGGGAACTCGACGATCGCCGCCGTGCCGTTCACCGCCAGCCAGCTGAGGATGTGCATCGTGAAGGCGAGGTCGGCCTTCGACTTGGGGGCGAGCACTCCGGCTGGGGCGAAGCGGGGGTCGTTGATGAGGAGCGGGTTCGCGTCACCCTCCCACTTGATCGAGTAGGGCGGGTTGGAGACGATCGCCTCGAACGGCTCATCGTCCCAGTGCTCGGGGTGCGTGAGCGTGTCTCCGTGTGCGAGGTGGAACTGCTCGTAGGGCACGTCGTGCAAGAACATGTTGATGCGCGCCAGGTTGTAGGTGGTCAGGTTGATCTCTTGACCGAAGTAGCCGCCGACCTTGCCTGGGCCGAGCACCTTTTGGAACTTGAGCAACAGCGAGCCGGAGCCGACAGCCGGGTCGTAGACCTTCTTCAGCTCGGTCTTGCCGATGCTCGCGATCTGGGCGAGCAACTCTGAGACCTCCTGCGGCGTGTAGTACTCGCCGCCTGACTTGCCGGCGTCGGCCGCGTACATCTGCATGAGGTACTCGTAGGCGTCGCCGAACGCGTCGATCTCGTGGTTCTCGAAGTCGCCGAGGTTGAGGTCGCCGATGGCGTTGAGCAGCTTGACGAGCTTCTGGTTGCGCTGCGCGACGGTGTTGCCGAGCTTGTTGCTGTTGGGGTCGAGCTCTTGGAAGAGGCCCTTGAGGTCGTCTTCGGATTCGGTGCCGACGGCGGAGCCTTCGATGTTTTGGAAGATGCGGCCCAGGGTTTCGTTGAGGTTTTCGTCTGCTGCTGAGTTCTTTCGCACATTGACGAAGAGCTCGCTCGGGAGGATGTAGAAACCCTTTTCCTTGACTGTCTCTCGGCGGCCGTGCTCGGCTTCTGCGTCTTGGAGCTTCGAGTAGTCGAAGGCTCCGTCGCCCGCTGCGCGCTCTTGGCGGTTGAGGTACGCCGTGAGGTTCTCGGAGATGAAGCGGTAGAAGAGCATGCCGAGCACGTAGCTCTTGAAATCCCAGCCGTCGACGCTGCCGCGGAGGTCGTT
>CALRWH020000054.1:0-15249 GCA_943371805.1 Pseudomonas synxantha | reverse complement strand
GACGAGAACTTGCTCGCCACCGATCACATAGGTCGTGCCGAACTGCTTCGTCGCGACCGGGCCAATGCTCGGCGGCCCAATGACGATGGAGTCGGTCGCTTGCACGGGCGGCGTCGAGTCGGCGCCGTAGGTCACCCACGATGACGCGGTATTGACGACCGTGGTGGGTTCGGTCACGAGAGCGGCCGTGGCCGAGAGCGCAGCATCCACTGTGATGGCGGCGACGCCACCAATCGCGATGCGGCCGCCCGTCGAGCTCGTGAACGTGAATCGCAAGCCTTGAATGTCGGCCGTTGGCACCCCGCTGGGAAGCGCAGCAGCCGCGGAGGCCGTGCCGGTGGTCCAGGAGGTGCCGTTGTACCAATCGACGCGGATGCGGTCAGCGCCCGACGGGAAGGTCAGGCCGCTCAAGCCCGTGACCTGCAGAGTGTCGAGAACGTTCGACGAAAGGGTCGCGGGCTCTTGAATCACCAGCGAGTCAACCGAGCCGTTGCTCGAGTTCGTCGCACCCAAGGTCATCGCCACGGGAGTGCCCTCAATGGCCGTCGCCGAATCGGGCGTGATGGTCTTCGTGATTTGCGAGGCAAGCGTGCGGTCGACCGCGAGGCGCACTTCGGCGCTTGACTCGATCGTCGAGGGCCGCGGCGGGTCGAGGTTGAGATCTTCGCGGTTCGAGACCGTCACGGTCGCCGTATTGGGCAGAATCGCGCCGTCGAAGTCCGCCGACAGATCGGCCGGAACCGTTGCCGTCGCATTTATCTGGATGCCCGTGCCGGCTTGCAGGCCCACGAGCCCGCCGCCGAGGTCATCAATGATGCGCACCGTGAACGCGTTGCCCGTGATCTGAGTCTGGATCGGGGGGATCGACTGAGCGGTCGAGACCGACTGCAGAACGAGGGGTGCGGGAACCACGTCGGTCAACGTGAGGTCGAGGCAGTCGGTCTCGAGCGACGAGCAGTTGATCGTGAACTGGTAGGTGACGGTGCCTGCCGGCTCGACCGCGGCGAGCGCCGCCGGCGGAATGGCCACCTTACTGAACTGCACAAGCACGGGCTCGTCGGGGTCACCTTCGGCGGCGGTGGCCGACTGGAAAGCAATGAAGGGCGCGAAGAGCGTCACGATGGCAACGACGGCGATGCTGGGGAGCAAGCGACCGCGACGACGGAGACGAGACGTGAAGACGGCCATAGTGCTGTGATTCCCCCCGGGACGTCGTTCGGCCAGGAAGGAGTCGGGTAGACACCCGGCCGATTGACATGAAGAACGTTCGCGGGAAAGCGAACTTCTGCCAGGTTACCGAGGGGTCACGTGCTTTTCTGTACCCCGCGAGGGGGTCATAGAGTCCCCTTTCGGGGGGCACTCTTTTTCACCTTTTGGCTAGGGCAGCACGCCCACCGAGGCAAGGCCGGCACGCAAGAGTGCTCCGCGGCCTCCCTCGAGCTCGTCGGCCACGCGTTGTGAGGCAGCTTCGTCGGGCGTCATCCAGGTGAGTTCGAGGGCATCTTGCCGCGGCTCGCAGGTTCCGGTGACGGGAACGACGTAGGCGAGTGCGACTGCGTGCTGCCGATCATCGCTAAACCGGGTCGGGCTCGGAAAGGGGAAGTACTCGGCGACCGTGAACGGAGTCGGTGAGGCAGGCAACTGCGGAAATGCCATGGGTCCGAGATCTTTCTCGAGGTGCCGGTAGAGCGCATCGCGAAGCGTCTCGCCGTGCATGACCCGCCCGCTCACGAGCGTGCGAGTAATGCTGCCCGCCGGATTCACGCGCAACAGCACGCCCACTTCGGTGACGACACCCATGCCATCGACTCGAACAGGAATGGCTTCGACATAGACAAGCGGCAGTCGCTGACGAATCTGCTCGAGCTCGTCGTCAGACAGCCAGCCCGGGTTCGGATCAGGAGTGCGCACGGTGGTCATGCTCCATTGTGTCTCGTGCGACGCATCTGCGGGGTCACCTGACACGATGGGCTCATGAGCGGCATGCAATTAATCGACCCCTCGGCCATCATCTGGTCGGCGCCCGAAGACGAACGCGCGGGGCGCCCGCTGCTCGTGCTGCTGCACGGCTATGGCTCGCACGAAGGCGACCTCTTCGGGCTGTCTCCACACTTGCCGCTGCAACCCGTCATCGCCTCGGTGCGCGCGCCCCTGCGCGCGGGCCCGGGGTACGCCTGGTACGGGCTCGAGGGGGCGACGCCCGAGAGCCGATCCGAGGGTGCCGACGCTGCGGCGCGCGGCCTGCTGCACTGGCTTGACGGAGTGCAGGCCGCCTCGGTCGGGCTGCTGGGATTTTCGCAGGGTGGGGCGATGAGCATCCACCTGCTGCGTCATGCTCCCGAGCGGTTCGACTTTGCCGTCTCGCTCGCGGGCTTTGTGGTGCAGGGCGATGCGCCGGCGGATGCCCGACTCGCCGCCCTCGCCCCGCCGGTGTTCTGGGGGCGCGGCACGCACGATGCGGTGATTCCGCCAGCGTTTGTCGACCACACGCAGTCGTGGTTGCCGAAGCACAGCACTCTTACCGAGCGCATCTATGAGGGCCTGGGACACAGTGTCAGCGAAGCCGAGCTCGCTGACGTGCTCACGTTCTTGCGCGCGCAGTACGCCTGAGCGCGCGCTGTCAGCGGGCACGACAACAATGGGGTCATGACCACCCTCGAGCCCGCCGCCGTGCTGGGCCGATTCGCGCCCGCGACGCGCGAGTGGTTCACGGGCGCGTTTCCCGCGCCGACCCCCGCGCAGCTCGGGGCGTGGGATGCGATCTCGACCGGTCGTCACGCGCTCGTCGTGGCACCCACGGGTTCGGGCAAGACGCTCGCCGCGTTTCTCTGGTCGATCGATCGCCTCGCCGCCGAACCCCCGCCCGACGACCCACGTCGACGCACGCGCGTGCTCTACATCAGCCCGCTCAAGGCACTCGGCGTTGACGTCGAGCGCAACCTTCGCTCGCCCCTCATCGGCGTCACGCAGACGGCACTGCGGCTCGGCGGCACCGCGCCGTCGATCACGGTCGGTGTGCGCAGCGGCGATACCCCGAGCGCCGATCGCCGGGCTCTGCAGAAAACACCGCCCGACATCCTCATCACGACGCCCGAGAGCCTCTACCTCATGCTCACGGCGAGCGCCCGCGAGACACTCGACGGCGTCACGACCGTGATCATCGACGAGGTGCACGCCGTCGCGGGCACCAAACGTGGCGCGCACCTCGCGCTCACTCTCGAGCGACTGGATGCCCGCCTCGCGACCCCCGCCCAGCGCATCGGCCTCTCGGCCACTGTGCGCCCCCCGGAGGAAGTCGCGCGCTTTCTGGGCGGAGCCCAGCCCGTCACGATCGTGCAACCCCCCGCTGCGAAGACCTTTGATCTCAGCGTCGTCGTGCCCGTCGACGACATGACCCAGCCTCCGACGATCGGCGGCGACTCACCTGACGGCTCCGGGGCTCCGCAAACGCCCTCGATTTGGCCGCACGTCGAAGAAGACATCGTCGACCGCGTGCTGCAGCACCGCTCGACGATCGTGTTCGCCAACTCGCGGCGACTCGCCGAGCGGCTGACGGCGCGGCTCAACGAGATCTATCAGCTGAGAACCGAGTCTGACGAGTTGCTCGCCCGCGCCCACCACGGCTCGGTGAGCAAAGAGCAGCGCGGCGAGATCGAAGAGGCTCTCAAGACGGGCCGCTTGCGCTGTGTCGTCGCGACGAGCAGCCTCGAGCTCGGGATCGACATGGGCGCCGTCGACCTTGTCATTCAGGTCGAGGCGCCCCCGAGCGTGGCCAGCGGCTTGCAGCGCGTCGGGCGCGCGGGGCACCAGGTGGGCGAGATCAGTCGCGGCGTGCTCGTGCCCAAGCACCGGCTCGACGTGCTGCACGCGACGGTTACGAGCGAGCGCATGACCGCGGGGCTCATCGAAGAGTTACGCGTGCTCATGAATCCGCTCGACGTGCTCGCCCAGCAGACGGTGGCGCACGTGGCCCTCGAGTCGTGCGACATCGAGCAGTGGTTCGAGCAAGTGCGCCGCAGCGCGCCGTTTGCCACCCTGCCGCGCTCAGCCTTCGACGCTGTGCTCGACCTGTTGAGTGGCCGGTACCCGAGCGATCGCTTCAGCGAGCTGCGCCCGCGCGTGGTGTGGGACCGCATCAACGGCACGCTCACGGGCCGCCCGGGCGCGCAACGACTCGCGGTCACGAGCGGCGGCACGATTCCCGACCGCGGGCTTTTCGGGGTCTTCATCGCGGGCGAGGGCAACGGACGCCGCGTCGGTGAGCTCGACGAAGAGATGGTCTACGAGTCGCGCGTGGGTGACGTGTTTGCGCTCGGCACCACGAGCTGGCGCATCCAGGAGATCACGCACGACCAGGTCATTGTGACCCCCGCTTTCGGCCAACCCGGCAAAGTACCGTTCTGGAAGGGCGACGGCCTGGGCCGCCCGGCCGAACTCGGTCGCGCGCTCGGGCGCACGACGCGTGAGCTCGCAGCTGCGTCGCCGGATGCCCGCCACGAGCGCCTCGCCGCCGCGGGACTCGACGCTCGCGCCGAGGCGAACCTCGACGCGCTCTTGCGCGAACAGGCCGAGGCCACCGGGCAGCTGCCGAGCGAGCAGACGCTCGTCGTGGAGCGCTTTCGTGACGAGCTCGGCGACTGGCGCGTGGTGCTGCACTCCCCCTACGGCATGGCGGTGCACGCCCCGTGGGCGCTCGCCGTGACCGCGCGCATCCGCGAGCGGCACGGCTACGACGGCGCGGCGATCGCGGCCGATGACGGCATCGTCGTGCGGTTGCCCGACACCGAGGCCCAGCCGCCCGGCGCCGAGCTGTTTCTCTTCGAGGCCGATGAACTGCACGACCTCGTCACGAGCGAAGTGGGGGGCTCGGCGGTGTTCGCCGCGCGCTTCCGTGAGTGCGCCGCCCGCGCCCTGCTGTTGCCGCGCCGCGACCCCGGCCGCCGCAGTCCGCTGTGGCAGCAGCGCCAGCGCGCGAGCCAGTTGCTCGAGGTCGCGCGCGAGTTTCCCGACTTTCCCATCGTGCTTGAGACCGTGCGCGAGGTGCTGCAAGACGTCTACGACCTGCCCTCGCTCGTCGAACTGACGGCGGGCATCGCTCAGCGCAGCATCCGCATCATCGAGGTCGAAACGCCGAGCCCCTCGCCCTTTGCCCGCAGTCTGCTGTTTGGCTATGTCGCGGCCTTTCTCTATGAGGGCGACAGCCCGCTCGCCGAGCGCCGGGCGGCGGCCCTCAGTATCGACCCCACCTTGCTCGCCGAGCTGCTCGGTCGTGCCGAGCTACGCGAAGTGCTCGACCCCGCCGTCATTGCGCAACTCGAGGCTGAGCTGCAACGCCTCGCGCCCGATCGCCGCGCGCGCGACGCCGAAGCCATCGTCGACCTGCTGCGCATCCTGGGCCCCCTCTCGGTCGACGAGCTCGAAGCACGCACGCTCGACGAGGTCGACGTCTCAGCGGCACTCGATGAGCTCGCGCGCGCGAACCGCGTCTTTCGGGCGACGATCGCAGGCGACGCGCGCTGGGCAGGCGTCGACGACGCGGCCCGGCTGCGTGATGCCCTCGGCACACCGATTCCGCACGGCGTGCCCAGCGCGTTTCTCGACCCCGTGCCTGACCCCGTCGGCGACCTCGTCGCGCGCTTCGCCCGCACCCGCACCCCCTTCGCCGCGAGCGATGTGGCAACCCGCTACGGCCTCGGCATCGCCGTGGCGACGGATGCGCTGCGCCGGCTCACCGCCGACCGACGCGTCATCGAGGGCGAGTTTCGCCCGGGTGCGTCGGGCACGGAGTGGGTCGATGCCGAAGTGCTACGGCGCCTGCGCTCGCGCAGCCTCGCGGCCCTGCGCAAAGAAATCGAACCCGTCAGCCACGGCACCCTCGGCCGGTTCTTGCCCGCCTGGCAGCACGTCGGCAGTGCTGGGCTCGGCGCGACGCGCCCCGCACTGCAGGGCATCGACGGAGTGCTGCAGGCCATCGAGCAGTTGCAGGGCGTCGCGCTGCCGGCGAGCGCCTGGGAGACCCTCGTGCTGCCGAGTCGCGTGCGCGATTACTCGCCCGCCTGGCTCGATGAGCTGTGCGCAAGCGGCGAGGTCGTCTGGGCCGGCGCGGGCAGCTTGCCCGGCAGCGACGGCTGGGTGAGCCTGCACCTCGCGGGGGCCGCGCCCCTGAGCCTCGCCGAACCCGACGGGCTCGAGCTCACCGCGCGCCAGCAGCGCATTCTCGACGCGCTCGCGGGTGGGGGTGGGTTCTTCTTCCGGCAGCTCGCGGCCGCCGTCGCCAAGCCGGGTGACGCCGGGGGCGACGATGCCGCTCTCGTCGATGAGCTCTGGCAGCTCGTGTGGGCGGGGCTGCTCACGAACGACACGCTCGCGCCGCTGCGCTCGACACTCGGGGGAACGGCGACGCGCAAGGCCGCGCCGCGCACGCGCGGGTATCGGGGGTACGCGCGCCCCGCATCCGTCACGCAATCGGGGCCGCCCACGGTCGCCGGTCGCTGGTCGTTGCTTCCCGAGCGCGACGGGGACACCACCCGCCGCACGGCCTTCGCCGTCGACCGCATGCTCGAACGGCACGGCATCGTCACGCGCGGGGCCGTGCAGGCGGAAGGTCTGCGCGGCGGCTTCGCGCTCGCCTATTCAGTGCTCGCGCGCATGGAAGAAGCGGGCTCGGTGCGCCGCGGCTACATCGTTGAGGGCCTTGGCGCGGCGCAGTTTGCGACGCCCGCCACGACCGATCGCGTGCGCACCTATAGCCGAGACGCGGATGCGGCCCCCGCCCTGGCACCCGTCGTTCTCGCCGCGACCGACCCCGCCAACACCTACGGAGCGGCCCTCTCGTGGCCGGCGAGTCAACCCGACGCCGCCGCGGGGTCGACCGCGCACCGGCCGGGCCGCAAGGCCGGGGCGCTCGTCGCCCTCGTCGACGGGCACCTCGCGCTCTACCTCGAACGCGGTGGCAAGAGCGTGCTGACCTTCACCGATGAGCCTGCCGTGCTCGAGGCCGCCGCCGTCGAACTCGCCGCGGTCGTGCGCGCGCGCTTGCGCTCACTGCGCGTCGAGCGCGTCAACGGCGCGAGCGTCTTTGGCACGCCGCTTGCCGAAGCACTGCAGGCCGCGGGCTTTGTCGCGACGCCGCAGGGCTTGCGCATTCGGATCTAGGAGAAAGCGATGCCCGAAGGCGACACGGTTCACCGCGCGGCGGCGCGACTGCACGCCGCGCTCGCGGGGCAGACGGTGCTGCGCAGTGACGTACGTGTGCCGCGCTTCGCGACGGCCGACCTCAGCGGCAAGCGCGTCGACGAGGTCGTGGCCTACGGCAAGCACCTGCTCATGCGCATCGGCGACGTCTCGGTGCACTCGCACCTCAAGATGGAAGGTGCGTGGCACGTCATGCGCCGGGGCGAGCGTTGGCGTCGCCCCGCGTTCGAAGCGCGCATGGTGCTCGAGACCACAGCCGCCGAGGGCGCGCCCTGGCAGGCGGTGGGTTTCGCACTCGGAGAGCTCGAGCTCGTCGCCCGTGATGCCGAACACGAGGTCATCGGCTACCTCGGCCCCGACCCCTTGCGCGATGACTTCGACCGCGATGAGGCGCTGCGCCGCCTCACCGCCGACCCCGAGCGGCCCGTCGGTCTCGCCCTGCTTGACCAGCGAAACATCGCGGGCTTTGGCAACGACTACCGCAACGAGTTGCTGTTCTTGCGCGGCGTTCGGCCCGAAACCCCGACGGGGCAGGTGGATGCTGCTGCCGCACTCGATCTTGGCGTGCGGCTCATCCGCGCCAACCGCGACCGCGACGAGCGCACGACCACGGGCAACACGCGGCGCGGCGAACGCCTGTGGGTAGCCCACCGCGACGGTCGACCGTGTCGGCGCTGTGGCGCGACCATCGAACGGGGATTCCTCGGAGACGATGCGCTCTCTGAGCGCATCACGTGGTTCTGCCCGAGCTGCCAGCGATAGGTCGAGCTACTGCTCGCTGACGACCTCGGTCACGCGCGATGGTCGCCAGGCGACGATGCGCAAAGCCGTCGCCGCGACGAGGGCGATGACGCCCGCGATGACGAGAGGCAGAGCAGCAGCCTCCGCGATCCGCGGCACGACGTAGACGCTCGGGTCGTAGATTCCCGAGGCGGGCGGCACACTGAACGCGAACTCGGCATAGACCGTGAGGGCGAAGCCGGCGAGAGTCGCGATCACTCCCACGATCCACAGCGACCGCAACCACGGGTTGCCCGCGACGATGAGTTCGAAGTGGCGCTCGTCGCCGAACAACGCGGGCTCAGCATCCGCGGCCGCGACGCGACGCGACAGGTCGGGCGCGCTCACGTCACGTGGCACCGATGCGCGTCCGGCTGTCGGCGACCGCAGAGCGCTCGCGCTCTCGACCACGGGGGCCGCCGCCGCACCGCCGCGCTGAAAGGCCTCGGGGTAGCGCGGGTCAATGCCGCTCTCTGACGACGATGTGGGTGCCATGGTGCTCCTTCGCTACCGGGTCAGCGTTCGTCAGCCTAACCGTGCGCGCCCGTCGTGTCAGGGGGCGCCCGGTAGCCTCACAGCATGATCGCCTCGACCCTGCGCCCGCTCGCCGCCATCGCCCTCGTGGGCTTGCTCGGCTCGGTCGACGGGTGCCTGCAGTCGGGAGAGCCGAGCGAGCCGCTGCAGCCTGGGGTGCCCGCCGCATCGGCAGAAGGAACGGGGACGGTCACGGGGATCACCGACGGAGACACCCTGCGCCTCGAGGTCGACGGCACCGAATTGCGGGTACGCCTCGTCGGCATCGACACCCCCGAGGTCTACCCGGAAGTCGAATGCTTTGGGCCCGAAGCCGAAGACGCCCTTGCGGCCTTCGCCCCCCGCGGCAGCACGCTCAGCTATGCCTACGACCGTGACCCGCGCGATCAGTACGATCGCGAGCTCATGTACCTCTTTACGTCAGACGGCACGTTCATCAACTACGAGCTCGTGGCTCAGGGCTATGCCGAAGCGCTCGTCGTTGAGCCGAACGACCTCTACTACGACGACTTTCTGATCGCTGAGCGCGAGGCCCAATCTCAAGGGCTCGGCCAGTGGGGTCAGTGCTAGCGCGCGACTAGACCGGTTCGATGAGCTGAGGCCCATCGCCGCGCAGGGGAGCAACGGGGTACAGCTCAAGGCGTTCGAGCACCTGCTCGCTTTCGGCCACGATCATGTCGACGAGCGACTGGTCGCCCTCCATCGTCGGGTCAAGCCATTCGTCCCACACTTCGCGCGGCAACATCACGGGCGCCCGATCGTGGATGCGCGCCGTCGGCCCCAGCGAATCCCGCGTCAGCATCGTGGCCGTGAGCACCCACGGCGTAGGCTCGGCGCCCTCCGCAAACGGCGCGCGCCACCACGAATACAGAGCGGCCATGGCGAGCTCGCCCGCCTCGGGGTCGGTGATGAAGTGCGGCGTCTTGGTCGTGCCCACGGTGTGCCACTCGTAGTAGCCGTCAGCCGGCAGAATGGCGCGCGAGCGCACGAGCGCGCCCTTGAAGGTGTTCTTTTCGCTCACAGTTTCGCTGCGCGCGTTGAACGTGGGGTACTTCGAGGTGAGCTCGGGGCTCCATCGCGGCACGAGTGACCAGCGCGCGGTCGTGACCAAGCGAGAGGGCATCCCCTCGGGGTCATCTTTCGGCACGCGGTCGACGACGATCGGCACTTGCTGCGTCGGCGAGATGTTCCAGCTCGGCGGCATCGCCACATCGTCGACCTCATCGGCCTCGAAGTATTGCCCCAGTTCTTCGCCGCTCTTGGTGTTGGCATAGCGTCCGCACATCAGTGCCCCCTCTCGGCGAGCGCCGCCTGCAGCCGCTCGGCATCCACGCGATAAATGGTGTGCACGTCGCCGTTGATGAGCACGACCGGAATCTCGTCCCAGTAGAGATCGTGCAGTTCAGAGTCATCGAGAATCGACCGCTCGTCGAACCGCACTCCTGATCGCCCGTCAAGCACCCCCGTGACTACGGCACGGGCGTCGTCGCACAAGTGGCACCCCGGCTTGCCAATCAGTGTCACGGTCGCGAGAGGCTCGTCGGCGGGGGGCACGTGCCCAGCATAGGCACGTGCCTATGCTGGTGGGGATGTCCACCCCCGTCAGCGACGCCGGCCCCGCCGGTCGCGCGCCCGCCTCCGCCCCCGTGATCGCGTTTTTCGACGTCGACAACACTCTGCTGCGGGGCGCGAGCGTCTACTACCTCGGGCGCACGGCCTGGAAGCGCGGACACCTCGGCTGGCGCGATCTCACGCGATTCGCCTGGCAGCAAGCGCGCTTCACCTCGGTCGGCGAAAACCACCAACACCAGCTCGCGGTGCGCGATCGCGCCCTCGAACTCATCGCCGGGCACTCGGTCGCTGAACTCGACGAGATCGCCGACGAGACGTACGACTCGTCGCTCGCGGGCCTCCTGCACGAGCAGGTGGTCGCGCGCGCCCATGATCACATCGCTCAGGGCCACGAGGTCTGGCTGATTACCGCGACGCCGCACGCGTGCGCTCGAGTGATTGCCGAACGGCTCGGGCTGACGGGCGCCATGGGCACGCACATCGAGAGCGTCGACGGCATCTTCACGGGCGCGTTGGTTGGCTCGGTCATGCACGGCCCTCACAAAGCTGAGGCCGCCGCTCGACTCGCCGCCGAGAAGGGCGCCGAGCTCGCCGACTGCTGGGCCTACAGTGACTCGCGCAACGACATCCCCCTGCTTGAGCTCGTGGGGCATCAGCAGGTCGTGAACCCTGACGCCGCGCTAGCTCGCTACGCGGGCGCGCGCGGGTGGCCGGTTATGCGCGACCGCCCACGGACATCCCGTCGCCGTCGTCGAGACGGCGAGATCGACACCGCGCAGTAGCAAACCCCGCAGAATGACGAAAGCGCCCGACCTTTCGGTCGAGCGCCTCGCACGAGTGGATGCCCTACTTCTTGTTGCGACGCTGGTGACGCGTCTTGCGCAGCAGCTTGCGGTGCTTCTTCTTCGCCATCCGCTTGCGGCGCTTCTTGATGACAGAACCCATGGAAAACCTCTGATCGTCGACTGAACGGGAGCAACGGCCCGTTCAGGACCGTGTCATGTACCGACCGAGTCTAGCCGACGTCGGCGATGGGCGTCTCGATGGCCGTGACGACGGCTGATTCGGGAATGCGGAAGCTGCGGCCAAAGCGAATGGCGGGCAGTTCGCCGGCGTGCACCATGCGGTACACCGTCATCGTCGAGACGCGCATCATGTCGGCTACCTCGGCGACGGTGAGAAACCGCACGTCAGACAGATCGCGGGTCATGGGCAGTCATCCTGTCGTCCACGCGCACAGCACCCTCGTGGCGCGTGTGCACGAAGTTTAGAGTAGGGGCTGGTGTGACTCGTGTAAAGACGCCCGAAAAGGGGGGTAGAGCGAGGTCAGTCGTGACTCTTCCAGGGCAGCCGCTTGCTCACCGCTTCTTGCACGTCTTGCAGTTTCTCTTGCGCTCCCTCAATGAGCGTGCGCGCTTGGTGCGATGCGTCGGCCGCAACGCGACCCACCGAGCTGCCCGCTCCCGCCACATTGGCTCCCGCCCACGCCGCAAAGACGGGCGAGCCGTCGTTGTCGGGGTCAAAGTCGGCACTCAAGAACGGAATGATCCAGTCTTCGACTTCTTCGAGAGGCGCCGAGTCGACGGTGTAGTAACGGTGCTGCCCTTCGTCGCGCACCGTCACCAGGCCGTGGTCGCGCAACACCTTGAGGTGCTTTGAGACGGTCGGTTGCGTGGCGTCCATGCGCTCAACGAGCTCGCTGACGCTCAACTCTCCCGTGCCGCCATCACCTCGCAGCGAAGCATCGAGCAAAAGCTGGAGCAGTTCGCGACGAGTGGCGTCGGCGATCACGTCGAAGATGTCGGCCATGCCACCAGGCTAGTCAGCCCCGGCTCGGAGTACCATCAGACGCGGTCCGCCGGCCGGTGAGGAGCCCCGATGTCCACGACGAACCGCATTCGCGGCAACCGCCGCGACAACTACGTGAGCCCGATGGGGCGCGCGTGGGCCGCGCTTTCTGACGGGTTCGCAGCGTCGCCCGCACGGTTCGCCATCTTCATCTTTACCGGTCTCATCCTCATCACAACGCTGCTACTGACGCTTCCCATCGCCAAGGCGGGCGTGGGCTCGAGCGCACCGCTCGCCGACGCGTTCTTCACGGCGGTGTCTGCCGTGTGCGTCACGGGCCTGGCCACGGTCGACATGGCGACGTACTGGTCGCCGTTCGGCAACATCGTCATCATTCTCGCGATGCAGATCGGCGGCCTCGGCGTCTTGACGATGGCGAGCATCTTAGGGCTCATCGTTGCGCGCCGAATCGGGTTGCGGGCCAAGCTCATTGCTGCGAGTGACACCAACGCCGCGCGCGTGCACGCCCGCCCTGTCGCCGAGTCGCAAGCGGTTCGCCTCGGCGAGATTGGCGGTCTGCTGTTTACCGTCGCGGCCAGCGCGATTGTCATCGAGCTCGCGATTACGGCCCTCATCGTTCCGCGCTTGCTCATCGAAGGCTTCGACCCGTGGACGGCCATTTGGCAGGGCTTCTACCTTGCCCTTTCGGCGTTCACGAACACGGGCTTCGTCCCGTTCACGCCGGGCATGGAACGCTTCGCGAGCGACCCGTGGATGCTCTCGGTTCTCTCGATCGCCGTGTTTCTCGGCGCCATCGGGTTCCCCGTCATCTTCGCGCTCGCGCGCTGGCTGCGCACGCGCGCTCGCCTCTCGCTGCACGCCCGCGTGACGCTGCTCACGACGCTCATCTTGATCGTGGTGGGCGCCGTCGCCATCGGCTTCTTGGAGTGGTCAAACTCGGCAACCCTCGGCGGTCAAGATGGCGTCACGCGCCCCATGACAGCAATCTTCACGTCGATCATGTCGCGCTCGGGCGGGCTGAGCACCGTCGACATCGGCGAAATGAACGGCTCGACCTTGCTTGTGCTCGACATGCTCATGTTCGTGGGCGGCGGCTCAGCATCCACGGCCGGCGGCATCAAGGTGACCACCCTCGCGGTCTTGTTCTTTGCCGCCGTCGCCGAAGCGCGCGGAGTTGACGACATGGAGGCCTTCGGTCGTCGGATTCCGAACGACGTGCTGCGCCTCTCGGTCAGTGTCGTTCTCTGGGGAGCCACGATCGTGGCGACCTCGTCGATCATCATCTTGCACATCACGAAAGCCCCCCTCGACTTCGTGCTTTTCGACGTGATCTCGGCCTTCGCCACGTGCGGACTCTCAACGGGGCTCACGAGCAACGACCTGCCCGATGCCGCAAAGTATGTGCTCGCGCTCACCATGTGGGCCGGACGCGTTGGTACAGTGACCCTCGCCGCGGCCCTCGCCGCCAGTCAGCGCCGGCAGCTGTTCCGCCGGCCCGAAGAGAGGCCCATCGTTGGTTGAGAGAATTCGCCACGACGCTCCTGTGCTCGTGATCGGCTTGGGGCGCTTCGGCGCGGCAACGGCCGGCCAGTTGCAACGTCTCGGGCGTGAGGTGCTCGCTGTCGACGAAGACCCCAACCTCGTGCAGAAGTGGGCGGAGCGCGTGACGCACGCGGTGCAGGCCGACGCGCGGTCTCTGGATGCCCTGCGCCAGATCGGCGCCGACGAGTTCAGCATCGCTGTTGTCGCAACCGGCTCGTCGATCGAGTCGAGCGTGCTCATCACCGCGAACCTCGTCGACCTCAAGATTCCGCAAATCTGGTCAAAAGCCATCAGCCAGTCGCACGGAAAGATCTTGGCCCGCATCGGCGCCAATCACGTGATCTACCCCGAAGCCGAGGCTGGCGAGCGCGTGGCCCACTTGCTCTCGGGCCGCATGATCGACTTCATTGAGTTCGACGACGACTTCGTGCTCGTCAAGATGTACCCGCCGAAGCCCATTCGCGGGCTCTCGCTGACAGAGTCGCAAGTGCGATCGAAGTACCGCATTACCGTCGTCGGCGTGAAGAGCCCCGGAAAGCCCTTCACCTACGCCACCGAGCAGACCGTGGTGTCGAACCATGACCTCATCATCGTCTCGGGCACCGAGGCCGACATCGATCGGTTCGCGTCACTCGACAACTGAGGCGCGCGAGCGCCATCACGATCGCGAACCGATCGACGCCACCGCGCGGCTATTCGGTGGGCTCACCCGGCATCGGCGGGCCGGGGGTCGTGCTCGGGTCGATGCCCTGTTCTTCGAGCCACTGCTCAAACTGCGCGCGGCGCTCGTCGCGGTTCTCGGCACGCTGATCGCGGTTCTCGGCACGCTCATCCATGCGGTCACCAATGCGCTCAGCAATCTCGCCGCGGTCGCCATGCGGGCCCATCGCTGAGTCACTGCGTTCTCCACCCTGCCCGCCGGGTCCATCGGGCAGTACGCGACCGACGGCCGCGCCGCCCGCGAAGGTCAGGCCCAGCAGAAGCACGGAGCCCACGGCGATGCCGGTGATGGCGAGCGCCTTCGGGGCGCCGGATCGCTTAACGGCAGGAGCCGCAGCGCTCGGTGCCGGCTCGGGCGCCGTCGCGGTCGATTCTGCGGCGGCCGAATCGGGCGCGTCGGATTCAGGGTTCGTGTCAGTGTTCTTGGCCATCGGGATGCTCCCTTGCGTCAGAGATCCGCGTCGGTTCGCGGATCAACGGCATCACCATTCGCCGCGACCCTATGCGCTTTCTATGTGAGGCCTATGCCTCGGCGGCCAGTTGCCTTGCGCGTTCCTCTGCGGCGCGAGCGGCCCGCTCAAAGAGCTCGGCGAGGTTTGCCTGCTGGAGCACGGCAATGGCGCGCTCGGTCGTGCCTTTCGGGCTCGTGACGCGACGACGCAATTCGGCAGGATCCTCGCCCGTGGCATCGAGCAGCATCGCTGCACCCACCACTGTCTGCTGCACGAGCAATGCTGCAACGTCGGGCTCGAAGCCCATCGCCTCGGCAGCGCGCGTGAACTCTTCAACCAACAAGAACAGATAAGCCGGGCCCGAGCCGCTGATGGTGGAGAGGGCATCGATCTGCGACTCGGGCAACTCAACGACGGTGCCAACCGTGCGAAACAGGTCATCCGCGAGCGCAAGATGCGCGGTGGTGGCGCGGGAGCCGCCGCTGATGCCCGTGACCGCTCGGCCGATGAGCGCGGGCGTGTTGGGCATAGCCCGCACCACGGGGTTCGGCACGACCGACTGCATGGCCTCGGTCGTGACGCCCGCCGCGACGCTCACGACGAGCGCGTCGGGGTGCAGGCTCGGGCCCAGCTCGGCCAGCACGCT
>CALRWH020000053.1:0-15452 GCA_943371805.1 Pseudomonas synxantha | reverse complement strand
GAGCTCCGTCTCGCTTCGGAGCTCCGTCTCGCTGGGGGGCTCCGTCTCGCTTTGGCGCACCACCACTGCGGGGCGCACCATCACGCTTCGGCGCGCCGCTGCGCGGGGCGCGGTCGTCGCGCGCGGGGCGATCGGGCCGTTCAGCCATGGTGACTCCTCGTATCAAGAAAATACTGCGTTAACGCGAAATGGCCACCCATTACTGGGTGGCCATCTCACAAAGAAGTCCGGCGGTGTCCTACTCTCCCACGAGGTCGCCCTCGCAGTACCATCGGCGCAGAAGGTCTTAGCTTCCGGGTTCGGAATGTAACCGGGCGTTTCCCCTTCGCTATGGCCGCCGAAACACTATTGATTTATCAATCGTTTACGGACAGTCATGCATGAGCACTGTTGACACAGTGATGCATTCTGTGCGTAGCTCTCGACCGTAAATCGAGAACCACAAAGTGGACGCGAGCAACACAAATCTCATTCCTCTAGAAGAGGTGTTGTCAAGTTATCGGCTTATTAGTACAGGTCAGCTGCAAGGGTCTTTAGTCCCCTCTTCCACATCCTGCCTATCAACCCAGTAATCTGGCTGGGAGCCTCTCGCCCGAAGGCATGGAAGTCTCATCTTGAGGCCGGCTTCCCGCTTAGATGCTTTCAGCGGTTATCCATCCCGAACGTAGCTAATCAGCGGTGCTCCTGGCGGAACAACTGACACACCAGAGGTTCGTCCAACCCGGTCCTCTCGTACTAGGGTCAGATCCTCTCAAACTTCCTACGCGCGCAGCGGATAGGGACCGAACTGTCTCACGACGTTCTAAACCCAGCTCGCGTACCGCTTTAATGGGCGAACAGCCCAACCCTTGGGACCTACTCCAGCCCCAGGATGCGACGAGCCGACATCGAGGTGCCAAACCATGCCGTCGATATGGACTCTTGGGCAAGATCAGCCTGTTATCCCCGAGGTACCTTTTATCCGTTGAGCGACAGCGCTTCCACAAGCCACTGCCGGATCACTAGTCCCGACTTTCGTCCCTGCTCGACCTGTCAGTCTCACAGTCAAGCTCCCTTGTGCACTTACACTCGACACCTGATTGCCAACCAGGTTGAGGGAACCTTTGGGCGCCTCCGTTACTTTTTGGGAGGCAACCGCCCCAGTTAAACTACCCACCAGGCACTGTCCCTGAACCGGATTACGGTCCGAAGTTAGATATCCAGAGTGACCAGAGTGGTATTTCAACAACGACTCCACCGACACTAGCGTGCCAGCTTCACAGTCTCCCACCTATCCTACACAAGCCACACCGAACACCAATACCAAGCTGTAGTAAAGGTCACGGGGTCTTTCCGTCCTGCTGCGCGTAACGAGCATCTTTACTCGTAGTGCAATTTCGCCGAGTTCGCGGTTGAGACAGCTGGGAAGTCGTTACGCCATTCGTGCAGGTCGGAACTTACCCGACAAGGAATTTCGCTACCTTAGGATGGTTATAGTTACCACCGCCGTTTACTGGGGCTTAAATTCGCAGCTTCGCTTACGCTAACCGCTCCTCTTAACCTTCCAGCACCGGGCAGGCGTCAGTCCGTATACATCGTCTTGCGACTTAGCACGGACCTGTGTTTTTAGTAAACAGTCGCTTCCCACTGGTCTCTGCGGCCTTCAACGCTCCGGGAGTAAATCCCTTCACGAATCCGGCCCCCCTTCTCCCGAAGTTACGGGGGCATTTTGCCGAGTTCCTTAACCACGATTCTCTCGATCTCCTTGGTATTCTCTACCTGACCACCTGAGTCGGTTTGGGGTACGGGTGACTAAAACCTCGCGTCGATGCTTTTCTCGGCAGCATAGGATCACTGATTTCCCCCGTGAGGGGTACGCATCGGATCTCAGGCTATGTGAGAGACGGATTTGCCTATCTCTCGCCCTACGTCCTTACACCGGGACTACCATCGCCCGGCTCAGCTACCTTCCTGCGTCACACCTGTTAATACGCTAGCCGCACCAGCATAGGGTCGAGTGCTAGCCCCGGAGCTCCTCCCCGAAGGGATCGGTCACCGGTATTCGGACTCTTAGCATTACTGGATTGACTTGGGCGGTTTTTCGTCAGTACGGGAATATCAACCCGTTGTCCATCGACTACGCCTGTCGGCCTCGCCTTAGGTCCCGACTTACCCAGGGCGGATTAACCTGGCCCTGGAACCCTTGGTCTTTCGGAGGACGGGTTTCTCACCCGTCTTTCGCTACTCATGCCTGCATTCTCACTCGTGTGGCCTCCACGGCTGGTTCACACCGCCGCTTCGCTGGCCACACGACGCTCTCCTACCGATCCGCACGGCTGGACCACGAAGGCCTACCAAATATGCGAATCCTACGACTTCGGTGGTGTGCTTGAGCCCCGTTACATTGTCGGCGCGGAATCACTTGACCAGTGAGCTATTACGCACTCTTTCAAGGGTGGCTGCTTCTAAGCCAACCTCCTGGTTGTCTGTGCAACTCCACATCCTTTCCCACTTAGCACACGCTTAGGGACCTTAGTCGGTAGTCTGGGTTGTTTCCCTCTCGACGATGAAGCTTATCCCCCACCGTCTCACTGCTGCGCTCTCACTTACCGGCATTCGGAGTTTGGCTGACGTCAGTAACCTTTTGGGGCCCATCGGCCATCCAGTAGCTCTACCTCCGGCAAGAAACACGCAACGCTGCACCTAAATGCATTTCGGAGAGAACCAGCTATCACGAAGTTTGATTGGCCTTTCACCCCTATCCACAGCTCATCCCCTCAGTTTTCAACCTAAGTGGGTTCGGTCCTCCACGACGTCTTACCGTCGCTTCAACCTGGCCATGGATAGATCACTTCGCTTCGGGTCTAGGACATGCGACTGAATCGCCCTATTCAGACTCGCTTTCGCTACGGCTACCCCTCTCGGGTTAACCTCGCCACATATCGCTAACTCGCAGGCTCATTCTTCAAAAGGCACGCCGTCACAGCTGCTAGGGCTGCTCCGACGGTTTGTAAGCAAACGGTTTCAGGTACTATTTCACTCCCCTCCCGGGGTACTTTTCACCTTTCCCTCACGGTACTTGTCCGCTATCGGTCATCTGGGAGTATTTAGGCTTATCAGGTGGTCCTGACAGATTCACACGGGATTTCTCGGGCCCCGTGCTACTTGGGATACTCTCCGGGCCATTACGACATTTCGACTACGGGGTTGGCACCCTCTGTGACTGGCCTTTCAAGACCATTCGTCTATATCGCGCTGTAACCCTTATAGGTCGGCAGACCTACTGGTGAGTCCCGCAACCCCGAACATGCAACGCCTGCCGGCTATCACACATGCTCGGTTTAGCCTCTTCCGGTTTCGCTCGCCACTACTAACGGAATCACGGTTGTTTTCTCTTCCTGTGGGTACTGAGATGTTTCACTTCCCCACGTTCCCTCTACCCGCCCTATATATTCAGGCGGGAGTCACTAGGTCGCACAAGTACGCCCAGCGGGGTTTCCCCATTCGGAAATCCTCGGCTCAAAGCTCGCTTATCAGCTCCCCGAGGCTTATCGCAGATTGCTACGTCCTTCTTCGGCTCCAGATGCCAAGGCATCCACCGTTTGCTCTTAGAAACTTGACTACATGAGTTTGAATCGATCGTGCGTCTGCAGCCCGGAGGCTACCGACGCGTGACCAATGATCTATGTCTCTTTCGAGACTTTTGATCGTAGATCCGAGGTCTTGCGACCTCAGTTCTAAGATGCTCGCGTCCACTGTGTAGTTCTCAACATACGGTCGGTACCGCTCCTGCCGACGGCCTTCGCACTCTTTCAAGAGCGGAGACGCTTTCTAGTCGGTCAGACCGCGGTCCGAGGAATCGAAGCTCGCACCCTCTCCCATTGGAGAGCCGTACGAGGCCCGGTCCCTCAGGACCCAACAGCGTGCATGTGGCCGGCTTGAATCGGCAGCGCTTCCATCCCCGAGGGGAGTACTGAGCTACCGGCTTTCGCCAACCACCAAAGTCAATGTTCAACCCATGAGCTACCAGCTGAGAACAGGCGCCTCAGATCTGGCTTCTGGCTGCACTCGCCGGAGCGAGGCAGCAGATGCTCCTTAGAAAGGAGGTGATCCAGCCGCACCTTCCGGTACGGCTACCTTGTTACGACTTAGTCCTAATCACCGATCCCACCTTCGACAGCTCCCTCCTTGCGGTTGGGCCACTGGCTTCGGGTGTTACCGACTTTCATGACTTGACGGGCGGTGTGTACAAGGCCCGGGAACGTATTCACCGTGGCGTTGCTGATCCACGATTACTAGCGACTCCAACTTCATGAGGTCGAGTTGCAGACCTCAATCCGAACTGAGACCGGCTTTTTGGGATTCGCTCCACCTTACGGTATTGCAGCCCTTTGTACCGGCCATTGTAGCATGCGTGAAGCCCAAGACATAAGGGGCATGATGATTTGACGTCATCCCCACCTTCCTCCGAGTTGACCCCGGCAGTCTCCCATGAGTTCCCACCATTACGTGCTGGCAACATAGGACGAGGGTTGCGCTCGTTGCGGGACTTAACCCAACATCTCACGACACGAGCTGACGACAACCATGCACCACCTGTATAGAGACCTTGCGGGGCGACTGTTTCCAGACGTTTCCTCTATATGTCAAGCCTTGGTAAGGTTCTTCGCGTTGCATCGAATTAATCCGCATGCTCCGCCGCTTGTGCGGGCCCCCGTCAATTCCTTTGAGTTTTAGTCTTGCGACCGTACTCCCCAGGCGGGGAACTTAATGCGTTAGCTGCGACACAGAAACCGTGGAATGGTCCCTACATCTAGTTCCCAACGTTTACGGCGTGGACTACCAGGGTATCTAATCCTGTTCGCTCCCCACGCTTTCGCTCCTCAGCGTCAGTTACGGCCCAGAGATCTGCCTTCGCCATTGGTGTTCCTCCTGATATCTGCGCATTCCACCGCTACACCAGGAATTCCAATCTCCCCTACCGCACTCTAGTCTGCCCGTACCCACTGCAGGCCCGAGGTTGAGCCTCGGGTTTTCACAGCAGACGCGACAAACCGCCTACGAGCTCTTTACGCCCAATAATTCCGGACAACGCTTGCACCCTACGTATTACCGCGGCTGCTGGCACGTAGTTAGCCGGTGCTTTTTCTGCAGGTACCGTCACTTTCGCTTCTTCCCTGCTAAAAGAGGTTTACAACCCGAAGGCCGTCGTCCCTCACGCGGCGTTGCTGCATCAGGCTTGCGCCCATTGTGCAATATTCCCCACTGCTGCCTCCCGTAGGAGTCTGGGCCGTGTCTCAGTCCCAGTGTGGCCGGTCACCCTCTCAGGCCGGCTACCCGTCGTCGTCTTGGTGAGCCGTTACCTCACCAACTAACTGATAGGCCGCGAGTCCATCCTTGACCGAAATTCTTTCCAGCTAGTGACCATGCGGTCCTAGCTCGTATCCGGTATTAGACGTCGTTTCCAACGCTTATCCCAGAGTCAAGGGCAGGTTACTCACGTGTTACTCACCCGTTCGCCACTAATCCACCAGAGCAAGCTCCGGCTTCATCGTTCGACTTGCATGTGTTAAGCACGCCGCCAGCGTTCGTCCTGAGCCAGGATCAAACTCTCCGTAAATGTTTGATTGCACGGCGACCCGAAGGCTGCCGGCACATCTAGTGTCACCACCGGACCGAGGTCTGAGTGGCGACGAGTTTGTCTGACTGAAGTTCGAATATCTACTGACATTCTTGTTTCAATCCAAAGGAATCTCTTGCGACCGATCGAAACCGGTCGCCGAGGTTATTTGGCATTGACTTAGTGCACGCTGTTGAGTTCTCAAGGATCGGGCGCTCCAGACCTTCAGCCTCTCGGCTGTCGCAACTGGGCAACTTCCCTACTGTATCCACCACAGCATCCAGGTGCAAATCGGTGACCTCGATGTTCTGAGTCCGACCTGCCCGGAGGCGATCTCTACGATCATGCCAACTGGGCGGATTCGCAATCCTACTTGGCGATGAGCGCACCAGCAAGTGGCTGCTCTTTCTTGGAGGATTGTGTCCCTCTTGAGGGCTAGAAGCTTTTCGCTTCTGGCACCTTTGGGGTGACGAGTTAGAAGATTACGGTTCGTTCGGGTGCGGGGCAAATTTCAGCGATTCCCGGGCGTGTCGCGCCTGTCGGGGCGCCACCTCGGGCATCCCATCAGCGCAGAATCAGCCCCGCGAGGGTCTTCTTTCCGCGACGAAGCACAGCCATGCCACCCGCGAGCGCCGCGCCCGCAAGGGTTTGGTCGTCGCTCGACACGGCGACGTTGTTGAGAGCAACCCCTCCTTGCGCGATCGCCCGCCGGGCATCGCTCGCGCTCGAGCAGAGGCCCGTGGCGATCAGCGCCTGCACGACGGAGTCCGACTCCCCCAGTTCAGCCGTGGGGAGTTCGGCGATGACGGCGGCAAGAGTCGGAGCATCCAGTGCCGACAGATCGCCCTGGCCAAACAGGGCTTCAGACGCAGCGATCGCTGACTCGACGGCGGCGTGGCCGTGCACGATGGCCGTCACCTCGAGGGCGAGTCGCTTCTGCGCGGCACGGCGGAAGGGCTCGTCGCGAACGAGCGACTCGTAGTGCTCAATCTCGGCGCGACTGAGGAACGTGAAGACCTTGAGCCGCGCGATGACATCGGCATCGTCGGTGTTGAGCCAGAACTGGTACATCGCGTAGGGACTGCACATCTCGGCGTCGAGCCAAATGGCGTTGCCCTCGCTCTTGCCAAACTTCGTGCCGTCGCTGTTGGTGATGAGCGGCGTGCCGATGGCGTGCACGCTCCGGCCCTCGACCTTGTGAATCAGATCGGTGCCGCTCGTGAGGTTGCCCCACTGATCGCTGCCGCCGGTCTGCAACACGCAGCCGTACTGGCGGTGCAGCTCAAGAAAGTCGTAGCCCTGCAAGATCTGGTAGCTGAACTCGGTGTACGAGATGCCCGCCTCAGAGTTGAGGCGCGTCGCCACGGCGTCTTTCTTGATCATCGTGCCGACGCGGTAGTACTTGCCGATCTCGCGCAAGAAGTCGATTGCGCTCAAGCCGGCCGTCCAGTCGAGGTTGTTCACGAGCGTGACGCCATTGGGGCCCTCGGCACTCAAGAATCGACTGACCTGCCCTTGCAACCGGCCGACCCATTCGGCAACCGTCTCGCGGTCGTTGAGTTGCCGCTCGGCCGTAGGCCGCGGGTCTCCGATGAGACCGGTCGACCCGCCGACAAGCGCCAGGGGCCGGTGGCCAGCGAGCTGAAGGCGCCGCATCAGCAGCAGTTGCACGAGATTGCCGAGGTGCAGGCTCGGAGCCGTGGGGTCGAACCCGCAGTAGTACGTGATGGGTTCGCCGCTCAGGGCCGCCTCGAGCGCGGACTCGTCGGTCGACACGTGCACGAGACCGCGCCACTGAATCTCGTGCCACACCGACTCGAAGCTGGAGTCGTTCTGGGTCGGAGTGGGCGTCAGGGTGCGGGATTCGTCGGCGGCGGCAGTCACCGCACGAGCGTATCAGCGGGCTCGAAGGCACTTTCGATGCTGAGCGCCGTGGCGATCACGTCGCCGAAACGTTACGCCAGCGAGGCGAGCCGCTCCCGAAGCGCCGCGACCTGGGCCGCCACGGCCGACGGAGCGGTGCCTCCTGCGCCCGACCGCGACGCGATCGACCCCTCGACCGTGAGCACGTCGCGCACGCCCGCGGTGAGGCGCGCATCGATCGACGCGTACTCGTCATCGCTCGGTTCGTGCAGCTCGAGTCCATGCCGCTCACAGTGGGCCACGAGGGCGCCGGAAATCTCGTGCGCCTCACGGAACGGAACACCCTGCCGAACAAGCCAGTCGGCGACATCCGTCGCGAGCGAGAAACCCTGCGGCGCGAGCGCCGCCATCCGGTCGACATCGAAGCGGAGTGTCGCGACCATTCCCGTGAACGCCGGCAGCAGCACCTCGAGCGTCTCGACCGCGTCGAAGACGGGCTCTTTGTCTTCTTGCAGGTCGCGGTTGTAGGCCAGAGGAAGACCCTTGAGGGTCGTGAGCAACCCGGCGAGATCTCCGATGAGGCGACCCGCTTTGCCTCGGGCGAGCTCGGCGATGTCGGGGTTCTTCTTCTGCGGCATGATCGACGAGCCCGTCGAGTAGCCATCGTGCAACGTCACGTATCCGAACTCGCGCGTGTTCCACAGGATGATCTCTTCGGCGAATCGGGAAAGATCGATGCCGATTTGCGCGGCGATGTAGGCAAACTCGGCGACGAGATCGCGGCTGGCCGTGGCATCGATCGAGTTCTCGGTCGGGCCACTGAAGCCCAGCTCGGCGGCAACGAGCGCCGGATCGAGACCGAGGCTCGACCCCGCGAGCGCGCCCGCGCCATAGGGGGAACGATCGGCGCGAGCCGCCCAGTCGCGCACGCGCTCGAGGTCGCGCACGAGCGGCCACGCGTGGGCGAGCAGGTGATGCGCGAGCAAGACGGGCTGGGCGTGCTGCAAGTGTGTGCGACCCGGCATGACGGCATCAGGATGCGCCTCGGCCTGAGCAACGATCGCCCCAATGAGCGCGCGCACCTCTCCCACGATGACGGCTCCGTGGTCGCGCAGATACAGCCGGATGAGCGTGGCGATTTGGTCGTTGCGGCTGCGTCCGGCGCGCAACCGGCCGCCGAGCTCGGCGCCGACGGCCTCGACGAGAGCCGCCTCGAGAGCACCATGCACGTCTTCGTCGTCGGGACGGGGCTGCAGGCGTCCGTCTGCCCAGCGCGCCTCGATGTCGTCGAGGCCCTCGAGCATCCGAACCAGTTCGTCGTCGGTCAGGTAGCCTGCGGCTGCCAGCGCGCGAGCGTGGGCGCGCGAACCGCGAATGTCGTAGCCGCCCAGCTGCCAGTCGAAGTGGGTCGAGCGGCTGAGTCGTTGCAACTCGGGCGAGGGGCCGTCGCTAAAGCGCCCGCCCCACAGCGAGCCCTCGTTCGTCGCGCCGCTCACCGCGCGCCACCCGACTGTTCGAGCAACCAGACCATGAGCGCCTTTTGCGCGTGCAAGCGGTTCTCGGCCTCGTCCCAAATGACGGACTGCGGGCCGTCGATGACATCGGCCGTGACCTCGTAGCCACGGTCGGCCGGGAGGCAGTGGAGGAAGAGCGCGTCGGCCTTCGCGCGCGCCATCATCACCGGGTCAACGCGATAGGCGCCGAAGGTCGCGACGCGGTGCGCCTTCTCATCCTCTTTGCCCATCGACACCCACGTGTCGGTCACGACGACGTCGGCGTCCGTCACGGCGGCGACCGGGTCGCTCGTGACGGTGATCGAGCCCCCGGTCTCGGCCGCACGCCGCTCGGCATCAGCGACGACCGACGCGCTCGGCGCGAACGAATCGGGAGCCGCGATGCGCACGTGCATGCCCGCGGTCGCGCCCGCGAGCAGGTAGGACTGCGCCATGTTGCTCGCGCCGTCGCCGAGGAAGGCGACCGTGAGCCCCGCGAGGTCTCCCCTGTGCTCACGGATCGTCAGCAGGTCGGCAAGCAGTTGGCACGGGTGAAAGTCGTCGCTCAGCGCGTTGATGACGGGAACCGTCGTGCCCGCGGCCATCTCTTCGAGGCCGGCCTGCGCGTAGGTGCGCCACACGATCGCGGCGACCATGCGCTCGAGCACCCGAGCCGTGTCGCTCGGCGTCTCTTTGCCGCCCAGCTGACTACTCGCCGTCGAGATGATGAGCGGCACGCCGCCGAGGTCGGCGATGCCGACGGCGAAGCTCACGCGCGTGCGCGTCGACGACTTGTCGAAGATGACCGCGACGGTCTGCGGGCCGGCGAGCGGCGTGCGGCCCCAGCGGTCGGCCTTGATCTGCGCAGCAAGGTCGAGAATCTGCGCTTGTTCGTCGGCCGTAATGTCATCGTCGCGCAAGAAATGCCGAGCGGCGGGAGCGTGGGCGGTCATGGGGTGGTGGCCTCCAGGCCTACGGCGAGCATGCTCGCGGCGAACAGGGTCAAGAACCGGTCGATCTCAGCATCGCCGATGATGAGCGGTGGCGCGAGGCGAATGCTCTCGTCATTCGGCGCGTTGATGATGAGCCCGCGATCAAGAGCTTCGGCGACGAGGCGCGGGGCAACCGGCGCGGTGAGTCCGATTCCCAGCAACAGCCCGCGGCCGCGCACCTCGGCGACGAGGGGTGAGCCGAGCGACAGGATGCCCTCGCGCAGCTGCTCGCCGCGTCGGGCCGCGTTGCCGACGAGGTCGGCGCGCTCGATTTCGGCGAGCACAGCATCCGCGACTCCCGTCGCGAGTGGATTGCCGCCAAAGGTCGAGCCATGCTGACCGAGCGTGAAGAGCTCGCTTGCGTCACCGCGCGTGACGAGTGCCCCGACGGGCACTCCCCCGCCGATGCCTTTCGCGACGACGACGGCATCGGGCAGGTCGTCACCCACGAGCTCGTGCTGAAACGCAAACCAGTCGCCCGTGCGACCCGCGCCCGTCTGAATCTCGTCGACGATGAGCAGAGTGCCGTGCTCGCGCGTGAGGCGGCGTGCCTCGACGAGAAACCCCGGCGGCAGCGGCACGACGCCGGCTTCGCCCTTGATGGGTTCGAGCACGACCGCTGCGACGTCGGGGCCGAGCGCGGCGTCGAGCGCGGCGAGGTCGGTCGGCACGTGCTCAACTCCGGGCACCATGGGCTCGAAGGGCGCGCGCAACGCGGGCTTACCCGTCAGGGCGAGGGCGCCCATCGTGCGGCCGTGGAAGCCCTGCTCGAACGCGAGGATGCGCGGCCTGCCGGTGCGGCGCGCGAGCTTGAGCGCCGCCTCGATGGCCTCAGCGCCCGAGTTGGCGGCATACACCCTGCCGGTCTCGCCAAAGCCCGTGAGGCGCACGAGGCGCTCGGCAAAGGCCACTGCCTGCGGGGTCGTGAAATAGTTGCTGACGTGCAGCGCTCGGCCGGCCTGCGCGGCAATGGCCTCGACGATGGCCGGATGCGCGTGCCCGAGCGAATTGACCGCGATTCCCGCGAGAAAGTCGAGATACTCCCGACCGTCGACATCCCACACGAGCGCCCCACGCCCGTGATCAAGTACGGCCATGGGGGCCGGGGCCGATCGCATCGCGACGCGCGCGAATCGCTCGCGCACAGCATCCGTTTGCGCGCCCGTGATCATGCCGCGGTCACTTCGGTGCCGATGCCCTCTTGCGTGAAGATCTCGAGCAAGATCGAGTGCGGCACGCGGCCGTCGATAATCGCCGCTTTGCCCACTCCCCCGTCAACGGCCTCGAGGCACGCCGCCATCTTGGGGATCATCCCCGATTCAAGGCTCGGCAGCAGCGCCCGCAACTCGTCGGCGTCGATCGACGACACGAGCGACGAGGTGTCAGGCCAGTCGCGGTAGAGCCCGGCAACGTCGGTGAGAATCACGAGTTTCTCAGCGTCGAGCGCCACGGCGAGCGCCGCCGCCGCCGAATCGGCGTTGACGTTAAGGCTTTGTCCGGGGGTGTCGCCGTCGGGGGCGATCGACGAGACGACCGGGATGCGCCCCGCGTCGAGCTGCGCGAGCACCGCCGCGGGGTCGACCCCCACGACATCACCCACGAGCCCGAGGTCAACCTCAACCCCATCGACCACAACGCCCCGGCGCCGCCCGCGAAACAGTCCAGCGTCTTCGCCCGAGATCGCGGCCGCGAACGGACCGTGCTCGTTGATGAGACTCACGAGCGATCGGCTGATTTGGCCCGTGAGCACCATGCGCACGACCTCCATGGCCTCGGGGCTTGTGACCCGATAGCCGCCGCGAAACTCACTCTCAATGCCGAACTTCTCGAGCATCGCCGAAATCTGGGGGCCCCCGCCGTGCACGACGACGGGCCGCAGCCCGACCGTGCGCAAATAGACCATGTCTTGCGCGAAGGCCCGCTGCAGGTCGTCGCTGACCATGGCGTTGCCGCCGAACTTGATGACGACGACGCGATCGCGAAAGCGCTGCAACCACGGCAGCGACTCGATCAGGGTCGCCGCCTTGACGGCGGCTTGGGCGTGATCGTCGGCGACGGATGCGGGGTCTCTGAGTTCTGTCATGGCCTTAGCTCGCGTAGGCGCTGTTCTCGTGCACGTAGTCGTGGGTGAGATCGTTGGTATACACGGTGGCCGAGGCGCTACCCGCGTGGAGGTCAATCGTCACCTCAATGGTGCGGCCGCTGAGGTCGACCTCGTCGCGCGGACGGTCGGGGGCGCCGGCGTGACACAACCGCACGCCATTGAACGAGACGTCAACGGCATAGGGGTCAAACTCTGCCTGCGTCGTGCCGATCGCGGCGAGCACGCGACCCCAGTTGGGGTCATTGCCGAACATCGCCGCCTTGAACAGGTTGCTGCGCGCGACCGAACGGGCGACCTCGACCGCGTCGTCGTCGGTGACGGCCCCGCTCACGGCGATGACGATGTCGTGGCTCGAGCCTTCGGCGTCGGCCTGCAGTTGCATCATGAGCGACATGCAGGCTTCCGTGAGCAGCTCGGTGAACTGGTCGACGGCGGGGGTGATTCCGGATGCCCCACTCGCCATAAGCGTGACCTGATCGTTGGTCGACATGCACCCGTCAGAGTCGAGGCGGTCAAAACTGACGCGTGTGGCGGCGCGGAGCGCCCGGTCGAGCTCGGCGGCGGGCAGGTCGGCGTCGGTGGTGAGCACAACGAGCATGGTGGCAAGACCGGGGGCGAGCATCCCGGCGCCCTTGGCCATGCCGGCGATTGTGTAGCCCGGGCCCTCCACAACCACGGTCTTGGGCACCGAGTCGGTCGTCATGATGGCGCGAGCCGCGTCGTCGCCATGAGCGCCGAGGCTGGCGGCGGCAGCGGCAACACCCCTCAGCAAGGCGCCGCGATTGAGCTGCTCGCCGATCAGGCCTGTCGAGCAGACGACCACATCACCCGCGCTCACGCTCAGCGCCTCGGCAACCGCCTCGGCGGTCGCGTGCGTGGTCTGAAAGCCCTGCGCGCCCGTAAAGCAATTGGCCCCGCCCGAATTGAGCACGATGGCGGTCGCCGTGCCGTCAGCAATCACCTGTTGCGACCACAGAATGGGGTTTGCCTTCGCGCGATTGCTCGTGAACACCGCGGCCGCCTGGCTCGATGGGCCGTCATTCACGACGAGCGCGAGGTCCTGCGCACCACTGCTCTTGAGACCGCACGCCACACCGGCAGCGCGAAAGCCTTTCGGGGCGGTGACGGTCACGGCGCAACTCCGTTCACGGGCAGCCCGAGCGCTTCGGGCAGGCCCAGGGCGAGGTTGAGTGATTGCAGGGCGGCACCCGCGGTGCCTTTCACGAGATTGTCGAGCGCAACGACGACGACGACGCGCTGGGCATCGTCGTCGACTGCGACGCCCATGAGCGCCGTGTTGGCACCGACCGTCGACGAGGTGGCCGGAAAACGACCCGCGGGCAGCACGTGAACGAACGCTTCACCGGCATAGGCCGACTCCCACGCGTCGCGCACGCTCGCGGCGTCAGCGCCGGGGGTGAGTCGCGCCGTGACCGTCGCCAAGATGCCGCGAGACATCGGAACGAGAACGGGCGTAAAGGAAATCGTGGGGTCGGCAGCGCCCGCGACGGTGAGGTTTTGCACGATCTCGGGGATGTGCCGGTGCACTCCCCCGACGGCATAGGCAGAAGCCGAGCCCAGCAACTCACTCGCGAGCAGGTCGGCGCGCAATGTGCGGCCCGCACCGCTGGGGCCCACGGCGAGCACCGCAGTGAGATCGTGCGCGTCAATAACGCCGGTGCGGATGCCCGGCGCGAGGCCCAGCGTCACGGCGGTCACATTGCACCCAGGTACGGCAATGCGCGTCGCCCCCACGAGCTTCTCGCGCTGGCGAGTGCCGTCAGCGTGGATCAACTCGGGCAACCCGTAGGCCCACGCCCCGTGGTACTCCCCACCATAGAAGCGCGCCCAGGACGACTCGCTCGTGAGTCGGTGGTCAGCACCGCAATCGAGCACGATCGTGTCGGCGGGCAGCTCGGCGGCGATGGCGCCCGAGGTACCGTGCGGCAGGGCAAGAATCACCACGTCATGACCAGCAAGGCGCTCTGCCGTGGTCTCGACGAACGTCAGGTGCGCGAGCGAGGTGAGGTGCGGGTGGACGTCAATGAGCGATTGCCCCGCATTACTGTGCGCCGTGACCGTGCGCACCTCGAGCTCGGGGTGGCTCGCCATCAGGCGCAGCACCTCACCGCCGGCGTAGCCGCTCGCCCCGGCGACCGCAACGGAATAGGTCATGACGTTAACTCTTGCAGAGAATACGATGGGCGTTCGACGCGAAGGAACGCGCCGCCCGAACTCGGCATAGAAGGAGCAGTCATGGACGACCTCAGCGGACTCATCAACCTCATCCCGATCGGCGACATCGCCGAGAAACTCGGCGTCGACGAGAGCATCGCCCGCGCTGCCGTCGCTGTTGCCGTGCCGGCGATCGTGGGCGGCCTCGCCGCCAACGCGAAAGACGAGAGCGGCGCCCAGTCGCTCGAGAAGGCACTCGGAAAGCACAAGGGCAAGAACCCGCGCAAGCTCTCCGACATCGACGAGGCCGACGGCGAGAAGATCGTGGCCAACGTGTTCGGCGCCAAGAAGAACGACGTAGCCCTCGCGGCCGCGTCGAAGGCCGAGGCCAAGGGTGGCATCGACATTGGTGCGATCGTGGCGCAGGTGCTGCCGATCATCGCCCCGATCGTGCTCGCCTACGTGGCCAACCAGTTCATGGGTGGCTCGAGCAAGCCCGAGCCCGAAGCCGCCAAGAAGCCCGCGGCGAGCGACAACCCGCTCGGCGACCTGCTCGGTGGGCTCATCTCGAGCCCGCAGGGCCAAGACCTCATCTCGGGCGCCCTCGGCGGGCTGCTGGGTGGCGGTCGCAAGTAGGTTCTGCGCACGCACAACGGCGGGGCCGAGCTCGAGCTCGGCCCCGCCGTTTGTTGTGTGTGAGGCGTCGTTAGGCGCGTAGCGTCGCGCCGTGCCGCTCGCTCGCTACGGCGAGACCCGCAAGTTTGGCCTCGGTCGCTTCGGCCGCGGTGAGGGTGCGGTCGGCCGCCCGAAAGCGCAACGCGAGCGTGATCGACTTCGTGCCGGGCTCAAGGCCCGCGCCGCGATAGTCGTCAACGAGCACGGCTGACTCGAGCAGAGCGCCCGCGCCCTCAACCACCGCAGCGCGCACTGCGCCCGCCGGCACCGACTCGGCAACCACGACCGACAGGTCTTGCGTTGCCGCGGGGAAGGCCGCGATCGTGCCCGCCTCGACCTCACTTGACCCCAGAGCAATCACGGCGTCGAGATCGAGTTCGAGAACGCCGACGCGCCGCGGCAGGTCACGCTCGACGGCAACGGCCGGCAGCAGTTCGCCCGCGACGCCGACCGGTGTGTCACCGATGAACAGTGCCGCCGTGCGGCCCGGGTGCAGGGCGGGGTGGCTTCCGGTTTCGACGCGCAGCACGGCACCCGCGACGGCGGCCACG
>CALRWH020000052.1:0-16119 GCA_943371805.1 Pseudomonas synxantha | reverse complement strand
GATGCCGCGCGAACGACGGTCTCCGACAAACAGCGCGGCGAGGTACCAGGGCTGTGGCGGGATGCTGTTCTCGAGTTCGCTGAGCACCGAGCTCTGCGGCTTCTCGGCGGCCGTCGGCACCTCCGCGACGCCGTAGCTCGCCGTGCCCTCCGGCAGGTACACCGCCCCCACTTCGAAGAGCGCAAGGTCGGTGAGCCCGCGCGCGATGTTGCGGTGCGCGATGCGCGTGAGACCGGGAATCAGGCTGCGGCGCAACCGACCCGTGTCGCTATCGAACGGGTTTGCCAGGGCAACGCTCGCGGCATCGCCGTCGGTGAGGGCAACGTCGGCGAGTGACACGAACGGGTACGCGAGCACTTCGGTGAGACCCGCGGCGGCAAGAGCGTTGGCCGTGGCCCGTCGCACGCGCTGCGAGCGCGTCAAGCCGCGGCCGGGGGGCGCGACCGGCAGCACGGCCGGAATGCGCTCGTAGCCCACGATTCGAGCGACCTCTTCGGCGAGTGACGGGGCGTCGACGAGGTCGGGCCGCCAGCTCGGCGGCGTGACCTGCCAGCCATTGGCCTCAACGTCGAGCGTGCATCCGATGTCCGTCAACGAGTCGGTGATCTCATCGAGCGAGAAGTCCACGCCAATGAGGGCGTCGACGAAGCCTTCGGCCAAGTGAATCGGCGAGGGATTCGCCGCATCGATGAGGCACGAGCCGAGCGAGTCGGCCGTGCCCCCGGCAAGCTCGACAAGCAAGTCAACGACGCGCTGCGCTGCGGGCTCAGCCACAAGCGGGTCAACTCCGCGCGCGAATCGGCGCGACGCCTCGCTCGGAAGCTTGTGTCGGCGCGCGGTGCGGGCGATCGAGACGGGATCGAAGTGGGCCGCCTCAACGAGCACGTCGATCGTAGTCTCGCTGATTTCGGTGCTTGCTCCCCCCATGACACCCGCGAGACCGATGGGGCCCGATTCGTCGGTGATGAGCAGGTCTTCGGGGTCAAGCGTGCGCGATTGACCATCGAGCGTCTCCAGCGTCTCGCCGACCGTCGCGCGGCGCACGGTGATGCCGCCACTGAGCGCGGCGAGGTCGTAAGCGTGGATCGGCTGACCGAGCTCGAGCATGACGTAGTTCGTGATGTCGACGACGAGCGAGATCGAACGGATGCCCGAGAGCTCGAGTCGCGAGACCATCCACGCGGGCGTCGTACGGGTCTGGTCGATGCCGCGCACGACGCGCGTCACAAAAGCGTCGCAGCCGCGTCGACCGCGAATGGGAGCTCGGTCGTCAAGGACCACCGAGAAGCCCGTGCCGCGCGGGGCCACCGCGAGAGCCGCCGGATCACGGAACGCCGAACCAGTCGAGTGCGCGTATTCGCGCGCGATGCCGCGAATCGAGAGGGCATAGCCGCGATCGGGAGTGACGTTGACCTCGACAGCGAGGTCGTCGAGACCGAGCAAGGCGATGGCGTCGGTGCCGACCTCGGGGTCGAGGCCGAGCGTCGTGAGTCGAAGAATGCCATCGTGCTCGTCGCCGAGACCCAGTTCGCGAGCGCTCGCGATCATGCCGTCAGAGACGTGACCATAGGTCTTGCGCGCAGCGATCGCGAAGGGGCCGGGCAACACAGCACCGGGCAGCGTCACGACAACCTTGTCGCCGACCTCGAAGTTGCGGGCGCCACAGACGATGCCGCGCGTCTCACCGGGCGCCGTGAGCACCTGACACCAGCGAATGGTCTTGCCGTTGGCCTGCGGCTCTTCGACAAACTCGAGTACTTGGCCCACGACGATCGGACCCGTAAGGGCGACACCGTGGATCGCCTCTTCTTCGAGACCGACCTTGACGAGAGCCGCGTGCAGCGCTTCGGCATCCGCCATCGCGTCGCCCGTTGCGGGCAGGTCGACATACTCGCGAAGCCACGAGAGAGGAACGCGCATCAGACCACCATTCCGAACTGCTGCGAGAAGCGCACATCGCCCTCGACCATGTCGCGCATGTCACTCACACCGTTGCGGAACATGAGCGTGCGCTCGATGCCCATGCCGAACGCGAAGCCTTGGTAGACCTCGGGATCGATGCCGGCGGCGCGCAGCACATTGGGGTTGACCATGCCGCATCCGCCCCACTCGATCCAGCGCGGCCCGTCTTTGAAGGTCGGGTGCCACACATCGAGCTCGGCGCTCGGCTCGGTGAACGGAAAGTAGTTAGGGCGCAAGCGAATGCGCGCACCCTCGCCGATGACGGCGCGCGCGAGGTGCTCGAGCGTGCCACGCAAGTGCGCCATCGTCAGACCCTTGTCGATGGCAATGCCTTCGAGCTGGTGGAACACCGGTGTGTGCGTCGCGTCGAGCTCGTCTTTGCGAAAGACGCGCCCGGGCGAGACGACGTACAGCGGCACACCGCGGTCGAGTAGCGATCGCACCTGCACGGGGCTTGTTTGCGTGCGCAAGAGCAAGTGGCGATCTTCGGGCTCGATGAAGAACGTGTCTTGCGTTCCGCGAGCAGGGTGGTCGGCATCCATGTTGAGGGCATCGAAGTTGAACCACTCGTTTTCGAGCTCGGGGCCTTCGGCCACCTCCCACCCCATGGCGATGAAGATGTCGCTCATTTGCTCCATGAGTGTGGTGAGGGGATGCCGGGCGCCCGTGAGCCGAAGGGGCGCAATGGCGGTGACGTCGATCGCCTCCGCGGCAAGCAACTGGGCCTCTTCTGCCGCGACGAGTTCGGCTTCGCGCGATGCGACAGCCTGGCCAACGCGCGCGCGCGCCTGACCGACGAGCTTGCCGAGCGCTGCCTTCTGGTCGGCAGGAACATCGCGCAAGAGCGCGTTGAGGGCGGCAAGCGGTGACGCCTCGCCGGCGTGGGCCGACTTGGCGGCCTTGAGCGCTGCGGTGTCGGAGGCGGCCGCGAGCGACGTGAGCGCCGCGTCAACGGCACTCTCGACGGCGGCTTCAGTGATCTCGGGGCTGGCTGGCACGAGAACTGAGTTTAGTGCTGGCTAGTCGTGCCACTTGCCCGCTGAGCGAAGGCGCTCTCATAGAGACACACGGCCGCCGCGGTGGCCAGGTTGAGCGACTCTGCCTGGCCGTAGATCGGAACGATCACCGCGCGGTCGGCCATCGCCAGTTGCTCGGCGGTGAGCCCGCGGGCCTCGTTTCCGAACAGCCACGCGGTGGGGCCATCGAGTTCTCCGTCAGAACGAACGGCCAACAAGTCATCGCCCGAGATATCAGCGGCAAGGATGCGCGCGCCCGCGCCGCGCAATCGCTCGAGCGCTGTCGCGAGAGGCACCCCCACGACGACCGGCACGTGAAAGAGCGAGCCCGTGGTGGCCCGCACGACTTTGGGGTTGAAGACGTCGACGCTCGTGCCCGTCAGGACGACAGCGTCGGCGCCCGCCGCGTCAGCGACACGGATGATCGTGCCCGCGTTGCCCGGGTCGCGAACCTCTTCGAGCACGGCCACGAGCCGCGGGCCTCGCGCGATGACCTCGTCGAGAGTCAGGGCGAACTGCCGACACACGGCAATCACCCCTTGCGGAGTGACGGTGTCGGCGATGACGTCGAGCACAGCATCCGTCACGGTCTCGACGCGCACCTGCGCCGTGGAGGCAGCCTGTGCAAGAGCGGGGTGCCGATCGAGGGCGTTTGCCGTCGCAAACACCTCGATGACGAGGTCGGGGCGGTAGTGCAAGGCCTCGGCGACCGCTTGCGGGCCCTCAATCAAGAACAGGCCCGTTTCGGTGCGCTGATTCTTCTTGGCGAGCTTTGCCGCGGCTCGCACACGAGGCGAGCGCGGGTTATCGATCACGGACCCCATGGTATCGAGGCGGGGTTTAACGCCGGGTGAACGTCAGAACGCGGCGCGCCCCGAAGGGCTCGCCGCGTTCAGACGGTGATGAAACGACCTACGCCGCGTCAGCCTTGGGCGCCGAGGTGTCGGCGGGAAGGGCTTCTTTCGCGACCTTCACGAGGGCCGTGAAGGCAGCCGGCTCGTTGACGGCCAGCTCGGCGAGCATGCGACGGTCAACCTCGACCCCGGCAATGCCGAGACCCTGGATGAGGCGGTTGTACGTCATGCCGTTGGCACGCGCCGCGGCGTTGATGCGCTGAATCCAGAGGCGACGGAACTCGCCCTTCTTCGCGCGACGGTCGCGGTATGCGTAGACGAGGGAGTGGGTGACCTGCTCCTTCGCCTTGCGGTAGAGGCGCGACCGCTGGCCGCGGTAGCCCTCGGCCCGCTCGAGGATGACCCGACGCTTCTTGTGGGTGTTGACGGCCCGCTTGACTCTTGCCATTTCTGTAGTCCTTTAGATCGTTTCTCGGGTCTTACTTCTTGCCGATGAGCTTCTTGATCGTCTTCGCGTCTTGCGGAGCAAGCACGACCTCGCGGTTGAGGCGACGAGTGGTCTCGCTGGACTTCTTCTCCAGGTTGTGGCGCATGCCTGCACCCTGCTTCATGACCTTGCCGGAGCCGGTGAGCTTGAAGCGCTTCTTGGCACCGGAGTGCGTCTTCTGCTTGGGCATTGCTTCCTCGTTTCTCTTAGGTTGGGGCGCGTCGCGGCTTAGGCCGACGCGGAGGGCTTGGGCGCTGCAGCGGGCTTCGCGGCAGCGGGCTTGGCGGCGGGCTTGGCGGCGGCGGGCTTCTCGGCCTTCTCGGCCGCAGGCTTCGCAGCAGCAGGCTTCTCAGCTGCCGGCTTCTCAGCTGCCGGCTTGGCCGCCGGAGCCTTGGCCGCGGCAGGCTTTACGACGGCGGGCTTGGCCTCCGGCGCCTCAGCAGCGGGAGTCTCAGCGACAGGCTTTGCAGCGGCAGGCTTCGCTGCGGCCGGCTTCTCGACTGCCGGCTTCTCGACTGCCGGCTTCTCGACTGCGGGCTTCACGGCAACAGGCTTGCTCGCGGGCGCGTCACCCTGCGGTGCGGCGTCAGCGACCTTGCGAGCAGCCTTCGACGCGGCGCGCTGCGCCATTTGCTCGGCCTTGGCGTCAGCCTTGTTGCGCAGCGGGCCAATGATCATGACCATGTTGCGACCGTCGATCATGGGGCTCGACTCAACGGTGCCGTACTCGGCCACATCTTCAGCAAATCGCTGCAGCAAACGCACGCCCTGCTCGGGGCGCGACTGCTCGCGGCCACGGAACAGAATCATGGCCTTGACCTTGTCGCCCGCCTGCAAGAAGCCTTCGGCGCGCTTGCGCTTGGTCTCGTAATCGTGCTTGTCGATCTTCAGGCGAAAGCGCACCTCTTTGAGGATGGTGTTGGCCTGGTTGCGGCGGGCCTCTTTGGCCTTCTGCGCCGCCTCGTACTTGAACTTGCCGTAGTCCATGATCTTGACCACGGGCGGCTTCGAGTTGGGGGCGACCTCGACGAGATCGAGGTCGGCCTCCTGCGCCAAGCGCAGGGCAACCTCGATCTTGACAACTCCGACCTGCTCACCAGCGGGGCCCACAAGACGGACCTCGGGGACGCGGATACGGTCGTTCGTTCTCGGTTCGCTGATGCGATTCTCCTCTGTCGTGATCCGAGTGGATCAGTGGTGATTCCATCGAAAGAGAAGAACTGCATCCCTGGCGCATGGCCAGCACCACCCACAGACTTCGCGCGGCTTTTCAGCCGTCGAACGGGGTGATTCGACCCGGTAACCTAGTAGTCGGTCAAGCGCGGGTGGGAGAATTCTCCACTTTCGTACCGGGGATCTGGCCCCGGAGCCCGCATAACGATAGCAGGTGAAAGGTCTCATGAGCGAGAACCCCACCGACACCGAGCCCTCGCGCGACATCGCCGAGGTACCGGCGGTCGAAATCATCAACACGGTCGCGGTGCATTTGCTGAGCGCCGCCGCCGTGAAGTGCGGGCTCTCGGAGCACGGAGACGACGAGATCGACCTCGCCGAAGCGCGCAAGCTCATCACCGCACTCGCGGGCCTCATCACGGCGTCTGCCCCCGAATTGGGCGACCACCACGCTCGCGTGCTGCGCGATGGGCTTCGCTCGGTGCAACTCGCCTTTCGCGAAGCCTCCCCGTTCCCCGACGCGCCCGGTCAGGGCCCCGGCGAAAAGCTCACGGGCCCCGTCACCTAGTCCTCGGGCGGGCGTGGCGCCACGAGCGGCTGCACCGACAGTGAATCGATTCGCTCGGTCACCGTTGCATCGAGAGCCCACTGCGCGCTGAGCTCGGCGATGATCTCGCGCACACGCGCGGGGGGAACCTCCGGCTCGACACCGAGGCGCACGACGACTTCCGCCGACTCCCCGCGACCCATCGGGTCACCCGCGACAAGCGTGACAGCCCAGATTTCGGGATGCTGTGCCGCCGGTCGCGCGACCGCCTCCAACACTGCGGCATCATCCACCGCCGGCACCCACGGCACACCTTGCGCGATCGCCCACACCGCGGGGCGCGGCAGCACCGCGAGCGTCTCGGGAGAGCGCGCGTCGATCACCACCCGGTCGGTGTGCTCTGAGGCAGCGGCAAGCGCGACGCGCACCGCATCGGCGGGCACGGGGCGAGCATCCGGTCGCCACCGACGCATCGCGTCGACCGAGGAGAAGACGGGCAGCACGGCCCGACCATCGGGGCCAGCGACCGTGATGATCGAGAGCTCTTGGGTCTTGTCGACCACGTGGCCGTCGTCGGTCAGGCCCGTTTCACCCGCCACGGCGACGAGCGGAATGAGAAACCGACAGGTGCGCACGACGTCGACGAGCTCCGCGAGCGTGCCCGCGCCCGCGCGTAGGCGAGCGACCGCCGCGAGGTACGCCTCGGGGGCCGAGCCGTCATCGGCCGCGCTCGGGTTGGGCTCGAAGTGCCGGCCCTGCCAGGGCTGGCCTGCCGAATCAGTTTCCTGCGACATCCAGAGCTTCAGGAAGCGTGAAGGCGCCCGCGTAGAGCGCCTTGCCGACGATCGCGCCCTCGAGACCCAGGGGAACAAGTTCGCGAAGTGCGGCGATGTCGTCGAGGCTTGCCACGCCACCCGAGGCGATGACGGGGCGGTGCGTGCGCTCCATGACCGAGCGCAGCAGGTCGAGGTTGGGGCCCTTGAGCGTGCCGTCTTTCGTGACATCGGTCACGACATAGCGCGCACACCCCGCTGACTCGAGCCGCTCGAGCACGGCCCAGAGGTCTCCGCCGTCTTCTGTCCAGCCCCGGGCAGCAAGAGTCGTGCCGCGCACGTCGAGGCCCACAGCAATCGCCTCGCCGTATTCGGCAATGACGTGCGCGGCCCACTCGGGGTTCTCGAGCGCTGCGGTGCCGAGGTTGATGCGCTTGGCTCCCGTCGCGAGCGCCGCCTCGAGCGTGGCATCGTCACGGATGCCCCCCGAGAGCTCAATGTTGACGTTCTTGGGGGTGGTCTTGACGACCTTCTTGATGATCGAGCGATTGCTTCCCCGGCCAAACGCGGCGTCAAGGTCGACGAGGTGGATCCACTCGGCACCTTGGTCGGCCCACTCGTGGGCGGCATCGATCGGGTCACCGTAGCTCGTCTCTGACCCCGCCTCGCCTTGCGTCAGGCGCACCGCCTTGCCTCCGGCGACGTCGACCGCCGGAAGAAGGGTCAGGGCGGGAATAGTCGAGAACTCGCTCATCACTGGCTTTCTATGGTGGTCAGGGGGTCGACGCACGCGTCGGCGCGGCCAAACACGCAATCGTATCCTGCGCGCCGACCACGGGCTCTCAGCGCGTGTTTAGAGGCCGTGAAGCCAATTGCTCAGCAGGCGCAAGCCCGCCTGCCCCGACTTTTCGGGGTGAAACTGCGTTGCCGTCAAGGGGCCGTTTTCGACGGCCGCAATGAAGCGCTCCCCGTGCTCTGCCCACGTGACGAGCGGTGTCGGGATGGCCGGGTGCGGGTCGAGGCTCCACTCGTGTGCCGCGTACGAGTGCACGAAGTAGAAGCGCTCATCGTGCAGGCCATCGAAGAGCCGTGATCCCTCCGGCGCGTCGACCGTGTTCCAGCCCATGTGGGGAACCGTCGGAGCCGAGAGAGCAGACACCGTGCCGGGCCACTGACCGAGCCCCTCGGTGACGACACCGCGCTCGTCTCCACGCTCGAACATGACCTGCTGACCGACGCAGATGCCGAGCACCGGCCGGCCGCCCGCGAGCCGACGATCGATGAGTTCGTCGCCGCGCACCGAGCGCAGGGCATCCATGACCGCGCTGAAGGCACCGACGCCGGGTACCAGCAGGCCATCCGCGACCATCACACGATCGCGATCAGCCGTGAGTTCGACGCGCGCGCCGGCAGCCTCGACGGCCTTCGCCGCCGAGTGCACATTGCCCGAGCCGTAGTCGAGCACGACCACGAGGGGAGCCTTCACGCTCAGAGGGCGCCCTTCGTCGAGGGCACACCCTGCACGCGCGGGTCGGGTTGCACGGCGGCGCGGAATGCGCGCGCGAAGGCCTTGAACTCTGCTTCGGCAATGTGGTGGGGGTCGCGGCCACCAAGAACGGTCAGGTGCACCGTGAGGCCCGCGTGCATCGTGATGGCTTCAAAGACATGGCGCACCATCGAGCCCGTAAAGTGCCCACCAATCAGGTGGTGCTCAAAGCCGGCAGGCTCGCCCGTGTGAACGAGATAAGGGCGGCCGCTCACGTCGACAACCGCTTGCGCGAGGGCCTCGTCAAGGGGAACAAGGGCATCACCGAATCGCGCAATGCCCGCCTTGTCACCGAGCGCTTGAGCGATCGCCGTGCCCAGCACGATTCCCGTGTCTTCGACGGTGTGGTGCACATCGATGTGGGTATCGCCCGTGGCTGTCACGTCGAGATCGACGAGCGCGTGCTTGGCGAACGCCGTCAGCATGTGATCGAAGAACGGCACGGAGGTCGAGATCGACGAACGGCCTGAACCGTCGAGGTCGAGGCGCAGCTCGATCGATGACTCGCTGGTCTCACGCCGAAGTTCGGCAATGCGGGGGTTACTCACCGATCCAGTCTAGCGAGCACCTCAAGGAACTCTGTGGTCTCTGCCGGGGTGCCCGCTGTCACCCGCAGGTGGTTCGCGAGCCCCACGTCGCGAATGAGAATGTCGTGCTCGAGCAATTGCTCGAAGGTGCGCTGAGGGTTCGAAACACCCCCGAAAAGCACGAAGTTGGCCCAACTGTCATGCGGGCCAAACCCCAATCGGGCGAGCTCGACCAGCAGTCGATCGCGCTGCTCGCGAATCGCTCCGACCGTGCGCAGCATCGTGGGGGCATGTTCGAGGGCCGCCACCGCTGCCGCTTGAGTGAGTGCAGACAGGTGGTACGGAAGGCGAACAAGACGGAGGGCATCGATCACTGCCGGATCAGCCGCGAGATAACCGAGTCGAGCGCCCGCGAACGCGAAGGCCTTGCTCATCGTGCGTGACACGACGAGTCGCTCGCGGCCCGGCAAGAGGCTCAACGCGTCGGCTTGGCCGGGGGGCATGAATTCGGCGTAGGCCTCGTCGACCATGACGATGCCGCGGCTCGCTTCGTAGACCGCCGCGATGGTGTCGAGGCCGAGGGGCGTTCCGGTGGGGTTATTGGGCGCACACAAGAAGACGACGTCGGGATCGACGCGGTTCACTGCCGCAACGGCAGTCTCGGGGCTCAGCGCGAAGTCGTCATCGCGTTCTGCCGCGATCCACTCTGTGCCGGTGCCCGCAGCGATGATCGAGTGCATCGAGTAGGTCGGCGGGAAGCCCAACACGCTGCGCCCGGGGCCCCCAAAAGCTTGCAGGATGTGCTGGATGACCTCGTTGGACCCGTTAGCTGCCCAGATCTGCTCGGGAGCGATTGCCGGGCTCGCAGAACCACGGTCAGTAGCCGCGGCCGTGAGATACCCCGCGAGGTGCTCGCGTAGCAGAGTGAACTCACGATCGGGGTAGCGATTGACACCGTGTAACTCGCGCTCGACAGCGGCCGCGACGTGCGCAATGACCTCGGCCGGCACCGGATGCGTGTTTTCGTTGACGTTGAGGGCAATGCGCACGGGCTTCTGCGGAGCACCGTAGGGGCTCTTGCCCCGAAGATCGTCGCGAATCGGCAGGTCGTCGAGGCTTGTCACTCGATCATCGTAGTCGCGTGGTCCTGCACGCTCGGGCCTGTCGTGACCGCGCTCGAGGTGAGTTCGCGGTGTGCGGCTACCCGGCGCGGAGCGGGTGGCTCAGTCGGCGTAGCGGGCGGGAATGACGAGAACTTGCCCGGGAAGAAGCTCAGCGCTCGAGAGCTCGTTGACCGCAATGAGGTCAGCAACGACGTCAGCCGTCGACGCCTCGGGTGCAACCGCAGCGGCGACCGACCACAGCGACTCGCCGGCTTCGACCGTCACGGTCGCCACGACGGCGTCGCCCGCCGATGCGGTTGCTCCCCCGCCGTTGAGGGCCATCATCGCCAGGGCGATGACGAGCGGCAGCGACACGAGAGCGGCGATGACCGCGCGGCCCCGTCGGGTCAGACGAAGACGAGTGCGAACGGTGGGAGCCGAGGCATACGACACAGGAGTCACGGTGATCGCGGAACCGTAGGCGATAGTGCTCATGAGGTGACCTCTCTGTTTCGACGTGCGGTGCTTCGTGCGGTGCTGTTTCGATTGGCACAGGTCCCCGGTGGAACGAAGCGATAAAGCACCGCCGCCACCGGGGATGCATCGTGCCCTCGGCCGGGAGAACCCGATGCGAACCTGTGTTCCGAACATACATTCGATCGAACATACATTCAAGCCCCCGTGAACTTTTTCTTGTTCGAACCGCGACACACTCGAACACATGTTTGATCTGGCGCGGTTTGCTGGATAGAGTTTCGAGGGTTCGGAGAAAGTTCACACCCGACCACCGACATCCGACGCACAGCGCCTTGCGTGCTGGACCCGGATGATGAGCACGACTGACACGAGCGGAGCCGACATGGTCGACGACGAGAACGACGTCACCCCAGAATCCGTCGCGGGCACCCGCCGGCGCACCACCCTGAGCGATAAGCAGCGCGAGATTCTGGGTGTCATCCAGGCTTCGGTCGCGCGCCGCGGGTATCCGCCGAGCATGCGGGAGATCGCTGAGGCGGTAGGGCTTGCCTCACTCTCGAGCGTCTCGCACCAGCTCGGCCAGCTCGAGTTGAGCGGCTACTTGCGCCGCGACCCCAACCGGCCGCGCGCTCTCGAGGTGCTCATTGATCTCGAACCCGACCCCTCGCATTCCGTCGACTCTGACGCGCTACCTGGTCCTTCGGTGGGTGACGCCGCCATGGTTCCTCTTGTCGGTCGCATTGCCGCCGGCATCCCGATCACGGCTGACCAAATGGTCGAAGAGGTCGTGCCCCTGCCCCGTCAACTCGTTGGCAAGGGCGAGCTGTTCATGCTCACGGTTGTCGGCGACTCGATGATCGACGCCGCCATTTGCGACGGTGACTGGGTTGTCGTGCGCCAACAGAACACGGCCGAAAACGGCGAGATCGTGGCCGCCATGCTCGACAACGAAGCCACTGTCAAAGTGTTCAAGCAGCGCGACGGCCACACGTGGCTGTTGCCCCAGAACTCGGCGTATGAGCCGATCTTGGGCGACCACGCTACTGTGCTCGGCAAAGTCGTCGCGGTGCTTCGCTCGATCTAGAGCGGTCGCAGCGCCCCGCCCGATCGCCCGGTCGCTGTGGCGGCGACCCTACGTCGCCTTCGCCACCGCGAACTGTTCGACGAGGGTAGCGATCTCCGGGGTGGCGAACGCGTGCACGCGGGTTCCCGCCTCGTCGTAGGAGGTCTCGACGATCCGCCCTCGGTCGTGCAAGAGCGAGACGAGATCACCGCGGTCGTAGGGAATCACGACCGTGAGCTCAACCTCGGGGTTCGGCAGCATCTCGGCGATGCGCTGTTGCAGCTCGTCGATTCCCTCGCCCGTTTTGGCCGAGACGAAGACGGCATCGGGCACGAGGCCCCGCACGAGCAATCGAGCGTCGTCGTCGAGCAAGTCGCTCTTGTTGACCGCGACAAGTTCAGGAAGCTCGCGCGCGCCGACCTCGCCAATGACGTCTCTCACGGTGGCGAGCTGAGCGGCAGGGTCAGGGTGCGCGCCATCAACGACGTGCAGAATGACGTCTGACTCAGCGACTTCTTCTAGCGTCGAGCGGAACGCCTCGACGAGTTGGTGTGGCAGATTGCGCACGAAACCGACAGTGTCGGCGATCGTGTAGGGGCGACCGTCGGGGGTCGTCGACTTGCGCACCGTGGGGTCAAGAGTGGCAAACAGTGCGTTCTCGACGAGCACGCCCGCACGCGTGATGCGGTTGAGCAAACTCGACTTGCCGGCGTTGGTGTAGCCCGCAATGGCCACGCTCGGAACCGCGTAGCGATCACGGTTGGCGCGCTTCGCCGCGCGCGCAGGAGCAAAGCCCTTGATCTGCTTTCGCAACTTCGCCATGCGCGTGTTGATACGACGACGGTCGAGTTCGATCTTGGTCTCACCTGGGCCGCGGCTACCCATACCCGCGCCGCCGGCACCGACCTGGCCACCGGCCTGACGTGACATCGACTCGCCCCACCCGCGAAGCCGTGGAAGCAAGTACTCCAGCTGCGCGAGTTCGACTTGCGCCTTGCCCTCGCGGCTCTTGGCATGCTGGCTGAAGATGTCGAGAATGACGGCGGTGCGGTCGATGACCTTGACCTTGACGACGTCTTCGAGCGCACGACGTTGGCTCGGGGCGAGCTCAGTATCAGCGATCACGGTGTCGGCCCCGAGCTCTGCCACGATGAGTGCGAGCTCAGCGGCCTTTCCCTTACCGAGGAACGTGCTGGGGTCAGGATGCGGGCGCCGCTGCAACAGACCATCAAGCACCGCGGCTCCGGCCGTCTCCGCTAAGGCGGCAAGCTCTCGCAAGGAGTTCTCGGCGTCGTCGAGCGACCCCTGCTGATAGATGCCGATCAGCACGACGTTCTCGAGCCGCAGCTGGCGGTACTCGACCTCGGTGACGTCTTCGAGTTCGGTCGAGAGACCGCGGACGCGCCGCAGCGCGGCGCGGTCCTCACGCTCTGACTGGTCACCGTCGCGGTCGAACGAATAGCTCGCATCGTCTTGCAGCGCAGCCGCCCCGTGCAACGAGACCGAGCGGGCGCGCGACTCGGCGTTGGCCAGTACGCGCGCCACAGCATCCGCCCCCGCATCGGCGCTTACCGGGGCGTTATTGTCGTCGAACGAATCAGAGGTCTCGTGGTCGGCCATATGCCGTTCACTGTACTCCGCCCGACTTCGGTAGATTCTGCGCATGGCTGCCGACCACTACTTCTCTGCTCAGCCGAGCGGCGAGTTCGTCGCCAAGCCCCTCACTGTCACTCTCGCGGGCCGATCACTCGAGGTTGAGACTGCCGGAGGCGTCTTTAGTCCTGGTGGCCTCGACGTCGGCACACACGTTCTCTTGACCCACGTCGCCGACCCCCCGCCCAGTGGTGATCTTCTCGACCTCGGGTGCGGATGGGGGCCGATCGCCCTGACGCTCGCGCTTGAGTCACCGCATGCAACCGTGTGGGCGGTCGACGTCAATGAACGCGCTCTCGAGCTCACGCGGCGCAACGCCGAGGCGCTCGGGCTCGACAACGTGCGAGCGGTCACTCCCGATGCGGTGCCCGACGACGTGCAGTTCATGGCCATCTGGTCGAACCCGCCCATCAGAGTGGGCAAGAACGAATTGCACGGGATGCTCGACCGCTGGCTTCCGCGCCTGCGCGAGGGCGCCGACGCCTGGTTGGTGGTCTCGCGCAACCTCGGAAGTGATTCCCTTCATCGGTGGATGGACGATCGCTTCGCCGGTCGCTTGAGCGTCTCGCGAGCCGCAACCCACAAGGGATTCCGCGTTCTTCGCGTGCGCAACCGCTCGGGAATGACGGGCCCGATCACGACCGTGAGCCCGCGCTCGAACTGAGTGCTGCCTTACACCGAGAGTTCGCCGTGGAAGACGAGCTCAGCAGGGCCCGATAGCGCCACGTGCTCGCCATCTTCGGCGGCGAACATGCGCACCCCGAGCACGCCGCCCGGCACGCTGACGCGCCACTCGCTCGGCGCCGACTCCCCCGCCCAGTAGCGCACGGCGAGTGCGGCGGCCACCGCACCGGTTCCGCACGAGAGCGTCTCGCCGCTTCCTCGTTCGTGCACGCGCATGCGAATGCGGCCCGTGCCGTCGACCACGAGAGGGTCAGCCGGAACAACGAACTCCACGTTGGCTCCCGCGGGCGCAACGGGGTCAAGGGCAGGAGCGACGCTGAGGTCGAGGGCGTCGAGCTCGTCGTCACTCGCGAGTGCGACAACGACGTGCGGGTTGCCCACGTTGATCCCCAGACCGGGGCGAGCGACCGGCAAAGCCTGCGCGCGTACGAGGGGCTCGCCGCCGTCAAGACGCCATCGTCCGAGATCGGCGGCGAATCCGTCGGCCAGTCGATGCACGTCAATAACGCCCGCCCGTGTCGCAATCGCGATCGAGTGCCCCGGCGCCAGCTCAACGAGGTTCTGGTCGATGAGGTACCGCGCGAAGACCCGGATTCCGTTGCCGCACATCTCCGAGACGCTGCCGTCGGCGTTCGTGTAGTCCATGAACCATTCAGCCTCGGGCACCTCCTCCAGGAGCTTCTGACCCTCACGGATGCTCTGCGAACGCACCGCCCGAATCACCCCATCGGCCCCCACACCGAACCGTCGGTCGGCGATCGCCGCGCGCTGAGCAGGCGACAGCGCGAGCGCACCTTCGGGGTCGCTGAAGAGCACAAAGTCGTTGCCGGTGCCGTGGCCCTTGGTGAAACGCAGCGTCGTCACTCGCTCATGCTAACCGGGGCAGCATGGTCGAGAAGGCGATCGATCTGCGCGACCAGATCATCGGCTCGAGCGTCGAGCCACTCGACCGAATCATCGCGTCGAAACCAACTGACTTGGCGGCGCGCGTAGCGGCGGGTCAGAGACTGGGTTTGCGCGATTGCCTCTGCCTCGTCGATGTCACCGCGCAGTTGCGCGATCGCTTGCGCGTACCCGATCGCCCTGCTCGCCGTGACGCCGCGCTCAAGACCGAGGGGCACAAGCCCTCGAACCTCGTCGAGGAGGCCGTTCGACCACATCGCCACAACTCGTTCGTTGAGTCGATCGACGAGCGCCTCGCGGTCGAGGGCAAGGGCGAACTGCCGATAGGGCTGCCAGGGCCTCACTCGCGCCGCGAGGCCGGCGCTGAAGGGCTCCCCCGTGATCTCGCCCACTTCGAGCGCCCGCACGATGCGGCGGCCGTTGTGCGGCCCGATAGCGGCGGCCGCGATGGGGTCGCGGTGTTCGAGTTCGGCGTGCAGTGCAGCGGGCCCGAGCCGCGCCAACTCACCTTCCCAGTGCGCGCGGCGATCGGGATCTGTACCCGGAAACTGGAAGTCGGTGAGCACCGACGCCACATACAGCCCTGAACCGCCCACCAGCAGCGGCACGGCGCCGCGCGACTGGATGCTCGTGATCGCTGCGCGAGCATCCGCCTGAAATCGGGCAACGCTCGCCTCATCGACGACATCGAGTACATCGATGAGGTGGTGGGCGATACCTCGGCGGTCGGCTACCGGAAGTTTGGCGGTTCCGATATCCATGCCCCGATACAGCTGCATGGCGTCTGCGTTGACGATCTCGACCGCCTGGCCACGCTCGCGCCAGGATTCGGCGAGGTCGAGCGAGAGCGACGACTTTCCGGTGCCGGTTGCCCCGACGAGCGCGATAATCACGGGCGCCGGCCGCGGGTCACGAGCGAGAGGTGCCGTCGGCTGTGCTGATGCGCAGGCCCGGGAGTCCGAGCGAGACGGCACGCGGGGCACCCGTGGTCGACGCGGGAGCTGGCACGCCACAGCTTTCGGCCTCAGCGCGATCCCAGGCGTCGCCCGCGCGGGTGCGGCGGATGCGCAGCGGCTCATCGTGGTCGGCGATCAAGTGGAACGTCGCCGCCTCGGTGATCGTCGTCGTGACGACGTCTCCGGGACGCGGCGTCTCGCTGCCGGGAGGCACGGCAAGATGCACCAAGCGTCCGTCTTCGGCACGGCCCGAGATGCGCGCCGTTTCCGCGTTTTTCTTGCCTTCGGTCGACGACATGAGCACGTGTACTTCGCGGCCCACCTGCGCGTGGTTCTCGGCGCCGCTGATGGCATCTTGCAGGGCCGTGAGTCGTTCGTAGCGCTCTTGCACGATC
>CALRWH020000051.1:0-16144 GCA_943371805.1 Pseudomonas synxantha | reverse complement strand
AGAGCGACTACACACTCGACTGGGCCGTCGAGAGCCCCGAGCAAATCGCCGACATCATGGCCGCACACGACGCGCTCGGTCACACGCAAGGCATCGTGGTCGCGAATCCCATCCCCGCCGAGCAAGCCTGGGATCGGGACGAACATGATCGGGTACTCGAGACTGCTTTTGCCGAGGCGGCCGCGCAGGGCATCCGCGGCAAGGCTGTGACCCCGTTCTTGCTCGGTCGCATCGTTGAGCTCAGCGACGGCCGCAGCCTTGAGGTCAACCTCGACCTCGCGCGCAACAACGTTCGTGTTGCCGGCCGCATCGCGTCAGCATGGTCGACGCGCGGCTGATGTGGACGGTGCCGAGCGGCCATCGCGCGTGAGCATGCGCCGCGCTGTCGTTGTCGGTGATGTCATCGACGACATCATCGTGGTGCCGCGTGGCCCGATTCGCACCGACACCGATACAGCGGCGAGCATCACGCGGCACCCCGGGGGGTCTGCGTGCAACACGGCAGCCTGGCTCGGCTGGCTGGGCGCGAGCGTCGACCTCGTGGGTCGCGTGGGGGTGGGCGACTCTGATCGGCACGCACGCGCGTTGCGAGCATCCGGGGTTACCCCTCACCTCACTGAAGACGCGACGCTACCGACCGGCACGATCGTCATCGTCGTTGATGGCGAGACGCGCACGATGCTGACCGACCGCGGAGCGAACGCGACCCTGTCTGTCAATGCGGTGACGGATGCCCTGCTCACGCACGCGGGAGTACTGCACCTCACCGGCTACAGCTTGTTCGACGCGTTCACGCGTGACGACTTGCACGCCCTCGTTGCCCGAGCGCGGGCTGCTGGAGTGCTCGTCACGTTCGATCCGGGGTCGACAGGATTCATCGCTGACTACGGTGTCGAGAGCTTTCGTGAGGCACTCGAGGGCATCGACATCTTGCTCCCCAATCTCGACGAAGGACGCTTGCTCTCAGGCGAGCACGAACGCGAGGCCGTCGCTGCAGCCCTCGTCGCGTATTGCCCCGCCGTGGTCATCACCGGAGGGTCATCGTCGGTTCTCGTGGCTCGGCGCGAAGAGCAGTCGGTCGAGGTGACGGTTGATGCGCGCGCCGCTGTTGATCCGACGGGCGCGGGCGATGCATTCACGGCCGGGCTTGTCGCGGCCCTGCTCAAGGGCGACGACCTCGTGGCCGCGGCGCACGCGGGCGTGCGAGCGGCAGGAATCGCCGTCACGCAACCGGGCGGTCGCCCGGTTGCGGTGGCTTAACGCCGACATCGTCAAGCGACGGAGGTGTGCGACCGCTGCTCACGGCACCGATACAGGCCGTCACGACAGCGGCGATCGCGACGAGCTGCAAGGGCTCCAGCGACTGCCCCAGCACGACGAGACCTGCGAAGGCGGCCACGGCCGGCCCCAGGCTCGAGAGCACCCCGAAAACGCGTGTCGGCATGGTCTTGAGCGCCACGAACTCGAGGGCATAGGGCAGCGCCGACGTCACAACAGCAATACCCACAAACGCGAGGAGCACGAGAGGGGCACCGATCACGGCCTGGGTGGCGGGCACCGCTCCCACTGGAACCACGATGATCGCCGCGACGAGCATGGCCATGGCGAGAGCATCCACACCACGCGCTCGTGGCCCGAGCCGCGCTGACGCGACGATGTAGAGGGCCCAGAAGGCGGCAGCGCCCCCCGCGGCTAGGAGGCCCGATATAGCGAGCCCTCCCGAGCCGTCGAGGTCGAGTCCGAGCAGAGCAACGCCGAGCGCCGCAAGCGCTACCCACGCGAGATCACGCCACCGACGAGTGCCGGCCACGGCGACGGCGAGCGGACCAAGCAACTCGATCGTCACGGCGACGCCGATCGGGATGCTGTCGATCGCCAGGTAGATCAGCGCGTTCATTCCGGCGAGGCCGAGACCAAGCATCCCGACGCCGAGCCAGGTGCGTCGATCCCAGCTGCGCACAAGCGGTCGGATGACGGTGAGCAGAATGACCGCTGCGAGCGCGAGTCGAAGCGCTGCGGCCCCGAGCGGCCCGACAACCGTGAACAGTGACCCGGCCAGCGCATTGCCGAACTGCACCGAGACGATCGCGATGACGGCCAGCAGCACGGGGTTGACGGTCGGGCGCGAGTGCACGAGTGCGAGCATCGCACACACGCGCCCACGACGAAACGCGCCCCGCTCGAGGTGCTGAGCGGGGCGCGTGTCGTCGTGATGAGGCTTAGTCCTCCGAGTCGTCATCCAAGTCGTCGGGGCTGTCGACCGAGGCGGGCGACGCGGGGCTCACGGGTGACGGCGGGGTGACAGGCGACGGCGACGAGTCGGGGCTCGAGCTCGAGGTGGGGTTCGGGCTGGCGCTGTCGTCGGGGCTCGCGCTCGAGGTGGGGTTCGGGCTCGCGGCGTCGTCGGGGCCGACGACGCTGTTGGTCGTGACCGAGAAGTCGATCTCGCTCGCCGAACCCTTCGAGTCGTCGGTGACCGTGATGCCGGGAACCTCGAGGTTGGTCACGCCGGCGACGAGCGGCAGGGCGCTCGCGGTTGAGACGGCTCCCGCGGCCATGACGCCGAGTCCGAGGGCCGAGGCGGCGCCGATGGCGATCCAGTTCTTTGCGTCCATGGTGAATCCTTTCGAGCTGAGGGAGCCGGTGCGGGTTCGCATCCGTGCTCGGTGATGACTACAGACTGCTGCTGCTGAATGAGACCACCAGGAGGATTCGATGAGAGGGTTCTCATCTTGGCGCCACGGTCGCGTCAGCGCGCCGCAGCCTTTGCCGCCTTGACTGCCTCGTAGGCGGCGAGGGCGGCAAGCCGAGATTCGGCGAGGTCGACGATCGGCGCCGGATACTCCGGGCCATCGACCTCGGGCACCCACTGCTGAATGTACGCGCGGTCGGGGTCGAACCGTTCGGCCTGCAGCACAGGATTGAAGACGCGAAAGTAGGGTGCGGCATCCGCCCCCGACCCCGCCACCCATTGCCAGCTCGCCGCATTGCTTGCCTCATCGGCGTCCACGAGCGTGTCCCAGAACCACGCTTCACCCACGCGCCAGTCGATGAGCATGTTCTTGGTGAGCATCGAGGCCACGATCATGCGCACGCGATTGTGCATCCATCCGCTCGTCCACAATTGGCGCATGCCGGCATCGACGATCGGGATGCCCGTGCGACCCTGCTGCCACGCCGCAAGAGCTGCGGGGTCGGGAGCGTGCCACGGAAAGGCATCGAAGTCACGGCGCACATTGACGGTCGCGAGCTGCGGAAGGTGAAACAGAATGCTGTACGAGAACTCGCGCCAGCCGATCTCGCTGAGAAACTTCGCACGATTCGCTGCCGCCTCAGGCTCGAGTTCGTGGTGCACTCGAGCCCACACCTGGTGGGGGCTGATCTCCCCGAATCGCAAGTAAGGGCTCAGGCGGCTTGTGGCGTCGATGCTCGGCTCGTCGCGGCGGTGGTACAGCGCGAGGCCGTTATCCACAAAGTGCTCGAGGCGATCGTGTGCGCCCTGTTCTCCCGGCGTCCAAGCCGCACGAAGTCCCGCGGCCCAATCCGGACGCGTGGGCAACAAGTCCCACGAGTCGAGTTCGTCACTGTCGACCGCGACCCCGTTCACCGACGACGGTGCCTCCAGCGGAGATCGGGGTTCGCCGGCGGCACGGCACGCCCGCCAGAAAGGCGTGAAGACGCGGTAGGGGTCGCCCGCTCCCGTCGTGATCGCCCACGGCTCGAACAGCAACGATGCACCGAAGCTCATGACCTCGAGGCCGTCGGCGCGCAGAAGCGACTTGAGAGCGGCATCCACCTCACGCAGCGCTCCGTAGCGACGACTCCAGTAAACGGCCCCAGCCCCGATCTCGGCCACGAGGCTAGGGATGACGACGGATGCTGCGCCGCGCCGCAGCGTCAGCGTCGCGCCCATCGCCTCGAGCGTGCGACCGAGCGACGTGAGGCTGTAGTGCAACCACCATCGGCTCGCCCCCCCGAGCGGACGCGCCCCGGGCGACTGCTCATCGAGCAGGTACACCACCACGACGGGCGCTCCTCGTTCGACCGCGGCCACGAGCGCCGGGTTGTCGGCGACTCGCAGGTCGTCACGCAACCAGACGAGGGTGGGGGAGGATGCCATGGTGCGAGGCTAGCCGCGCCTGCTGAGTCGCGAGTGAGGGTGCTTTCGGCCCACCTTAGTCGCGCAACCGCAGGCACAGTTCGGTGAGCTGGCGCAGTTCATCGGCGTCGAGTCTCGAGCCAACCCGCCGCGCAATAGCGTCGGCGTGGCTAACCGCGACGCGCTTGAACAGTTCGTAGCCCTCGGGGCGCAGGGCGACAATCGTGCCACGCGCATCGGTTGCGTCGGGCAGTTTGTCAACGAAGCCACGCGCCGCAAGGCGGTCGATCAGTCGACTGACGCTGGGCTGACTCAAGAGCAAGTGTGGGATGAGGTCACGGATGCGCAACCGCCGGTCAGGCGCTTTCGAAAGGTTGAACAGCACGTCGTACTCAGTGAACGAGATCTCACTCGTCGGAAACTCTGCGGTCAACTGCCTCAGTATCGAGACCTGGGCGCGAAACAGCGACTCCCAGGCGGCGATCGCAGCGGCCTTCTCTGTCATGCAACAACTCTATGCGTGAGCATGAGTGGGAGACGGCTCATGCGCGACGGCGGCACTGCGCCGGAGCATGCGAAGGGCCGGTCGCCGAGGCGGGCGACCGGCCCTCTTCCCTTGCACCAAGAGTTTCCTGCAATCACATTCCGCATCTTTCGCCACAGCAAACGATCGACGCGAGTTCAATCTATAACGGAAAGGTAACAGTGTCTAGTTATCAATCCGTTATTTTTCAGCGATTCCCGACTCTGTCAACGTCGACGACGTCGTCAACGAAAAACCCTGGTCAGGAGGCATGCAGGCGAGCCGGAAGAGCGCACTGCCCCCCGCCCACCCCGCTGAGCCAGCTCCCGGCGAGTCATCAGGAGACGCCAACAATGGGGCTCGTGACGCAATTGTGACCAAAAGGGTGCTAGCGCAACCGGTTGCACTGGGTCTAACGTCTCCATTGCTTGACCCCAGCACCGGGAGCACACGCTCCTGCCCATGAAAGGAAAATGACTATGGCAGTTATTCGCCGAAAGGTTGCTTCGGCCGCGGGTATCGCGGTTGCTGCAACCCTGCTCTTCACCGGCTGTGCCGCCGGTACGGGCACCGATGGCAGCGACTGTGCCGAAGTGACGGAGATCACCTGGCTCGGAACCATCAAGGTTGAGATCCAGGACCAGTTCAAGGCCGCTATCGACGAGTACAACGCGACGAACACCGACTGTGTCGCCGTCGAGATCCTCGAGTCGCCGCAAGACGTGCCCTTCCTCCAGACCGTCACGCCCCTCTACGAGGCCGGCAAGGCGCCCACCATCATGACCGCGCTGCAGGAGATCCCCGACATGGCTCCCCGCGTGCTCGACTGGTCGGGCCAGCCGCTCGCCGAGCTTGCCGCTCCTGGCACGCTCGACGTCGCGACGATCGATGGCAAGGTTGCCGGCATCCCGATCACGGCTGAGGCCTTCGGTCTGCTCTACAACAAGGCCGTTCTCGACGCCGCTGGTGTCGACGTTGACTCGATCACGACCCGCAGCGAACTGGCGGACGCGTTCGGCGCAATCTCCGACTCGGGCGTTTCGCCCGTGCACTTCTCGGGACTGTGGTGGTCGCTTGGTGCCCACTTCACCAACATCTACCACGCCAACGCCGCTGACACGGTTGAAGGTCGCCTCGCGATTCTCGACGAGCTCAAGGCTGGCGAGAAGGACCTGCTCTCGGACCCCGTGTTCGAGAACTGGCTCGACACGTTCGACCTGCTCAAGGCCAACACCATCGACACCGCGAGCATCGCTGACACCGACTACGACCTCGGTGTCGAGAACCTCGCCGTTGGTGACACTGGCTTCTGGTTCATGGGCAACTGGGCCGAGCCGAACCTCCTCACCGCCACGCCTGACGGCGAGTTCGGCGTGATGCCTGTTCCGATCAGCGACGAGGCCGGCACCTACGGCAACGACTCGATCTCGGTCGGCGTTCCGTTCTACGCCATGATCGACGCTGAGCAGGCTTCGGCCGAGCAGCAGGAAGCGGCCATCGCCGTCCTCACGTGGTTCATCACCACCCCTGAAGGCCAGGCGTACTGGTCGGGTCCGGTCGAAGACGGTGGAATGAACTTCATTCCGGTCTACGACGGCTTCACCGTGTCGCCGACCACCTTCATGGCCCAGAAGATCGCTGACTACATCGCTGCGGGCAAGACGCTGCAGTGGGTCAACAGCGCTTACCCGGCTGGCCTGCAGGAGGCGTACGGCGCCGCCGCTCAGAAGTACTACGACGGCGTGAGCGACCGCGCAACCTTCGCGGCCGAGCTCGAGGCCGCCTGGGCTGAGTAGCACAACGGCGCAATCAGTCGCAGACTGATACCGCCGTCACCACTAACCGGGTTGCCCGGGGCGCTTGCCCCGGGCAACCCGTTATGGAACAGGGCCCGTCAGACAATGAGGTTTGGACAATCACATGAGAACTCGTAGGCAAGAGATCCAGCGATTCGCGGTCTTCGCACTGCTACCGCTGTCGATCTTCATCCTGGTGCTGGTCGTACCGTTCGGGCGAGGGGTGTATTTCACCTTCACCGACTGGAACGGCTTTGACATCACCAAGTTCGTCGGGTTCGACAACTACATCGCGGCGTTCCAGAACGACGACTTCTGGCAGTCGATGGGGTTGACCCTCGCCTACGTCGCGGCGTCGCTTGTTCTCGTCAACCTGGTTGGCTTCGTCCTCGCGTTGCTCGTCACGATGCCGCTGCGCGGGGTCAACGGCCTGCGCACCGCCTTCTTCCTCCCGAACCTCATCGGTGGGGTCATCCTCGGCCTGATCTGGCAGTTCTTGTTTGGACAAGCCTTCCCCGTTCTCGCCGAAGCCACGGGCATCCCCGTGTTCTCCGAGAACTGGTTGCTCGACACCACGACGGCATTCTGGGCGATGGTCATCGTCACCGTCTGGCAGATGTCGGGCTACATGATGATCATCTACATCACGGCACTCATGAGCATCGAGCAAGAGGCCCTCGAAGCCTCTCTCATCGATGGCACGAACGCTGTGCAACGACTCTTCTTGATCAAGATGCCGCTCATGGCGCAGGCGTTCACGATCTCGCTCTTCCTCACGATGCGGAACGCCTTCATGGCCTACGACCTCAACCTCTCGCTCACGGGAGGAAACCCCTACGGCACGACCGAGCTGATCTCGCTGCAGGTCTTCCGTGAAGCATTCAGCTTCGGCAACTTCGCCTCTGGGCAAACGCAAGCCGTGTTGATGTTCGTTGTCATTGCGATTGCGGCGCTCGCCCAGGTCGCCATCTCTAAGCGTTATGAGGTCCAGCGATGAAGCGCGCACGCCGCATCAATATCTTCTTCTTCATTTTCGCGAGCGTGCTCGCTGTTCTCTATGCCTTCCCGTTCGTGATGGTGTTGCTCAACTCGGTGAAAGACAAGCGTGAGGTTCGCAACGAGCCCCTCGCCTGGCCCACCGAGTGGCGCTGGGACAACTTCGCTGAGGCCATTGACCGCATGGACTACTGGCAGGCTCTTGGCAACTCGCTCATCATCACGGTGTTGAGCGTGGGCGCCATCATCATCACCTCGTCGATGCTCGCCTACTACTTGGCGCGTTCGAGAACGAAGTTCTCGTCGGTGACCTTCTTGGTCTTGGTCGCGTCGATGATCGTTCCGTTCCAGGCGCTCATGATCCCGTTCGTCGGCCTGTTCGGCGAACGCGGGCTCGGCCTGCCGGGCAACCAGCTCACCATCGCCTTCTTCTACGTCGGCTTTGGTGTGGCGCTCTCGACGTTCCTCTACCACGGCTTCATCACCAACATTCCGTACGAGCTTGATGAAGCAGCGGGTATCGACGGAGCATCACCGTTGCGTACCTTCCGCAGCATTATCTTCCCGATGCTCGGCCCGGTGACGGCGACCGTTGCCATCATCAATGCCCTGTGGATTTGGAACGACTTCCTGTTGCCCTCCGTGGTCTTGCTCGACAACGAGCAGAAGACCATCCCGCTACGGACGTTCGTCTTCTATGGCAACTACACGTCGGACTACGGTTTGGCGATGGCGGGCCTCGTGATTTCGATCCTCCCGATCGTCATCTTCTACTTCGTCATGCAGCGCCAAATCATCGCGGGCATCTCCGCGGGAGCGGTGAAGTGAGTTCGACTGACAACACAGACGAGCACGACAACGCAGAGTGGTGGCGGCAGGCCGTCGTTTACCAGATCTATCCGAGATCGTTCGCGGACTCGGATGGTGACGGTCTCGGCGACGTGCGCGGAATCATCTCGCGCGTGCCGTACCTCCGTGATCTCGGTGTCGATGCGGTGTGGTTGAGTCCGTTCTACCCGTCGGCCCTGGCCGATGGCGGGTATGACGTCGACGACTATCGCGATGTCGACCCGCGACTCGGATCACTGGATGACTTCGATCACATGGTGGCGTCGCTGCACGCGGCGGGCATCAAGATCTTCGTCGACATCGTTCCGAACCACAGTTCGAACCGGCACGAGTGGTTTCAGGCGGCGCTCGCGTCGCCCGAGGGTTCACCTGAGCGGGATCGTTACCACTTTCGTGACGGACGCGGTGAGCACGGCGAACTGCCTCCGAATGACTGGCCGAGCCACTTTGGTCCGTCGGCGTGGACGCGGACGACCAACCCCGACGGAACGCCGGGGCAGTGGTACCTGCACCTCTTTGCGCCGGAGCAGCCCGACTTCAACTGGGACAACCCCGAGGTCGAAGCCGACTTCATTCGCACTCTGAGGTTCTGGTCCGATCGTGGCGTTGACGGCTTCCGCATCGACGTCGCTCATGCCCTGAAGAAAGACATGAGCGAGCCCTACAAGCCCGTGCCGACGATCGGCATTATGTCGGACTACCCAATCGATGGTTCGCACCCGCTCTTCGATCGCGATGACGTCTACGAGGTCTACCGCTCGTGGCGCACGGTGTTCAACGAATACGACCCGCCTCGCGTAGCGGTTGCCGAAGCCACGGTGCCCGTAGAACGCCGCGTGAACTACGCGCGTACCGACACGCTCGGGCAGGCCTTCAACTTCGACTTGCTCGGCACACCGTGGCGTGCGGACGAGTTTCGATCGACGATCGCTCGAAGCCTTGAACTCGCCCACTCGACGGGCTCGTCGTCGACCTGGACGCTCTCTAACCACGACATCGTGCGTCACGCCAGTCGCTTTGGGTTGCCCTCCGAGACTCACCTCGATACCTGGTTGCTCACTCATGGCACCGAACCCGACGTCGATCGCGAACAAGGAACCCGGCGCGCTCGAGCCGCCGCCATGCTCCTTCTCGCCCTTCCCGGTTCGGTCTATCTCTATCAGGGTGAAGAACTCGGCCTGTTCGAGGTTGCCGATCTGCCGATCGAGTCCCTTCAAGACCCCATCTGGTTGCGCGATGCCGGTGCCCGTAAGGGTCGCGACGGATGCCGAGTGCCTCTGCCGTGGACGTCAGCTGCGCCGGGCTACGGCTTCACGACCGGCACTGCGCACTTGCCCATGCCCGGTTGGTTTGCCGACTTCGCTGTCGATCGTCAGCGGGGCGAGGCCGGATCAACGCTCGAGCTGTACCGCCAGGCCCTTCACGCGCGGCGCGAGCTGCAGACGAGCGAAGCGCTCACGTGGCTTGACCACTCACGAGACGTGCTGTGGTTCCGCCGCGATAACGGCTGGAACAGCCTCACGAACTTCGGCGCGGATTCTGTTGTTGTTCCGGTCACGGAGGTCATTCTCGCGAGTGCCCCGATCGCGGGCGACGTCGTGCCGGCCGAATCAACGATCTGGTTTCGTTCCTAGAGCATGAGCAACGCCGTGGCCGGGTCGGCCCTATCGACCGTGCCGCGGCGGCGACGTCGAACCGCGCACGACGAGCGAAAACTCCGCGGGCTCAAATGCCTCGGGAGCCGGAGCGCCCTCGACTTCGGCAACCACTTGCCGCGCTGCAGCTGCCCCCTGCTCTTGAACGTCTTGAGAACAGGTCGTCAAGTCGTAGTCGGCCGAGTATTCATGGCCGTCGATGCCAATGATCGATACGTCGTGCGGAACCGACAAGCCGGCTTGCTGTACCGCGAACATGGCACCGATGGCCATCTCGTCCGAAGCGCACACCAGGCCCGTGGGCCACGTCGAACCTTGATAGAGCTGCAGCACCACTTGCTTGGCGACGCCGCTTCGGTAACCGCCCGAGAGCATCCAGGTCGGTTCGACAACGGCGCCGGCGCCCGACGCCGTGCGGGTGAATGCGTGCTCGCGCTCCGAGGCGCCGATGACGGTGAGGCTCTCGGGGTCGTACCCACCGACCAGGCCAAGCGAACGGTGCCCCAGGTCGACGAGGTGTTTGGTGGCCGCCGTCATCACGGCCGCGTCGTCGACACCGATGTTTCGGATGCCGCTCACGGGCGGCCCTACCGAGATCATCGGCATGTCGAGAAGAGCGAGCTCAGCGAGCTCGTCGGGAGTGAACACCGTCGCCACGACGATGACCGCGTCAACGCGGCGTCGCAGCAACGAGCGTGCAAACAGACGAGTGCCGGCGGCTTGACTGCGATCGAGATCGAACAGCACGACGTCATAGCCAAGCTCGGCGAGCGTTCGGTCGATTCCGCTCACGACCGAGCTATAGAACCAGCGGTTGAGCGAGGGCACAATGACGCCGATCGCATGGTTGCGGCCCGTCGAAAGCCCAGCGGCCGCGACCGACGGCACATATTGCAGGCGCGCCGCGGCTTCTTGCACGAGTGCGATGGTCTCTTGCGAGATGCTGGGAATGCCCCGCAGGGCCCGCGAGACCGTCGATTTCGACAGGCCGAGTTCGGCGGCGATCTGACCGATGGTCGCCATGGTGTGTTCTCCGTCTCGCTTGAGGCCAGGGCGGCCTCGCGTGTGTGCTTTGAGACTATCGCCGACAACCCCACACGAAAGGTGTCACATCGTGATTGACGACCCCCAGCGCTGGATTTGGGACTCGTGGTACACGAAAGACGGCGACGATTACCACGCCTTCTTCTTGGCCGCCCCGCGCTCGTTGGGCGACCCCGACCAGCGTCACTGGAGTGCCGTCGCCGCACACGCGGTGTCGACAGACCTTCGCGAGTGGCGGCACCTGCCCGATGCACTCGTGCCCGGCGAGCCGGGCCGATTCGACGACCAGGCCATTTGGACGGGCAGTGTCGTGAAAGACGGCGATGTCTGGCGGATGTTCTACACGGGCATCGACGCCACCACGCGTGGTGCACGCCAACGTGTCGGCCATGCCATCTCGCACGACCTCGTTACGTGGACGCGCGTGTCGCCCGACCCGGTCGCCATCGCCGACCCGCGGTGGTATTCCACCTTCGATCGCGACGGCGTCGAGGCCTTTCGCGACCCGTGGGTGTTCCGGCACACCGACGGGCGTTGGCACATGCTCGTGACGGCCACCGATCTCTTCGGCCATGGGTGCATTGGGCATGCGACGTCTGATGACCTGCTCACGTGGGTCGTCGAAGAACCGCTCGCGATCAAGACCGGCTTCTTACAGCTCGAAGTTCTGCAGGTTCACACCTTCGGTGAGACTCCCGTGCTGTTCTTCTCCTGCCTCGAGACCGATATCAGCCTCGACACGGTTGAGCGTCGCACGGGGTACTACAGCGCTCCCGCAGATTCAGCCCTGGGGCCGTTCGCGCTTGACCGGGCCGAGCCGATGAACGTTGACGGCATCTACGCGGGTCGCGTGGTCGAGACGCCCGACGGCCCCGTCATGATGGGCTTTCGCAACGTCACGGCTACCCGACCCTTCGAGGGAGTCATTGGTGCTCCGATCCCTCTCGAGCTGACGAGCCGCGGCACAGTCAACGTTCGCGCGACGCCGTAGCGACGGCGGCGGGCGGGGTCTGCGGGGCACTACGCGCGGGCATCCCGAATTCCGTGCCGCAGCCTAGAAGAAGTCGGGGCTCGGCGTCGAGGCGTAGCGGATCGAGACATCGGCGTGCCGATCGAATCGATAGCCCGAGCCACGCACGGTGCGCACGATGTCTTCGTAGCCTCCGAGCTTGGCGCGGAGGCGGCGAACGTGCACGTCAATCGTGCGCTCATTCGGCACGTCGTCGTCACCCTCAGCGCCGTCGGCCCACAGTGACGCAATGAGCTCGGCGCGCTCGATCGTGCGCCCCTCGCGCAGCACGAGGTATTGCAGCAGCTCAAACTCTTTGTAGGTGAGCGCCGCCGTGTCTCCGTCGAGCAAAACGCGCTTGCGGGAGATGTCGATGACGACGCCCTCAACCTTGGGCTCGGCAGGTGGTGTGTCGTCGCGACGGTACCGCGCGAGTGCCGAAGGGTCTTGCAGGGCGAGCCGCACGACATCGACGTCGCGGCCGCCGGCGCCCGCGGGCGCGAGGGCAACGGCCGCGTGCGTTTCGGCGCCGGGGGCGAGGTCGACGGTGAGTTTCTTGAGCTCGACGACGAGCCGGCCGAGATCGATACCCGCTGCCGCTGCCTTGGCTTCGTCGAGGCCGACGTAGAGCACAAAGCCTCGCGCTTCGGTGCCTTCAGGCACGGCGCGAAGGCGCGGGGCGGGCGCGACCGGAGCGGCAGGTTGTGGCGTAGAGGTCGCGGGCGAGGGGGAAGAGGCGGTGCGCGTGGAGAGAGTGGCGAGAGACATCGTGGAGACGCTTTCTGCGGAGTCGAACGGCTCGTCACCCTCGGCCGGTGAGGCCGCGCGGGTGGCGCCGTTCGGAAGCTGTGTGTCGAGAGTGCGGGCGTCGGGAGCCGGAGCATCCGGCCCCGACGCGGAGTGCGTGTGCTCGGTGCGATCAGACATCGTCAAACGATGGATCGGCCGGTCAGCACGACTCGGACGGGCGGGTGGCCATCTAGGCGCACATTCGACAGCACACGTCAGCGCTCGCCGGCATCATCATGCCAGCGGTCTCCACAGCCTCGGGGGCGGTCAGGAGGTTCGCGGTGACGGTCATGGGGGCAAGTATCCCCGAGGGCGACGCAGAGCGTCAAGTTGAGGGATCTAGCCGACCGTGCCGTACAGTCGGTCGCCCGCGTCTCCGAGGCCCGGCACGATGTAACCCTTTTCGTTGAGTTTCTCGTCGAGAGCGCCCAGCACGATCGTGACGTCGCGCCCTGCCGTGGCCTTCTCGATCATCTCCAGACCTTCCGGCGCTCCCAGGATGCACACGGCCGTGACGTCGTCGGCGCCGCGCGCGAAGAGAAACTCGATCGCCGCGAGCAGTGAGCCTCCCGTGGCGAGCATGGGGTCGAGCACGAAGCACTGGCGGCCCTCGAGTTCGTCGGGCAAACGCTCGGCGTAGACGCTCGGCTCGAGCGTGTCGTGGTCACGCACCATGCCCAAGAACCCCACTTCGGCGCTCGGCACGAGCTTGACCATGCCCTCGAGCATGCCAAGACCCGCGCGCAAGATCGGCACGATGAGCGGGCGGGGTTCGCTGATCGCCAAACCTGTCGTTGAAGCGACCGGAGTCGTGATCGTCACGGGGTGGGTGCGCACGTGCCGGGTGGCCTCGTACGCCAGAAGGGTGACGAGCTCTTCGGTCAAGGCCCGAAACGTTGCCGAGGGCGTGTCTTGATCACGCAGCACGGTGAGCTTGTGGGTGATCAGGGGGTGGTCGGCAACGTGTACTCGCATAGGCTCAATCTAACGGAAGGGCGGGGCATGACCACGGTGTCGGACGGCGATCGTGCGGCCATGCGCGCCGCGCTTGCCGAAGCGCGGGAGGCCCTCAGCTCGGGCGATGTGCCCGTGGGCGCCGTTGTGATCGACGCGAGCGGCCGCATCATCGGCCGGGGGCGCAATGAGCGCGAGAAACACCACGACCCCACGGCCCACGCCGAAGTCGTCGCCGTGAGAGAAGCCGCCGTGGCCACGGGCGACTGGCAGCTGAGCGGATGCTCGCTCGTCGTCACCCTCGAACCCTGCGTGCTCTGCGCGGGTGCCATCCTCGCGGCCCGCATCGACCGCGTGGTCTTTGGCGCCTGGGACCCCAAAGCCGGAGCGGCGGGCAGTGTTGTCGACCTGCTGCGTGAGCGGCGCCTGCCCCACCGGGTGACTGAGGTCGTCGGCGGCGTCGACGAAGCCGAGTGCGCATCTTTGCTCGCCGAATTCTTTAGCGAGCTTCGGTAGCCCCTACGCCCGCGCGGTCACCCGCTCGAGCCCGGGCTCGATGTAGATGACGCGCGCGATCGGTACGGCCGCGCGCACGGCCACTTCGAGCTCATCGATGATGACGACCACGCGCTCGATCGGGGTGTTCGGCTCGAAGCTCACTTTGGCGCCCACGAGAAGCTCATCGGGCCCGAGGTAGAGGGTCTTCATGTGCACGACACTCGTGACGTCGTCGTGGCCATCGAGCGCTGCACGAATAGCCTGCACGTCGTCAGCCGACGCTCCTTCGCCCACGAGAAGGCTGCTCGTCTCGAGCCCCAACACCACCGCGACGATCACGAGCAGCACGCCGATCATGATGGTTCCCACGGCATCCCACATCGAATCACCGGTGAGAATCGTGAGGCCAACGCCGAAGAGCGCGAAGGTCAACCCCAGCAGGGCCGCGACGTCTTCGAGCAAGACCACGGGTAGCTCGGGTGCTTTCGCGCGACGAATGAACTGGATCCAGCCTTGCGTACCGCGCACGTGGTTCGACTCGCGCACGGCGGTGCGCAGAGAGTACGACTCAAGCCCGATCGCGATGAGCAGCACCACGATCGGCAGCCAGGCGTTTTCGAGGGGGTGCGGATCTTGCAGTTTGCTGACGCCCTCGTAGAGCGAAAACACGCCGCCGATCGAGAACAAGATGATCGCAACGACGAACGCATAGATGTAGCGCTCGCGCCCATAGCCGAAGGGGTGTTCACTATCGGCCGCCTTGCGTGCGCGACGCCCGCCGAGAAGCAAGAGCAACTGGTTGCCCGCGTCGGCAACCGAGTGCACGCTCTCGGCGAGCATCGCGCTCGAGCCCGATACCAAGAAAGCGACGAACTTGGTGATCGCGATGCCCGTGTTGGCGAGCAACGCCGCGACGATCGCTTTGGCCCCGCCTGAGGCGCTCATCGTGCGCTCTCGACGGGGCCGCGGCGGCGGATCACCAGAAGACGGCGAGCGCGATGTTGACGAGAGCGAGACCGCCCGCCGTGTGGAAGAACGGCAGCAGCTCGCGACCGCCACCACCAGGGGTCTTGCGTTGCTTGAGGAACCCGAGCAGTGCCACGACGAAGATGACGACCGCGATCGTGAGCTTGACGCCGATCTTGGCGTAATTGAGGTCACCGTCGTCGTCACCGCCCATTTCGGCGAGGCCCACGAGAACGAGCCCGGTCACCAGCTGGGTGATGGCGCCTCCCAGCACGACAGGAAAGGCGAACTGCCCCTTCCAGCGGGCCTGCATGAGGAACGGGCCGACGATCGCGGCAAGGCCGATGAAGTGGCCAACGAGGATGACGGAGTGCAGAACGTCCACGAGTTTCTCCTAGAACGACAGTGCGGCGGTGCGACACAGAACCGTGTCGCGTCACAGCGTAGTGACGACGAGTGCGAATCGCGCTAGTCGGCGCCCCGAATGACGAACACGTCGGTCGGCGGGTTCGCGTCATCGCGCGGCGCGGCAAGTTCGGGCTCGAGAACGATGTCGAGCACGTCGGGAGCGGCTTCGCGAATGCGCGCGCGTGCCACGTCGAGAATGAACACGATGTCGGCCGTGGGGGTCGCCGGGGCAAAGCCCACTCGAGCAGTGACGAGTCGAGACCCGTCGGCGAGCTCGCGCACCTCGACCGCGCCGACCGATTGCACTCCGGCAGTGCCGACGAGCACATCGCGGATCGTGGACTCGGTCATGACTGCCTCCCCGTGCGCTGGCCTTCGGTTGCTGGGTCGCCACCAACCTACACTCGTGGCATGAGCGACTCTCTTCCGGCCATCGCGATCGTCGGTACGGGCTCGATGGGCGGCGCGATCGCTCGAGGGCTTCGGCAGCCTCACGTCGACGTTGCCGCCCTTCGGGTGACGACCCGAACCGAGGCATCGGCGGCGGCGTGGCGCGCT
>CALRWH020000050.1:0-16150 GCA_943371805.1 Pseudomonas synxantha | reverse complement strand
TCGCCGTTGGTCGCTTCAAACTCTCCACAAATGGGGCATAGATAATCGATCACGATCTGGATGTCAACAACCCCTGCAGGGTTCGCCTCAGACACGATGGGGTCAGCATCTGCCGCGAGGGCGGGAGTGGTCACCGCGACGAAGCCCTCACCGATGCGAATTCCGTCACTCGCCATGTTGCGTGGGCCAGGGCCAGCGGGCCGCACCGAGTTCACCAACACGAGGGCAATGACGGCAACGATGGCGACGGCGGCGAGGGCGACTCCGCCCTGCAACAAGATCTTGTTGCGACGCTCTCGCTTCTCGTGCTGTTGACGCAACTGACGCGCCTTCTCTCGCGCTTCTGCGCGTCGCTCGTTTTTCGACGGGCGCGCGTGCGCGGATCGGTAGTCGCTCATGAAACCTCATTCGACGGGAGGACGGGTCTTCCCCCGGGACACGGTGAAGGGCGCTCGCGGCGCCCTCGACAGATAGTACGACGCGCCCCTATGCCCGCGCCAAGTATGAGGGCCGATTGAGCGCGGTGTTCACCAAGGTGGCATACTGATCGCGGCGGCCAATGATGCCCGTCACGCCTTACGGCATATCCATTCACGAAGGATCGTCCGGCACGTACCTGCCGGTGAAGGAGAAGATCAGCATGGCAACAGTGACCTTTGATAAGGCCACCCGGCTCTACCCGGGCTCGACGGTTCCCGCCGTCGACGCACTCGACCTCACCGTTGGTGACGGCGAGTTCCTCGTTCTTGTCGGCCCCTCGGGCTGTGGCAAGTCCACGTCGCTCCGCATGCTCGCGGGCCTCGAAGAGGTCAACGACGGCAACATCTTCATCGGCGAGCGCAACGTCACCGACGTGCCGCCGAAAGACCGCGACATCGCGATGGTGTTTCAGAACTACGCGCTGTACCCGCACATGACGGTCGCCGAGAACATGGGCTTCGCGCTCAAGATCGCCGGCATCAACAAAGACGAGCGCGCCACGCGGGTGCTCGAGGCCGCACGCCTTCTCGACCTTGAGCCCTACCTCGACCGCAAGCCGAAGGCCCTCTCGGGTGGTCAGCGTCAGCGCGTTGCCATGGGTCGCGCGATCGTTCGCCAGCCCCAGGTGTTCCTCATGGACGAGCCGCTGTCAAACCTCGACGCCAAGTTGCGCGTGCAGACGCGTACGCAGATCGCGTCGCTGCAGCGTCGACTGGGCGTCACCACGGTCTACGTCACGCACGACCAGACCGAAGCCCTGACGATGGGTGACCGCATCGCGGTGCTCAAGGGCGGTGTGCTGCAGCAGGTCGGTACCCCGCGCGACCTCTACGAGACGCCGAACAACGTCTTCGTCGCCGGATTCATCGGCTCGCCCGCCATGAACCTCTTCCCTGCTGAGGTCGCCGATGGTGGCGTCACGTTCGGTTCGACGATTGCCCCGGTCGCTCGCGAGGTGCTCTCGTCGACGAGCGAGAAGGTCGTCACGGTCGGCGTTCGCCCCGAAGACATGATCGTCAAGACCTCGGGCGAGGGCCTGCCGGTCACCGTTGACATCGTTGAAGAGCTCGGTGCTGACGGCTACCTCTACGGCCACACCGCGGTCGCCGGCCAGCGCGTCGACATCGTGGCTCGCGTCGATGGCCGCGTGCACCCGCACAGCGGCGACACGGTCTACATCACGCCCGAGCCCAAGCACGTTCACGTGTTCGACACCGCTTCGGGCCTCCGCCTGAACAAGGAGCGCATCGCGAGCTAGTTCGCGATGACAACCACCGGCGAGGGCGGGAGTGCTGACGAAGCGCACCCGCCCTCGTTGCTTTCGCCCAGATCCTTCTCTGACTCCGCGACAGGAGCACGCAGCATGAGCGCCTCGCTCTCGATCACCTCGGCCGTCACCGACCCGGCGCTTCTCGACCTGCCCTGGCAGTTACCACTCGAGTTGTGGCCCGACGACGCTATTGCGTCGCTGCCGAAGGGCATCTCACGCCACCTCGTTCGGTTCGTGCACATGAGCGACTTCGTCGTCGCTGTGAAAGAGACAACCGAAGAGATGGCTCGTCGGGAGTACGACATGCTGCGCACGCTGCAGCGCCTCGACATTCCGTGTGTCGACCCCGTCGCGGTCATCACAGGGCGAGTGAGTGCAGATGGCGAGGAGCTCATGCCTGTGCTCGTCACGCGCCACTTGCGGTTCTCCCTGCCGTACCGTGCGCTCTACTCGCAGACTCTTCGTCCTGAAACGGCGACGCGACTCGTGGATGCTCTCGCGCTGCTGCTCGTGCGCCTGCACATCATTGGCTTCTTCTGGGGCGACGTCTCGCTCTCGAACACGCTCTTTCGCCGTGACGCTGGCGCGTTTGCGGCCTACCTCGTCGACGCCGAGACGGGCCAGCTCTATGAGGGCGGGCTCTCCAACGGCCAGCGCGAGAACGACCTAGAAATCGCCCGAGTCAACATCGCGGGCGAGCTGCTCGACCTTGAAGCAGGCGGGCGACTCGACGAGAACGTCGACGCGATCGAAACGAGCAACGGCATCATCGAGTCCTACCGCTCACTGTGGAAAGAGCTGACCGGGTGGGAGTCGTTCGATCGCTCAGAGCGCTGGCGCATCAACCAGCGCGTCGAGCGCCTCAACACCCTGGGCTTCGACATCGAAGAGCTCGCCATCACGACAGATGGCAACAGCACCGAGGTGCGCATTCGCCCCAAAGTCGTGGATGCGGGCCATCACACGCGCCGCCTACTGCGCCTGACCGGCATCGATGCCGAAGAGAACCAGGCCCGCCGCTTGCTCAACGATCTCGATTCGTATGCGGCATCCAACTACCCCGATCGGGAAGCAGACGAAGAGGTCGTCGCGCACGAGTGGCTCGCGCGCGTGTTCGAGCCCGTCGTGCGCGCGATTCCGAAAGACCTGCGCGGCAAGCTCGAGACGCCCGAGATGTTCCACCAGTTGCTCGAGCACCGCTGGTACCGGTCTCAAGATGAGGGCCGAGCGATTCCGCTCGCCGAGGCGCTCAGCTCGTACATCGACACCGTGCTGCGACACCGGCGCGACGAGGCGACGATGATCGCCCCACCGACCGAGACCATTTCGCTGCCGCCCCTCGACACGAGCGAGATCGAAATAGTCGAGGGAGACGACCTCCCCGCGGGCAGCTGGCGCGACAAGGTCTAGCCAGCGCCGCCCCTACGGCCGGGGCTCTATTTCGAGGCGCACGCTGTATTCAACCCCGCCCCGCACGAATACGAGCGTGGTACCCGACCGCAAGTCTTCTATCGGCACCTCGACGGTCTCTCGAATGCCACGGTCGAACGCCGTGTAGAGGTTCACCCTCGGCGGGCACTCCCCGACCTCGTGCTCCTCAGATGGAGGACTGAACGCGTCAATGTATACCTCGACCGTTGACGTCAGTCGCCCGAATACCTCGCGACGGTCGTATTCAAGGGGAGCTGAATACACCCCTAAAGCGCACTCGTAGCTTCCCGCTCGCGAGTTTCGCCACACTGTCTCGCCGATGGTCACGGAGTATTCACGCAAATAGAACGGTCCGCCATCGAAGCGGCGCGCCGAGATCTCTGCGCGCACGTCGACCTTTGTTCGCTCGACGGAAACCAGCCCCGCCGGCCAGGTCAGGCCCTGAATGCCGGTGGCGTCGCCATCAAGGCCGTTCCCGTCGTAAATACTTGTGTTGCCGTCTCGATCGGTCAGCGTAACGATGAGCGCATACACGCTCCCGGCATAGAGATTCCCCAGGTCGAAAACGTGGCGCGGGGAGAAGTCGGTAGACCGAAAGACCGGAACGTCGACGTCGAGAATACGATCGTCATTCCCTCCAGCCAAGTAGACCAAGAGCAGGCCTTCCACGGTGACGTCTCGATCGGCAACGATCGTCACCGTGGCCGGCACGGTGGTTCCGTCGGCTCCCGGCCGACCCAATTCGAAGCCAGAGCTCCTGTCGAGCACGGGGCGCTCAAGGTCGGGCAGCGGCATGTCATCGTGCACCCAGTCGCTGAACCACGAGTCTTGGCCATCGACCCAGTCGATTCGCAGGCGCACCCAGCTGCGGTCATAGGGCGCGCAACCGTTGCCGAGGCACTCAACTTGGGCGGGAAGAGGAACATCGATGTACCTCGGCGCGATTGACTCGCAGCCCACCGCACAGACTTGTGGGTTTGTGGTGTGAACGTACGAGAGCGCAGAGGTCATCGGCGCGCCTGCCTGCAGTGTTCTGATGACCAAAGTGTTGTTCCACCGCCAGTCGGGGTCGCTGGCGAACTGGGTCGCGTCACACAGTTGTTGGCTCGAACTCACGCCCCACGCATCAGTTCTCCAGCCGCCGCAGTGTGAGCCGCCCCACCGGCTGGTGTCTTCGCCAAAGGCACCTCCGAAATTCGCGAAGAGCGATACCGGGTTGGCGAGAGTCCAGTCGTCAAGGTCGGCGTCAACAACCGTGATCACCGGATACGCAAGGTCAGGGCTGTGCAACACTTCGCCGAATACGTGATCGGGAATGTTCCCATCCCACGTGTGCGCGTCGACCCAGCCTGCGCAGATCGTGATCGTCGATGCTTCAGGCACGAGGAACCCCGCCTGGTGTCGTTCGATGTAGCGGTCGTTGTACCCGCTGTCGCGCAGTTGCTCCTGCGTAAAGGTCTGCATCACCTGGTCGATCGGCTGAATAACGTTGGCGCTTTCCAGGTCGTCGAAGTCGCAGGCGAGCGCGGGCTCCCCAAATGGCACGGCGAATGCCAAGAAACGCACCGTGCTCACATCTTGGGTCGGGATCGAGATGATCACCCCAGAATCCGACACGGGCCGCACCCATGAAGGCGGAACCGGGCTGTTGTCGCGCCAAAACAGTCGATGCTCAAGAACGGCCGTGCCTCCGGTCTGATCCGTCGCTGTAATGATCGTGATGTCTTCCCAGGGCACGGGGAGCCCCGTCAGCACGACACAATGGGCGATGAAATCAACGGCACCCGCAGCAAGCCAGGCCTCTTCGGCAGCGTCCGTCGTCGAGACTGCAACCGACTGACGCTCCCCGTTGACGAGATAGCTGATGTCGAGGTCAACGGGCCGAGTCGAGAAGACCTGGAACTCCATACGGCCCCGCGCCGCCGACTCCGGAGCGCAATCGGCGTTGTAGTTCGCGCGCAACGCCAACGGAGGGCCGAAGGGGAGGTCGAGCACGGTCGCGCGGCCGCCGTCGGGGCAGTCACCCTCAATGGGCGGAATAGCCGCACACGGGTCAGCCGAGATCGCTGCGCGCCCCGCGCTCGGAATGAGATCTCGCGACAAAAGCAGCGCGCCGGGATCGGCGAGTTCGAGAGCTTCGACCTCGGCGGCCGCTTCCAGCATCGCTGCACGCACCGCAGCCGGTGCCGCGTAGTCGACGGTCGACACCTGGGTGCTCGCGAGCAACTCATCGAGTGGCGGCTCATCACCCTCGTGGTCAAGGGCGAGTGGCGTGAGACCCGTGCTCGTGGGCAAGACCCAGGCATCGAGCATCTCGGGCTCGACGGTTCGCGGAGCGGCAAAGGGCGCGGCGATCGCAAAGGCTCCGACGCCCACGGCGATCGCGGTCACGCCAGCGACAACGGGCATCCAGATACGGCGAGATATCACGGGGGTCTCTCTCATCAGACGATGCAGTCGACATCTACGTCGAGCGTGGCGGGTGAGCTGGTGTTTCCGGCGGCATCAACGGCCGTGATCACGAACTGCACGATGCCCTTGGTTCCCGGGCCGGTCGCGTCGAACGTAAAGACCCACGAGCCGCCCGATCGAGTTGCGCTCGCCTGGCCCTCGTAGGCGCCGCTCCACGTCGCGGTCACGGCGGTCACTCCGAAGTTGTCGGCAGCGACAATCGTGATGACGGATGACGTGGGGTAGAGGGGGCCGTCGCACGCCATCTGAGAGTGCTGCGAGCTCGCACTCGAGATCGTGGGGGCGACGGTGTCAGTCGCGGGTACGTCGACCTGCTCCTCCGAAGCCGGATCGGCTGTGGGCGCGTCGGTCACGACCGTCACCGTGGCGCAGTCGCCTCCCACGGGTACCGCCGCCGCAGCCTCGGCCTCGCCCTCGTCAAGAGTGATGGAGGCGATCGGCAACCACACTGTTTCGGTGAGATTTTGCGGGTTGCGCACCCCGACCCACTCGGTGTTCTCGCTCTGGGCAACGACCAGCACGCGGTCACCGGCATACAGCTCGCCGATGACGGGGCCGTCGGCGCACGCGTGCGCGGTGGTCGACTGAACGAGACCTCCGGTTCCCGGTTCGACCACCTGCGGCGCGACGAACACGCCAGAGAGGGCCAAGCCCGCACCCGCCGCGCCCGTCACCACCACGGCGCCCACCGAGATCAGCCAGCCGCCCAGAACACTGATTGCCATTCGGCAATACTGCCGTTCAGCGGGTCACGGCACTAGAGCAAAACGCGAAAATCCTTGGGAAAAGCTCTACAAATTCTTGACGGCCGTCAAGACCTTCGTGAGCGAGTCTTTTGCGTCACCAAAGAGCAGCGTGGTCTGCGGCTCGAACAGCAGGTCGTTCTCGATGCCCGCAAAGCCCGGGCGCATCGAGCGCTTGAGAAAGACCACTTGACGCGCAGAAGCCACGTCGAGAATCGGCATGCCGTAGATGGGCGAGCCGGGGCTCGTCTTGGCCGCCGGGTTCACGACGTCGTTGGCACCCACGACCAGCGCCACATCGCAGTTCTTGAACTGCGGGTTGACCTCGTCCATCTCGGCGAGCACCTCGTAGGGCACGTTGGCTTCGGCGAGCAATACGTTCATGTGGCCGGGCATACGGCCCGCGACAGGGTGAATGCCGAATACGACCTCGATGCCCTTGGCCTCGAGGGTCGTCGCGAGTTCGGCCATGGTGTGCTGGGCCTGCGCGACCGCGAGTCCGTATCCCGGAACCACGATGACGCGCTGGGCGTAACCGAGCAGAATCGCCACATCTTCGGCGCTCGAGCTGCGCACCGGGCGGTCGCTCATGGCCGTCGAACCAGCGGTCGACCCGCCGCGGAAGGCGCCGAACAAGATTCCGACGACGCTGCGTCCCATCGCCGAGGCCATGGCGCGCGTGAGAATGGTTCCGGATGCTCCCACCAGGGTGCCCGCAACAAGCAGCAGCGTGTTGCCGAGCACGAGACCCGAGGCGGCCACGGTGAGACCCGTGAACGCGTTGAGCAGCGAGATGACGATGGGCACGTCGGCGCCACCGACCGGAAGCACGACGAGCACGCCGAGCGCCGTGCCGAGCGCGAGCAGCACGTAGGCCGCGAGCGGGTCGCCCGTGAGTACGAGCCACACGGCGCTCGCGAGAGAGCCCAGGGCCACAAGCGAGATCACGACAGGGGCGCCCGGGAACACGATGGGTCGCGTGGGCATGAGCTCTTGCAGCTTGGCGAACGTGATGGCCGAGCCCGCGAACGACACCGCGCCGACGAGCACCGTGAAGGCGACAGCGATCAGGCTGCCGAGTCCGTCAACGTGCGTGAGTTCGAGCATCGCGACGAGCGCGGCTGCGCCACCGCCGACGCCGTTGAAGAGCGCGACGAGCTGCGGCATTTGCGTCATCTTGACGAGGCGCGAGGCCGGCACAGCGATCGCCGTACCGAGTGCAATAACCCCGAGGATCAGCAGGATGTTGTCGAGCTCGGTCGACAGAAACACGACGACCATCGCGAGCAGCGCTCCGAAGGCGCCAATCAGGTTGCCGCGTCGAGCCGACTTCGGCGAGCTCAGGCCCTTGAGGGCGAGGATGAAACAGACAGCGGCGACGAGGTACAGAACCGCGGTGAGTTCAGGGCTCAGGATGTTCACTTCGCGCCTTCTTTCGCCGCAGCTGCGCCCGGCGCACGTCGGCCGCCGAACATCTCGAGCATGCGGTCGGTGACGACGAAGCCGCCCACAAGGTTGACGGTCGCGAGCAACACCGCGATGAGCGCCACGACGAGCACGGGGACGCTTTCGGCCTGCCCCGCGACGATCACGGCTCCGACGAGGATGATGCCGTGGATGGCGTTCGCCCCCGACATAAGGGGCGTGTGCAGGGTGCTCGAGACCTTCGAGACGACCTCGAAGCCGACGAACACCGCCAGCACGAAAAACGTGAGCAGCGTGATGGCATCCATTACTTCGCGCCCTTTCGGTCGGCGATAGCGGCGGCGGTCGGCTCGTGCCGCACCACCCCGTCGTGAGTGAGGCACGCGCCCGCGACGACCTCGTCGTCGAAGTCGGGAACGAGCGCCCCGTCACGCGTCATGAGCGCGACGAGGTTGGCGATGTTTTGGCCGAGCAGGCGGGAGGCGTCGAAGGGCATCGTTGACGCGGCATCCTTCATGCCCACAATCGTCACGTGCCCGCCCGTGACCGGCACGGTCACGTCAACGCCCGCGACCGCGCCCTCGACGTTGCCGCCGGTCTCGGCCGCGAGGTCGACGATGATCGAGCCGGGCGCCATGCCCTGCACCATCGTCTTCGTCACGAGGCGCGGAGCCGGGCGGCCGGGAATGGCTGCCGTCGTGACAATGAGGTCAGCGTCGGCAACGTGCGGCGCGAGCAACTCGCGCTGGCGGTCGGCACGGTCAGCCGCGAGCTCTTTCGCGTAGCCGCCCGCAGCATCTGCCGCCGCGTCGAGGTCGAGGTGAATGAACGTGCCGCCCATCGACTGCACTTCGTCGGCCGAGGCCGAGCGCACGTCGTAGGCCGAGACCTTGGCCCCGAGGCGCTTCGCGGTGGCGATGGCTTGCAGGCCCGCAACGCCCGCGCCGAGCACGAGCACGCGCGCCGGGGGGATGGTTCCGGCTGCCGTCATGAAGAGGGGCAAGAACCGCGGAAAGCGCATGGCACCTTCGAGCACGCAGCGGTACCCCGCGACGAGCGCTTGCGAGGTGAGGGCGTCCATCGATTGCGCCCGAGAGATGCGCGGGATGAGTTCGAGTGAAAAGGCCGTGATGCCGCGAGCGGCGAGAGCAGCCACGCCATCGAGTTCACTCGCGGGCGAGGCGAAGCCAATAGTGATGGCGCCCTTCGGCAGTGCGCCGATCGTGGCCGCATCGAGCGGGCGCACGTGCACCAACACATCGACGCTTTTCAGCGGGATGCTTGCCGCGAGCGTCGCGCCCGCCTCGGCGTACGCGGCATCGGCATAGCCAGCCGCGACTCCAGCACCTTTTTCGACGGTGACCGCGTATCCCGCGGCAACGTACTGCGCGACCGCCGCGGGAGTGGCCGCAACGCGGCGCTCTCCCTCGATCGGCTCGCGACGGATAGCAATCTTCATTGACACTCCCGCTCAGCTGGAACTGCAATCAGTGGAACAGTACCCTCACGCGAGGATTGTCACCGGGTTCTCGATACGAGTAACGAACGCGGCGAGCCAGCGCGCGGCGAGCGCGCCCTCCAGAACCCGGGGGTCAGCCGAGAGCGTCACGGTCATGACCGTGCCCACCTGGAGCACACCGTCGACGACAACCGGGGCCGGGCGAGCCGCACCGACCGCGAGGATTCCTGCCTGGGGCGGGTTGATGATGGCGCTGAACGACTGCGTGCCAAACATGCCGAGGTTGGAGACGGCAAAGCTGCCCCCCTCGATCTCGTGCTGCTTGAGGCCGCCCGCGCGGGCGCGCGTCGCGAGATCGGTGATCGCTGCAGACAGCGCCGTGACCGTGAGCGACTCGACGCCGCGCACGACGGGAGTCACGAGCCCGTCATCGAGAGAGACGGCGATCGCGATGTCGGCCGTGCGGTGGCGGAGCATCCCCTCATCGGTCCACGTGGTGTTGGCCTCGGGCACATCGACGAATGCCGCCGCAACAGCCTTGACGACGAGGTCGTTGACCGAGATCTTGACGCCGTCGATCGTGTTGATCTCGCGGCGCACCTCAAGCAAGCGGTCGACGCGGCAATCAGCCGTCAGGTAGAAGTGCGGAACCGTGCTCTTGCTCTCGGTCAAGCGACGCGCGATGGTCTTGCGCATGCGCGACGTCGGAATGAGCTCGGGCTCGAGACCTGCGGGCGCCGCGGGCGGGGCTGTGGGTCGTGAGACGGATGCGGCCGGAGCGCTGCTGCCAACACTCGGCCCCGCCGCGAGCAACGCCTGCACGTCGCGGCGCACGATGCGGCCGTCGGGTCCTGAACCGACAACCCCGTCGAGGCTCAGCCCATGGTCGCGCGCCAGTCGGCGCACGAGGGGACTCACAAAGCGGCGGCCCGCTGAGTCGGCGGTCGTGGCTGACGGCGTGGCGGCGGGTTCGAGGGCCGGAGCGGCGGGTTCGGGGGCCGGAGCGGCGGGCGCCGCGGCTCCCGCATCTGACGGGGCCCCCACCACAGAGGCCCCGGCAGGTGCGGCCTCCGCCGAAGCGGGTGCCGCGGGAGAGGCAGGGGCCACCTCCCCCGCCTCCCCCACGATTGCGATGGGCGCGCCGACATCGACGGCGTCGCCTTCACCGATGAGCAGCTGCAACACGGTGCCGGCTGTCTCCGCCGTGTACTCAACAACGGCCTTCTCGGTCTCGATTTCGGCGAAAGGCTGGCCAACCGCCACGGTGTCACCCGGAGCAACGAGCCATTTCTGAATGGCGGCCTCGGTGACGTTGGCGAGCACCTCGGGCATGCGAATGGTCGTGGCCATCAGGCACCCGCCCCATTCGCGACCATCGCCCGGAGAGCGGTGACAACTTCTTCCGTGCGGGCAATTGCCGCGCGCTCGAGCACGCGCGAAATCGAGGGCGACGACTCTTGGCCCGTCACGCGCTGCACGGGCTGGTCGAGCCAGTCAAAGAATCGGCGCTGAATCTCATCGGCGAGCCAGCCGCCGTAACTCGTTCCGAGGGCTCCCTGCTCGACGATGAGCACGGCATTCGTCTTCTTTACGCTCGCCTCGATGGTCGCCCAGTCGATCGAGGCACGGTCGAGCCAGCGCAAGTCGATGAGCTCAGCATCCACCCCCGTCTGCTCGATCGCCTCGGCGCAGTGCCGCACCATCGAGAGGTAGCTGATGACCGTGGCGGCCGAGCCTTCGCGCCGCACCGCGGCGGTTCCCGGCGGAATGATGTAGTCGAGGTCGCCCGCGACGATCTCGTCTTTCTCGCCGTAGAGGTCGACGTGCTCGATGACGAGAACAGGGTCGTTGAGCGCGAGGGCCGCATTCATCAGGCCGACATAGTCGGCCGCGGTCGAGGGAGCGACGATGCGCCAACCCGGGCTCGTCGCAAAAATGCCGGCCGGGTCCATGAGGTGTTGCGAGCCGTAGCCCGAGCCCATGGCGACCTTCGTGCGCAACACGAGCGGCACCGGGTTGTCGCCGCCGAACATGTGCCGCGCCTTGCCCACCTGGTTGAACACCTGATCGGCGGCGACCCACATGAAGTCGGGGTACATGAACTCGACGACGGGGCGATAGCGGCCGTCGAGCGCGAGCCCGCCACCGAGCCCCATGAACGCGTTCTCGCTAATCGGCGTGCCGAGCACGCGCTCGGGGAACGATGCGGCAAGGCCCTTGGTCGCGCCATTCGTACCGCCCTTGAGCCGGTGGATGTCCTCCCCCATGAGCACGATGCGCTCATCGTCGCCCATCCGTCGTTCCATCACCGCAGCGACGGCGTCGACAAACTTGATGTCCTCGCGCGCGGCGTCGGATCGGATCGGGTCGAGCACGCGCAGGCCGCTCAGCTCGCTGCCGTCGCCGCGCACGCCCACGTTGACGAACGCCGTGTCAGGCCAGAGCTCGGGGCGGATGCGCCGGCGACCCTGCTTCTCGGGGTCGGCTTCGAGCAGTGCAGCGGTGGCCGCATCCATCGCCGCAATCGACTGGGCACGCACGCTGTCGACGGCGGCCTGGTCGAGCAGACCGAGCTTGATCATCTCGGCGGCGACGCGGTCGAGCGGGTCACGCTTCTTCCACTCTTGCTCTTCTTCTTTCGTGCGGTAGCCGAAGGCGCTGCCCGGGTACGGCCCGTTTTGGTGGAAGAAGCGGTAGACCTCGGCCTCAATGATGACGGGGCCGTTGCCCGCGCGCATGTGTTCGGCGGCCTCGATCATGGCGAGGTGCACCGCGAGCGGGTCCATGCCGTCGACGCGCCACGAGGGAATGCCGAAGCCCTGGCCGCGCACCGAGAGGCGCGTGTCGGCGACGGCTTCGTCAATGTGCGTCGAGACCGCGTACAGGTTGTTCTCGATGAAGAAGGCGACCGGCAGCTTCCAGGCCGCGGCGAGGTTCATCGACTCGAGCACCGAGCCGATTTGCGCGGCGCCGTCGCCGAAGTAGTTGATCGTGAGGTCGGTCGTGCCCGAGTGCTTCTGGGCCCACGCGTTGCCCGTGGCCATGGGCGCTCCGCCGCCAACGATCGCGTTGGTGCCGAGCGCGCCGGCCTCGAACCACTGCAAGTGCATCGAGCCGCCGCGACCGCGGCAGTAGCCCTGCGCGAGGCCGAGAATCTCGGCGAGGGTGCGCTGCAGCACGGTCTGAATGTCCGCTGTCACGAGCGCATCGAGAGCAAGGCCACTCTGCGCCACGTGCGTGAGGGCCTTCGCCAGAAACTGGTGGTGCCCGCGGTGTGAGCCATTAACGGCGTCACTCGAGCGCAGGCTCACGATCGACCCGACCGCGCCGCCCTCTTGACCGATCGACGAGTGCGCGGGGCCATGCACGAGGCCCTCGGCCGCAAGGTCGAGCACGCGCTCTTCGAACGCACGAATGAGGTGCAACTGGCCAAGCATGGTGGCGAGCAACGCCGGATCGGCCGACTTCCAGTCGGCGGGCGTGGTCGTCAGTTCAACCCACGCCACCTCGGTCTGCAAACGTCGCTGTTTCGCCATGGGGTCGAGAGTAGACAAGATTGCATCCAATCGCAACGCCTAGTGCCCAAGAATCCCCGCAAATCGACTGAATCGCGCTATATTGCATCCACTAACCGCTCACGTTTTCTCTGGAGGCCCCGATGGCACTGCCCGGATTACGCGGCACCGAGCACATCGGCTTCACCGTTCCCGACCTCGACGAGGCGCACCGTTTCTTCGTCGATGTGATCGGGTGCGACTACGTCTACTCGCTCGGGCCGTTCGCGCGCGATGACGAGTGGATGCATGAACACTTGAACGTGCACCCACGTTCGGTGATGCGCGAGTTGCGCTTCTACCGGTGCGGACACGGGCCCAACTTCGAGGTCTTTCAATGGGAGCCGGCCGACGGGCAGTCCCCGCAACCGCGCAACAGCGACCTCGGCGGTCACCACCTCGCGTTCTACGTCGATGACCTCGATTCCGGGGTGGCGCACTTGCTCGCCCACGGCATCCGCGTGCTCGGCGAGCCGACCGAGAGCCGCAACGCGAGCGAGGGCCAACGCTGGGTCTACTTTCTCAGCCCCTGGGGCATGCAGTTCGAGCTCGTGAGCTTTCCGAACGGCAAGGCCTACGAACGCGAGGCCGGCGTGGTGCTGTGGCATCCCGCGCGTCCGGCAGAGTAGAGGCATGACTCCGCCTCGCGAGCACGGCGCGGCCGCCGCGCACGTCGCCGATCGCATTCGCGAGGCGATCATTCGGGGCGAGTACCCGCCCGGCGCCCGCATCCGTCAAGAAGAGCTCGCTCTCGATTCGGGCGCCAGCCGCGTGCCTGTGCGCGAGGCCCTGCGCATGCTCGAGGCCGAGGGCCTCGTAACGCTCGTGGCCAACACCGGTGCGTGGGTCTCGTCGTTGAGCCTCAGCGAGTGCGAAGAGATCTACCGCGTGCGTGAGCGGGTCGAGCCTCTCCTGCTGCGCATGAGCGCGCCCGGCCTCGACGACCTCACGCTCGACCGGCTCGACGAGCTCGCGGTGCTCATGTCAGAGACGAACGACCCCGAGACCTTTCTCGAGCTCGACCGCGAGTTTCACCTGCTGACCTACACAGGCACCGACACCGTCGTGCTGACCGAACTCGTGCACCGACTCTGGAACCGCACCCAGTCATACCGCCGCATCTATACCGGCCTCATGGATGCCCGCGCCCGCCGCACCGTGCACGACGAGCACCGCCTGATCGTCGGAGCGTTGCGCGACCACGACATCGACGCGGCCGAGTCGTTGCTCGCCGGCCACATCCGTCGCACGCGCCGACAGCTCGCGAGTCACCCCGAGGTGTTCGCCGACCGCAACGGTGACGGATAACCCGATCGCGCTAGCGTCGCGGCTCAGGCCGCATCGACTTCATCGCCTGCAGCACGTCAACAGCCGATGAGATGGGTCGCACCTCGGCGTCGTCATCGTGACCCAGGTCACTGAGCGACTGGTACGACATGTCGCGACGACCGATAACGAACCAGATGCCCCGCGCCGGAACGTCGCCGGCGTTGATGTAGAGGTGCGGGCGCGACGCGTCGAAGCAGAACGAGTCACCGGGCTCGAGCTCGTAGGTCTCGAAGTCAATGCGCAAGGTCAGGCGACCTTCGAGCAAGACACCGTATTCGAGCGCTGCGTGGCGCATCATCTTGCCTTCGACCGACGACGAGGCGGCAGGCGCGTACGTCACGATGAGGGGGTCGGCGATGGTCGTGTCGCCGACGGCGAGACGCTCCCACGTCACCCCGTTCTCCATCTCGATGACCGGGTTGTCTTCGCGTCGCTGCACGACGGCGTCACTGCGGCGGTTTCCGTCTGGGTCAGGGGCGCTACCAGCCGACCCTACCGAGCTCAGGCCAAGCGGAGCATTCACCTGGCGTGTCGTTCCCATGAGGCCGTCGAGTGATATCCCCAAGTGGTTCACGAGAGCGTAGAGGGTGCTCACTGACGGCTGCGTCTTGCCCGTCTCGACCTGCGAGAGCAGGCTGGCAGAGACGCCGACCGCGGTGGCGACCGCGCGTAGGCTCAGCTTTCGAGCTTCGCGCACGCGACGCAACTCGGTACCGACATCGAGTTGCATCGGCCGCACCTTTCTGCCCGGAAGCCGATCCACATCGATCGACAGCCTCGCTGAACACGAGAACGTGTTTTCAGCATAGCCGACAGCCCGGTTGCTCCCTTTCGGACGCGAACGACCAGCCAAGCTCCTACGGCGCTAGTTGTTCACCCACCTGTGAAGCATTACTGTACAAGTGCCGCTGCAGCGTTGCGCTGGCGCGACCGACAGGAGACCGCCATGACCTCGACGACCGCCCCCGAGCATCCCGCCGTCGCCTTCTTGGGCCTCGGAGCCATGGGCTCAGGCATGACCGCCCGCTTGCTCGATGAGGGCTACCAGGTCACCGTCTGGAACCGCACGTCGGCAGCCGCTGAGACGCTCGCCGAGCGGGAGAGCGTCGACCGCGCGGCGTCTGTCGCGGAGGCCTTTGGTATTCGCGCCATCGTGCACTCGATGCTGACGGATGACCGCGTCATGCTCGATGTCTTCACTGATGATCTGCTCGCCTCGGTTCCCGCGGGTCGCGTTCACGTCAGCCACGCGACGATCAGCCCCGCAGCCGCCGCGGAGCTGGCCGATCGGCACGCGCGCAACGGCGTCGGCTACGTGTCGGCGCCCGTGCTCGGCCGCTCGACCGTCGCCGCGACGGGCGCGCTCCTCGTCGTTGCCTCTGGCGACGCGGGTGCCCTCGAGATCGCTCTCCCGTCACTGCAGAGCCTCGGCGCCCGCGTGTGGAACCTCGGCACCGATCCGCGACTCGCTCCCGTGGTGAAGATCGCCGTCAACTACTCGATTCTCCACGCCTTGCAATCGATCACCGAGTCGGTCGTGCTCGTCGAGTCGGCCGGCATTGACCCGAGTACATTCGTCGAGATCCTCACGCACACCGCCTTTAGCGGATCAGCGCACAAGGGTTACGGCCCGATCATCGCCGAGAAGCGATATGAGCCAGTCGGATTCGCCATGTCGCTCGGGCTGAAAGATCTCACGCTTGCCGAGAACGCCGCGAAAGATCTCGGCGTCACACTCCCTGTCGCGCCGGTGCTGCACGAGTTGTTCGAGGCCGCTCTCGCCGATGCCGGGCTTGCCGAGCTCGACTGGTCGGCCGTGGCCGAGATCACCCGGCGCCGGTCACGCTGACAGAGCGTCAGTCGGCGAGCAGAAGCGCGAGGTTCTCCGGCCGCGCGTCCAGCTCGCCCGCCTCGATACGCAACGCCAGCTCGACAACACGCTCGTTGAGCGGAGCGGAGCCGCCGATGCGCCGCTGCTCACGTACGA
>CALRWH020000049.1:0-16336 GCA_943371805.1 Pseudomonas synxantha | reverse complement strand
CGTCGTGGTCGCGGGGCACCACCCCGAGTGGGGCGAAGTGCCCGTCGTCGTGACGACCTCGCGGCCCGACCTCGAAACGCTGCGTCGTGCCGTCGGTGCCACGATGCCTCCCGAGGCACGCCCCGATCGCATTGTGACGGTGGATGCTGTGCCCCTCTTGCCGAGCGGCAAACCCGACCGGCTCGCCCTGGCCCGCCGCGCGGCCGCGGGTCACTAAACTCACGCTCGTGGCCACGACGAAGAAGGCGCGCGCGAAGAAGCCCGCCAGCAAGCAGACCAAGCGCACGAACCCCGCGAAGGCGAGCGCAGCATCCGGAAACCCGGCGAAGGTTCGCCGCGCGACGGCGCGCGACTGGATCGCCGGCGCCCGCCTGCGCACCCTGAGCCTGGCGATCTCGCCCGTCGCGCTCGGTACCGCGATTGCGTACGTCACGCAGGGCTACAACCTCGCGCTCGCGCTCCTGTGCCTGGGCGTCGCGGTGTTCTTGCAGATCGGCGTCAACTTTGCCAACGACTACTCCGACGGCGTTCGCGGCACCGATGCTCAGCGCGTTGGTCCCAGCCGCCTGACGGGCTCCGGTGCTGCCCGCCCCCGCACGGTGCTCACGGTGGCGCTCGTCTTCTTCGGCCTCGGTGCCGGCGCGGGCATCGCGATCGTCGTGCTCACGGGAATCTGGTGGCTGCTCGCGGTCGGTGCCGTCGCGATCGTCGCTGCTTGGTTCTACACGGGCGGCAAGCTGCCCTACGGCTACCTCGGTCTGGGCGAGCTCATCGCGTTCATCTTCTTTGGGCTCGTCGCCACGATCGGCACGACCTTCGTACAGATTCAGCAGGTGCCCTTCGAGGCCTGGCTCGCGGGTTCGCTCGCCGGGCTCTTTGCCGCGGCGATCATGCTCGTCAACAACATCCGCGATCGCGAACAGGATGCCCGGGTCGGCAAAAAGACCCTGGCCGTTCGCATCGGCAACCTGCCCGCGCGCATCCTCTTCGTCGTTATGCTGCTCGGCGCCTACGGATTCATCGTGCCGTTTGCCCTCATCTACGTGTGGGCGCCCATGGTGTTCTTCACGCTCCTGATCTCGGCGCCTGTCGTGCTCATCGTGCTGCTGGCGAAGACGCCCGGCGAGCTCGTGCTCGCGCTGAAGCTCACCTCGCTGGCCGCGCTCACCACGGGCCTCGGACTCGCGGCGGCCATCGCCTTCTAGCGCGAAGGTCGTCAGGCGCGCCCGGGGCGACTCACGGGGCACCGTTCGTTCACGACGTGCCCGGCACCCGAAGCGTGACTTCGGCGCCTGGCGAGGCACTGCGCGCAGTCACCTCGCCACCGTGAGCGAGAAGAACCGCACGAGTGATCGCCAGGCCGAGGCCGGCGCCGCCGGCGCCTTCGACACGGGGCGCCGAGCGCACTGCTGACGCGCGCCACCCCGGTTCGAAAACGAAAGGCAGGTCATCGTCCGCGATGCCCGGCCCGTGATCGCGGACCGTGACGATCGCGGTGTCTGCCTCGCGCGACACGGCGATCTCGACACGACTGCCAGCGGGGGAGAACTCGATCGCGTTGACGAGAACGTTGACGACCGCGCGGCTGAACTGGCGAGCATCGAGAGCGGCGACGACGTTGTCAGCACGCGTGAGCACGAGCTCGACATCGTGAGCGCTCGCCAGCGCCGCGTGTTCGGCCACGAGGTCGCTCACGAGGTCGGGCACCAAGACCGGCTCACGGTCGAGTGGTGCAGCCCCGGCGTCGATACGCGAGAGTTCAAAGAGGTCACCGACAAGAGCATGCAAGCGACCGACGTGCGCACTCAACTGTCGTGCGTGCCGCTCGGGCTCGCTCGACATACCGTCTTCGAGGACTTCGGCGATTGCCCGAATGCTCGCCGCCGGCGTGAGAAGGTCGTGGGCGATGCGGGTCACGAGCTCGCGCCGCGCGAGCTCAGCGGCGACCGCCGCGTCGCGTGCGGCGAGCAGTCGGTCGCTCGAACTCACGAGCTCGCGCTGCACACCGTCGAGCTCAGTGGTACAGACGGGCGTGCGAGACACCGACAATCCGTTGCCGAGGTCGCGAGCGTCGTGGGCCAGGGTGCGAGCATCCGTTGACAGCGTTCGTGCCAGCAGCACGGCGACGATCACGGCGACCACTCCGCTCACCGCCGTCACGGTGAGGGCCACGGCTGTATCGGACTCGCTGATGTACATGCCGCTCGCCGTCAGGGCGATGCCGCCCGCGACCGCGAGCACAGCAGCCACGACGATCACGACGATGTGCACGATGAGGGGCGCTCGACGCGCGAGCCGCAGGGTCACGGCTGCGGCGACTCCTGTGACCGCGGCTGCGCCTGCGGCCGACAGAATGATCTGCCCGTACTCGGGGCCGGTCATGATGACCCCTCCGCGCCGAGGGCGGCGGCGTTGAGTCGATAGCCGACGCCCCATACGGTGGCGATGATCTCGGGCGCAGCGGCGTCGGCCTCGATCTTCTCGCGCAGTCGTCGCACGTGCACGGTGATGGTCGATACGTCGCCGACGGTCCAGCCCCACACCTCGGCGAGCAATTGCTCGCGCGAGACGGTGCGTCCGGGTCGGCGGGCCACGTAAGCGAGTAGGTCAAACTCTCGGGTGGTCAAGGGAACGTCGGTGCCGTCGAGCGTCACGACGCGACGTTCCGCGTCGATACGCAAACGACCGAGCGAGACATCGCCACCGGATGCTCCCGCCGGGTGTGCGCGACGCACGAGATTCTCGGCACGCAGCACGAGCTCGCGCGGTGAGAACGGTTTGGCCAGGTAGTCGTCGGCGCCCGCCTCGAGACCCTCGATGCGGTGTTCCGGCTCGCCGAGCGCCGTCAGAATGATGATCGGAACCGCCGACGTCTCACGCAATCGCCGCGCAACAGTCAGCCCGTCAACGCCCGGGATCATACGATCGAGCACAACGAGGTCGGGTGGTCGCAAGGCCGCCAACTCGAGGGCGACGACCGAATCTGTGGCCGTGTCGACGACACCTCCCGCGGCCGCGAGATAGGCCGCGGCAATCTCGAGCAGGGTCGGATCATCGTCGACGACGAGCACACGACGACCGTCCAGCGGTCGGTCGGCGGCGCTCGAGGGAGAACTAGCCACCCTGCAACACGCCCTCGAGATCGGCGATGGGGTCGTACCAGCCCAACTCGAGAATGAGGGTCTGAAGAGCCTTGTCGGCGCCAATGATCACGACGATGCCGACGATGATGAAGAGCACGCCCATCGTGCGGCGAAACCAGCCTCGGGGGTCGGCGAGCCAGCCGAGGCGTCGCGCCGCGCTCCGGCCGGCAAGGCCAATGAGGAGTAGCGGCACGGCAAGGCCGATCGCGTAGAGCGTCACGTACAGAAGGCCCTCGGCGAACGACACGGGCAGCACGGTCGCGACGATGAGCGCGTAGGTCGGGCTGCAGCTGCTGAACACCGGCCCGAGTGCGGCACCCGTGAGAATGTCACCGCCGATTGACTGACGCTGCACCGAGGCGTCGAGTGCACGATTGGTGCGGTCGCCCCAGCCCAGTCGCGTCGATACGGTCTCCCAGAGCTTCGGGAACAGCAGGTTTACGCCGAGCAGCACCACGATGACGCCAGAGATGATCTGCCACACCTGGGTGGGAATGCCGAGCAGGGATGTGGTCGCCTTGAGCAACAGCGTGAACGCGATGACGCTCACGGCGAGCGAGGCGACGATCACTAACGGCCGCCACCGGGCTCGCCGGCTGTCACCGTCGGCCACGATCGACCCGCCCACGATCACGGGCAAGAGAGGCAGCACACACGGTGCCGCAACTGTCAGAACGCCCGCGAGCAGACTGACAACAACAAGGCCTTCCATGCCCTGACCCTACGGGGCCGCGGCGATGAGGGCGCGGAGCGTGGTGTCGTTGTAGAGCACGCCCTTTGTCAACACATCGCCATCGTCATCGACGTACACGATCGTCGTCTGCAGCGTGACCCCGTACTTCTGTTTGAGATCGGTTGCGGTGTCGAAATCAACCTTGAAGATCGTCATGCCCGCCGGAATGTCGTTGGCGTTGATGTCTTCATCGAGAGCGCGACACTTAGGGCACCACGAGGCGTGAAAGAACAGCACCTTGAGGCCGGGGGTCTCGGCGATGGCGCCGTCGTAGTAGTCGAGATACTCGCCCACTTCGGCGGTGGTGCCTGAATCGGCATCCGACTCTGAGGCATCACTGGCCGCGACTTCCGGAGACGGTTCGACGGCAGCGGGAGCAGGAGCGGCGGGTTGAGTCGAGTCAATCGCGGCTCCGGTCGAGCATCCCCCCAGCCCCACCACGAGGGCGAGCGCCGCCCCCGCGACGATCGTCTTGCGTGTTGACATTGCATCCCCGCTTTCTGCGCCCGCACCCGCGGCCGTCGCAACGACTGTAGGTCGGCAGTGGGCGGGGGCGCGCCCCGAAAGCATTACGGGATGCTTACGGCTGGGTGGCTGATGACGCCGCGTCTTCTGCTTCGGCGTCGGGGTCAACCGAGGGTCGGTTGCGCCGCGCGTGCAGGTCGAGTGCCACGGCGTCGCGCAGTGACGAGAAGAAGATGTACGAGATGGTCATGGCGATGATGCTGGCGATGATGGCCGCCCACCACCAGTCGATCTGCAGAGCGAGCAGCACACCGAGGGCCGCACCAAACAATCCGAGGCGCAGCAGCGTGTACTGAATCCATGGGCTCACCTCATCAGTCTATGAGCGCCTTCTCGGTGAGCGCTGAGCGCGTGCGGCGTACACTTTCGGCATGCCTCGAGTCATAGTCGTGCTCACCGTCGTCGCGGTCGCCTTCTGGGTGTACAGCATCGTCGACGCGTTGTTGACCGACCGCGCCCGGGTTCGCGCCTTTCCGAAACAGGTCTGGGTCGCTGGTGTGGTGCTCTTGCCCGTGCTCGGCGGAGTGCTGTGGCTCATTGTTGGCAAAGCTCGCCGGTCGGCGGGCGGGGCTCGTCGCCCGGTTGCCCCCGACGACGACCCGAGCTTCTTGAGCACGCTGTCGCGCGAAGAGGTTGCGCGCCGTGCGGCCGACGACGAGCGCCTGCGTCGTCTCGAGCAAGAGCTCGCCGATCTCGACGATGACACCCCCGCTGATCCCGAGCGCTGACCCCGCCGCGTCGCCCGCGAGCAGTGCCGCAATGGCCCTGCTTGAGGGCCTCGTGCGGGCTGGCGTTGCTGATCTGGTGGTGAGTCCAGGGTCTCGATCGCAGTCGCTTGCGCTCGCCGCTGCCGCCCTTGCCCGGGCGGGCCACCTCGACCTGCACGTGCGCATCGACGAACGCGTCGCGGGCTTTACGGCCCTCGGTCTCGCGATCGAGAGCGGTCGGCCCGTCGCGGTCATCTGCACCTCGGGAACCGCCGTCGCCAATCTGCACCCCGCGGTGCTCGAGGCGCACCATTCGGGAGTGCCGCTGATCGTGCTGACCGCCGATCGCCCCGCCGAGCTGCGCGGCATCGGCGGCAACCAGACCACGCGGCAGCCGGGCATCTTCGGCGACATCGTGCGCGCCGATTGGGATCTGCCTGCGCCGGTCGGCGGGCCGAACGAAGTCGACGACGCGCGAGACCTCGGTGCTCTCGCCGTGCGGGCGAGCGCTGATGGTCCGGTGCATCTCAACCTGGCTTATCGTGATCCGCTCAGCGGAGCCGTCGAGCTTTCCGCGGATCTGGACCTCGGGCCCGTGCCCGAGCGACCAGCGCTCGTCGACCCCGTCGTGGTCGAGCTGCATCCCGACGATTCCACCGTCGTCATCGCCGGGCACGGCGCGGGGCCGCAGGCCGAGGCGCTCGCGGTCGCCCTCGGTGCTCCGCTCATCGCCGAAGTCACGAGCGGAGCACGCTTCGGTCGCCATGCGGTCGTGGCCTACCGCCACGTGCTGCGCGGCCCGCACGGCGAGGCGGTCGGCCGCGCGATCGTGTTCGGGCACCCCACGCTCAGCCGCGAGGTTCCGCAGCTTCTCGAGCGCGCCGACGTTGAGGTGATCGTCGTGCGCACTCCCGGCGTCGAGGACTACAACCCCGGCCGGCGGGCCCGCATCGTCGACGACGTACGCGCTTTGGGCACCCCCGACCCCGCGGTCGTGCGGCGCTGGGTGGGCGGCTGGGTGAGCATGTCGCGCGCCGTGCTCGAGTCAGAGGCGCCCGATGACCCCGCTCCCGACCTTTCACTCGCGGTATCGGACGACCGCGGCGTTCGCGCCGCCTTCGCGAAAGCTGAGCTCGCGGTCATGCGCGCGCCGATTGATCGACGGATGCTCGCGCGGGCTCTGTGGGCATCCACGTGGCCGCACGATCGCCTCGTGCTCGCGGCCTCGCGCCTGATTCGCGTGGCCGACTCGCTCGTTCCGGGCAAGGCCATCACGGCGCACGCGAACCGTGGGCTTGCCGGAATCGACGGCACCGTGTCGACGGCCACCGGCATCGCTCTCGCCGCGGCGCGCAATGCGCGGGCGGGCACGACGCGCGTTCTTGCGGGCGATCTTGCGGCGCTGCATGACGCCGGGGCGTTGCTCGTGCCGCTGCCCGACGGCCTTCGTGTGCACGTGTTCGTCGGTAACGACGGCGGCGGCACGATCTTTGATGACCTCGAAGTGGCGCAGTCGGCCGACCCCGACGACTTCGCCACCGTCATGCGCACTCCGCACCGGGCAGACTTCGCGGCGCTCGCCGCCGCCGGGGGCTGGGCCTACCGTCGGGCGACGACGCGCGCCGAACTCGATGACGCGCTCACGGCGCCCGAGCCGCTGCTGCTCGTCGAGGTGCCGCTCGAACCGTAGCCGTGCGCGCGGCGTGCGGGTAGCATCCGGCCATGGATGAGTTGTTGCGCGCCCGCGCCGGATTCGTGCTCGCCGACATCGATTGCGACGCGACCCCGGGAATCGCCGCCGACAAGAAGCGCGCCGAACAAATGCTGGCCGAGGGCGCGGAGCATCTCGGTGCATTGCAAGAGCGCCTCTTTGCCGCGAGCCGCTCGGGCGCGACGCAGCGCGTGTTGCTCGTGCTGCAGGCCATGGATACCGCGGGCAAGGGCGGAATCGTGCGCCACGTCGTCGGCGCCGTCGACCCGCAGGGCGTGCACCTCACGGCGTTCAAGAAGCCGACCGACGAAGAACTCGCCCACCATTTCTTGTGGCGCATCGAACGCCGCCTGCCCGAAGCCGGAATGATCGGCGTCTTCGACCGCTCGCACTACGAAGATGTGCTCATCGGCCGCGTTCGGCAGTTGGCCCCCGCCGATGAGATCGAGCAGCGGTATGGCGAGATCATCGATTTCGAGAAGCGATTAGCCGACGAGGGCGTGACGATCGTGAAGGTCATGCTGCACATCAGCCGCGACGAGCAGAAGGCTCGCTTGCACGAACGCCTCGACCGCCCGGACAAGCACTGGAAGTACCGCCCCGGCGACATCGACGAGCGCCTGCTGTGGGACGACTATCAGGCCGCGTACCAGCTCGCGATCGAGCGAACGGATGCCGAGCACGCGCCCTGGTACGTCATCCCCGCGAACCACAAGTGGTACGCGCGCCTCGCGGTGCAGTCGGTGCTCATTGCCGCGCTCGAACGCATCGACCCGCAGTGGCCGCTCGCCGACTTCGACGTCGAGGTCGAGAAGAAGCGCCTCGCGGCGACCTAACGAAGACTGTCGGCGATGGGCCGAAACTTCATGCGCGTCTCGGCGAGCTCAGAGTCGGGGTCGCTGTCGGCGACGATGCCCGCTCCGGCGTAGGCGGTGAGTAATCCGTCGTCGTCGACGCGTGCGCACCGCAGCGCAATGACCCATTGGCCGTCGCCGTCGTGGTCGATCCAGCCCACCGGCCCGGCGTAGCGGCCGCGGTCGAAGGGCTCGAGTTCGGCGATGAGGGCGAGCGCAGCATCCGTCGGCGAGCCAGCGACAGCCGCGGTCGGGTGTAGCGCGGCGACGAGGTCGAGCGCGCTCGACGATTCGGCCAGCTGCATCTCGACGTCGGTGGCAAGGTGCCAGAGGTTGGGCAGCTTGAGAGTGAAGGGCAGCTCGCTCGCGGTGACGGCGCGCACGTGCGGGCGCAGCGCATCGAGAACGCTGTGCACGGCAAAGGCGTGCTCGTCGAGGTCTTTCGCGCTCGTCGCCAGTTGTGCGGCGGCTGCGGCGTCGTCGGCCGAGCTCGTGCCGCGCGCCGTGCTTCCCGCGAGCACGCGAGCGCTCGCTTCGCCGCCGTGCACGCTCACGAGGGTCTCGGGGCTTGCGCCCATGAGCCCATCAACCGCGAACGTCACGCAGTCGGGATAACGGTCGGCAAGCTCGTGCAGCAACGCCCGGCGGTCGGTATCGGGCGGGATGCTCGCCGTCGCATCACGCGCGATCACGACCTTCTCAACCCGGCCCGCGCGAATAGCCTCCACGGCGCGACCGACCACCGCCGTGAACTCGTCGCGGCTCAGCGAGGCCGCGGCCAGGGTTGCCCGTGGGCGCTCGCCGATCGGCTCGGCCCGAGGGGATTGCTCAGCCGCGGTCACCCCCACCTCCGAGATGCGGGTGACCCAGCTCACGCCGTCGTGTCGCCCCACGATCACGGCAGGAACGATGAGCACGCTCGGAGCACTCGAGGCGTCGGCGAACGCGAAGGTGCCCATTGCGACGAGTCCGGTGCCTGGTCGGCGCAAGGGGTCAACCACCTCGGCGGCGCTTGCGATTGCACGCCAGGCGGCCGCGGCATCCCTCAAGCGATCGGGGCCTGTGAACGTCAGCCTCAGCAATTCGCCGATGCCCACCAAGCCATCGCCACGGCGGAGTGCTGCGAGCGGATGCCGAGTATCGGCAAACGTGAGCAGCTCGCCGTGATCGGCCACCTGCTCGGTCACGGCCCGCAAAGCGACTCCGGGCGCGAGAGGGGCAGGCACCCGCTCAGGCTACTCCGCACCCGACGGTCCCCCAGGCGCCTCACGGCGAACACCGGGCGGCCCCTCACTAGACTTGGGGCGTGACGAGGGCTGATTTGTCGAAGACACCGCGCGAGGTCGCGGCGATGTTCGATGGCGTCGCTCGCCGCTATGACCGCACGAACGCTGTGCTCTCGGTCGGCAACGCGGCTCTCTGGCGCATCGCGACCGTGCGCGCGGTTGACCCCCAGCCGGGCGAACGCATTCTCGACATCGCGGCCGGCACGGGCACCAGTTCTGTCGCCCTGGCGAAAACGGGGGCCGAGGTCATCGCTCTCGATTTCTCGCAGGGCATGGTCGACGAGGGCCGCCGCCGTCACCCCGACCTGCAGTTCATTCAGGGTGACGCTATGGCTCTGCCCTTCGGTGACGCCGAGTTCGACGCCGTGACGATCAGCTTCGGCTTGCGCAATGTGCAGAAGCCCGAGGTGGCTATTGCCGAGATGCAGCGCGTGCTCAAGCCGGGCGGTCGAGTCGTCATCTGTGAGTTCTCGCGCCCGCCGATGCGCGTGCTGCGCGCGGGCTACCACGCCTACTTGCGCTACGTGATGCCGCTCATCGCGGGTGCCGCGAGCTCGAACCCCGATGCCTACCGTTACTTGTTCGACTCGATCCGCGACTGGCCCGCGCAGTCGGTGCTCAGCCAGTGGCTCAGCAGTGCCGGGTTTACCCGGGTCGGCTATCGCAACCTCTCGTGGGGGGTGGTCGCCCTGCACCGGGGGCGCAAGCCCGCCGGCGCATCCGCGCAGTAAGCCGCCCCCGACCGCCTCGACAGATCGGCAGACCGTTGACTCGCCTTCCCCCGCTCGCTCGCCGCAGCAAGACGCTGAGCGCGTCGCTCGGCCTCGGCGAGAAGCTGTTTGCGTCGAGTGAAGAGCGCCGCTTCGCCGAAGCCATTGAGACAGGCCTCATCGAGGTCGAAGAGGGCCTGCTCAACGAGGTCGCGTTCGCCGACGACATGGCCGACGTGACGTCGCGCTACTTGCTCGAGGCGGGCGGCAAGCGCATCCGTCCCGTGCTGACGTTGCTGACTGCTCAGCTCGGAGAGGGCAACAACCACGCGGTCATCACGGCCGCGCAAGCGGTAGAGATCACCCACCTCGCCTCGCTGTATCACGACGACGTCATGGACGAAGCCGAGATGCGTCGCGGTGTTCCCTCGGCGCAAAACGTATGGGGCAATTCGGTCGCGATCTTGACCGGTGACTTGTTGTTCGCGCGCGCGAGCAAGCTCGTCGCTGGCCTGGGCGAGGGCGCCATCAAGCTACAGGCCGACACCTTCGAGCGGCTCTGCCTCGGTCAGTTGCACGAGACGATCGGCCCGCGCGGCGGCGACGACCCGATCGAGCACTACCTGCAGGTGCTGGCCGACAAGACGGGCTCGCTCATTGCGGCGGCCGCGCAAATGGGTGTCATCTTCTCCAATGCCCCCGAAGAATTCGCGGCCCCCGTCGTCGCGTTTGGCGAGAAGATCGGCGTCGCCTTCCAACTCATCGACGACGTTATCGACCTTGCCGAACCGGAAGCCGAGACCGGCAAGCCGCAAGGCACCGATCTGCGCAGTGGAGTGGCTACCTTGCCGCTGCTCTTCTTGCGCCGGGCCGCCTTGACCGATGCCGACGCCGCAGCATTGCTCGCCCGCATCGAGCGCACTGTCGAGGTTGAGGGTCACGACGACGAAGTGGCCGCGGCGATCGCCGAATTGCGCGCGCACTCCGTCACCGCCGAGACCCTCGACGAAGCTCGTCGCTGGGCCGACGAGGCGGTTGCTGCGCTCGCGCCGCTGCCCGAAGGCCCGGTCAAGCTCGCCCTCACCAAGTTCGCCGAAGCAGTGGTCGACCGCACCACATAGGTCGCTCGGCGCCCTCCACCCCACCCCCAGAGAAAGACACGCACGCGCATGACCAAGCTCCGGCTCGCCATCGTTGGTGCAGGCCCCGCCGGCATCTACGCCGCCGACATTCTGCTCAAGCACGAACGTTCGTTCGACGTCTCGATCGACCTCTTCGAGCAGCTGCCCGCCCCCTACGGACTTGTCCGCTACGGGGTTGCTCCCGACCACCCGCGCATCAAGGGCATCATCAATGCTCTGCGCGAGGTGCTCGACTCGGGCGACATCCGCATCTTCGGCAACGTGCACTACGGCACCGACATCACGCTCGATGACTTGCGCACCCGCTACCACGCCGTCATCTTCTCGACGGGTGCGATTCGGGATGCCGAGCTCGACATCCCCGGCATCGACGCGCACGGCAGCTACGGCGCGGCCGACTTCGTCAGCTGGTACGACGGCCACCCCGACGTGCCCCGCGAGTGGCCGCTCGAGGCTTCGTCGGTGGCCGTCATTGGCAACGGCAATGTCGCCCTCGACGTGGCGCGCGTGCTTGCCAAGCACGCCGACGACCTGTTGCCGACGGAGATTCCCGACAACGTCTACCAGGGCCTGCTCGCCTCACCCGTCACCGACGTGCACGTCTTCGGTCGCCGCGGCCCGATGCAGGTCAAGTTCACACCCCTTGAGCTACGCGAGCTCGGCGAACTGCGCGACGTCGACATGATCGTGCACGACGAAGACTTCGACTACGACGAGGCCTCGAAGCGGGCGATCGAAACCAATAAGCAGATCACGGTGATCGACCGCGTCTTCACGCAGTGGCGTGCGCGCGAGACCGGCTCGGCCTCGCGTCGCTTGCACTTGCACTTCTACGCCAAGCCCCTTGAGGTGCTGACGGATTCTGAGGGCCGAGTTTCGGGCTTCCGCTACGAGCGCACGCGTCCTGATGGTCACGGCGGCGTTGAGGGCACGGGTGAGATCCGCGAGGTCGAGGTGCAGGCTCTCTACCGCGCTGTCGGATACTTCGGCTCACCGCTCGACGGCATTCCCTTCGACGAGCGCCACGGCGTCATCCCCAACCACGAGGGTCAAGTGCTCGGCGATGACAACCAGACGGTCCCGGGCGTGTACGCCACGGGCTGGATCAAGCGCGGGCCGGTTGGCCTCATCGGCCACACCAAGAGCGACGCGATGGAGACCGTGCAGCACCTCGTCACCGACCAAGCCTCGTGGTGGAGCCCCGAGCACCCCGACGAGCAATCGGTCGTTGACCTGCTCGACAGTCGCGGCGTGCTCTACACCAACCTCGATGGTTGGCACCGGCTCGACGCCCACGAGATCGCGCTCGGCGAGCCGCAGGGCCGCGCACGCGTCAAGGTGGTTCCGCGCGACGAGATGTTGCGCATCTCGCGCGACTAAGCCCCGATACTCAGACGGCAGTGTCGGCCGTGACCGACCAGCCGAGGCGCACGAGTTCGCGCAGTACGTCGAGGTCGATTGCGCTCAAGCGCGTGACGTAGACGCAGTCAGCACCCGTCGTATGCGGCCCCAAGCGCTCGAGAAGTGCGGCAGCGTCGGGGTGCGTTTGCAAGCCGTACAGCGACAGCTTGGCCTTGCGGGGCGAAAACCCGGCGCGCGGCCAGATTCCTTCGTGCCCGCTGGCGTAGTGGTAGGCGTAGGTGCCAAAACCGACGATGGATGGACCCCACATCACCGCGGGAGCACCCGTCACCGACGAAAACAGTGCGACCAGCTCGGCGCCCTCGGCGCTGCGCCGGGCATCGAGAGTGGCGAGGAATTCGTCGACGGGAACATCCGTCGGCAGTGTTTTTTGGCTCATGCGGGTTACCGTACGACGTGGCTGGCGGGGGTGTCTACTGCACCGTTGCCGTCACGCGCGCGAGGTCGTCGAAGATGCGCATGTGCGCGGGTCGACGCAGCCACTGGTCGAGCGTGAGTTCGCGCGAGTTCTCGCGGTACGTCTGCTCGATCGCGCGCAGCTCGCGAATGATCGAGTCACCCCGCACCATGACGGAGACCTCAAGGTTGAGGCTGAACGAGCGCATGTCCATGTTGCTCGAGCCGATGATGGCGACTTCGTCGTCGATCGTGAAGTGCTTGGCGTGCAAGATCGTCGGTGCGCGGTAGAGCCAGATGCGCACACCCGCGCGCAAGAGCTCTTCGTAGTACGAGCGCTGGGCGTGAAAGACGAGGGTTTGGTCGCCGATCTCCGAGACAAAGAGCTGCACGTCGAGTCCGCTCTGCGCCGCGGTCGTGATGGCGTAGAGCATCGACTCGTCGGGCACGAAGTAGGGCGAGCAGATCTGAATCTGCTCTTGCGCGGCGTACACGAGCGAGTTGAAGAGGCGCAGGTTGTTCTCGCCTTCAAAGGCAGGGCCGCTCGGTACCACTTGAGCATCCAGCCCCTGGCCCGGATCGATCGTGGGAATCGTGCCCGTCTCGCGCAGCAAGAGCTCGTTCGTTTCGCTGTACCAGTCGGTGGCGAAGAGCGCGTCGATGCCCGCGACGATGGGGCCTTCGAAGCGCACCATGAGCTCTTTCCAGGCGAGCCGTGACCCGTCGCGCCGACGCCCGCGCTTGTAGCCGCGTTCGATGAGGTTCTGCGAGCCCGTGAAGCCGATCGCGCCGTCGACGATGAGGAACTTGCGGTGATTGCGCAGATCCGGCCGCTGCCACTGCCCGCGGAAGGGCCGCACGGGCAGCATCGGGTGATGTTCGGCCCCGATCGCGTCGAGGCGTCGACGCATGCGGCGATAGCCCTTCACGCGCAACGACGCCACGTGGTCGTAGAGCACCTTGACCGGAACCCCACGAGCAGCAGCCTCACCGAGTGCCGCGAAGAACGGCTCGGTTTCGTTGTCAACCGACATGATGTAGAACTCGACGTGCACGCTGCGCGTCGCTGCACGCACCGCGTCGGCCATGGCCGTGATTGACGCTGTGTAGTCGGTGTAGAGGCGTGCTGTGTTGCCGCCCACGAGGGGCATGGCTCCTAGGTTGCGGTTGAGCTCAACAATCGGTTCGAGCCAGGGAGGCCAGGGCGAGTCTTTGCTGACGCGATCCATGCCCTCGGTGGTTTCGAGAATGTAGGTATTGATCTCGTCTTGTTGCTCACGCCGACGCTTGGGCAGTCGGCGCGACCCCAGCATGAGAAAGAGCAAGAAGCCGATGAGCGGCAGGGTGTAGATCAAGAGCAGCCAGGCCAGCGCGCTCTGCGGGCGCCGGTTGCGGGGCACGACGATGAGCGAGGCGATCGCGATGGCCACCACGACCACCAAGATGAGCATCGAGGTGATGAGAACGATCCAGGCCCCGACGCCACTGATTCTGATGTCGTCGGCCATGGTCGCGCTCAGCGAAAGTTGACGAATTGAAGGGCGATGTCGAGGTCTTTGCCCTTGAGCAAGGCCATGGTGGCCTGCAAGTCATCACGACTCTTTGACTGCACGCGCAGTTCGTCGCCCTGAATCTGGCTCTTGACGCTCTTGGGGCCTTCGTCGCGGATGATCTTCGAGATCTTCTTGGCGTCATCGCTCGAGATGCCGTTCTTGAGGCCCACCTCGATTCGAAACTCTTTGCCACTGGGGTAGGGCTCACCCGAGTCGAGGCTACGAATGCCGATGCCGCGCTTGATCATCTTTGACTCAAGCACTTCGAGCACAGCCTTGACCCGCTCTTCGGCGCTCGCCTTGAGCAGCAGCTTCTCGCCGCTCCACTCAATCGAGGCACCGACGCCCTTGAAGTCATATCGCTGCGCCACTTCTTTTTGCGCTTGATTGACGGCGTTCTCCGCCTCCATCTTGTCGACCTTGCTCACGATGTCGAATGAAGAATCAGCCATGCGACCATCGTAGCTATGAGCCCTGCTGCAATCACCCGACTCATCGTCGGTTTATCGCTGGGGCTCGCGGTGGTCGTCGTGCTCATTGCGGTGCTGCTGCGGCCGATCGACGCGCCGATTCGGGATGCTGCGCTCACCCCGAGTGCGACGCCCGTGCCGCGCTGGGCCGAGCCGGCACCGCTGCCGCCCGCGGCGGCGACGCCGAGCCGCGCGGGTGTGGCGGGCCTGGCCGATGCGGCGTGGGTTGCTGCCGTTGCTGCGGATTCAGGAATCCCCGAGCGCGTGCTCGCCGCCTACGCGGGCGCGGCGATCGCCAAGAACGCCGAACGCCCCGACTGCGTTCTCGGCTGGAACACCCTGGCCGGCATCGGGTGGGTCGAGTCGCGCCACGGCAGCCACGGCGGAGCATCCGTCGCCGACGACGGAACCGTCAGCCCACCGATCATCGGCGTCGCGCTCGACGGTGTCTCGACCGCCCTCATTGCCGACTCTGACGATGGGCTCATCGACGGCGACGCCGAGTTCGACCGAGCGGTGGGGCCGATGCAGTTCATTCCGGGAAGCTGGGCCAACTGGTACATCGACGCGAGTGGTGACGGCGTGGCCGACCCGCACAACATCGACGATGCGGCGCTCGCCGCCGCGAACTATCTGTGCCGTGCCGTGCCCACCCTGGGCGACGAGGCGTCGTGGCGCGCGGGCATCGCGTCGTACAACTCTGAAGATGTCTACCTCGACGCTGTGGCGACGGCGGCAGCACGCTACGCCGCGGCGGCTGACTGAGCGCGCGTGGTTTCTGCACACGCTCTGGCTCTTGTATTGTTGTCGAGCGTCTTCGGTTGGTGATCACATCGGTCGGGTACGCGCCTGGCGAGTTACCCAAGTGGCCAAAGGGATCTGACTGTAAATCAGCCGTCTACGACTTCGGGGGTTCGAATCCCTCACTCGCCACCATGTCCCCCTCACTCCCCGCGACCGATGATCTGCTCTCGGTCGCGCGCGCGGTTGCCCTCGAGGCCGGCGCGCTGATTCTCGAGGCGCGTCGTGGCGCCGTTTCGGTCGCGGCGGCGAAGTCATCGTCGGTGGATGTGGTGACGCAGGTCGACCGCGACGCCGAGTCGCTCATTCGCGGGCGCCTCGCCAAGCTGCGACCGGGTGACGGCTTCTTCGGCGAAGAGTCGGGGGCGGAGTCAAGCACGAGTGGCCTCACATGGGTCGTTGACCCCATCGACGGCACGGTCAACTTTCTTTACGGCATTCCGCACTATGCCGTGAGCATTGCCGTGGTCGAGGGTGAGCCCAACCCGCAGTCGTGGCGGGCGCTCGCCGGAGTGGTCGTCAACCCCGCGTCGGGTGAGCTCTACAGCGCTACGGCCGGCGGGGGAGCGCACCTCGGCACCCAGCGACTGCGCGTCGCCGACGCCACCTCGCTCGAGCAGTCGTTGCTCGCCACGGGTTTTGCCTACCGCGCCGAGACGCGCGCCGAGCAGGGCGCAGCCGTGGCGCGACTGTTGCCCCGCGTGCGCGACATTCGCCGCATGGGCACGGCCTCGCTCGACCTCTGCGCCGTGGCCTCGGGTCGGGTTAATGGCTACTTCGAGCGCACGCTGAATCCGTGGGATCACGCGGCCGGCGCACTCATTGCGACCGAGGCCGGAGCAGCCGTCGAAGGGATGCCCGGCGCGCGTGCTGACGATCGATT
>CALRWH020000048.1:0-16835 GCA_943371805.1 Pseudomonas synxantha | reverse complement strand
GTACGACGCCGGGCTCGCCGAACCAGGAAGGCTCATGCCCAAGGCCTCGGCAACCGAGGCCATGGTGTTGGCCGTGTACATGCCGCCACAGGTTCCTTCACCGGGAGCAAACGCGCACTCGATGAGCTTGGCGTCTTCCATCGACATCTTGCCGGCCTGAACGGCCCCGACAGCTTCGAAGCTGTCGATGATGGTGATCTCTTTTTCGGTGCCGTCAGAGAGCTTCACCCAACCGGGCGCGATCGAGCCGGCGTAGAGAAACACGCTCGCGAGGTCGAGCCGCGCGGCCGCCATGAGCATGCCGGGGATCGACTTGTCACAGCCCGCGAGCAGCACCGAGCCGTCGAGCCGCTCGGCCTGCATGACCGTCTCGACGCTGTCGGCGATGACCTCGCGGCTCACGAGCGAGAAGTGCATACCCTCGTGGCCCATCGAGATGCCATCGCTCACGCTGATCGTGCCGAACTGCAGGGGGTAACCGCCGCCCGCGTGCACGCCCTCTTTCGCTCCCTGAGCGAGTCGCCCCAGCGACAGGTTGCACGGCGTGATCTCGTTCCACGAGCTCGCGATGCCCACCTGGGGCTTGTCCCAGTCTTCGTCGCCCATGCCGACGGCACGCAACATGCCGCGCGCTGTCATGGCTTCGATGCCGTCAGTTACGGCGCGGGAACGGGGTTTGTGGTCCGGCTTCGACATGGCTCGATTCTATGACCCGGCACCCCGTGGGTTCGACGAGCCACCATCGACCTCGTCCTCCCACGAACCACCCGGCAACTCGCTGCCTCGAGCGGCATCGACGTCAGCCGCGAGCTCGTCGACGAGCAGCGTGCTCGGCTCAAAGTCGCCGTTGCGATAGCCCGCACGCCCCACCATGTGGGCTGAGATGGGCGCCGTCAGCAGCTGAAAGACGACGACCGGAATCAGCAGCAGTAACACGGTTGCGCTGCGCGCGCTCAGGGCAATCGCGACGACCACGAGCAGAAGCCCGAGAATCTGGGGCTTCGTCGCGGCGTGCAATCGAGAGAGCGGGTCAGGAAACCGCAAGAGCCCAATCGCTGCCGCGAGGGTGAGCAGCGCGGCCACGATGAGCAAACTCGCCGCGACAATGTCGAGGATGCTGTTCCATTGCCCCTCACCGACCATCGCTGCCCTCCTCGGCGTCGGGCGTTGCGGGGCTGACGTTGGCGCGCGTCACAAACCGTGCAACGGCAACGCTCGCGAGTATCGCGGTGGCCGCGAGCACGACCATCAGCGGAATGCTGCGCGTGTGGCCCGAGATCACCATCTCGGCGCCCACGACCAGAATGAGCGTCGTCAACAGCACGTCGCTCGCGATGAGTCGATCGATGAGGGTCGGGCCCGTAATGAGGCGCACGAGCACGAGCAACACGGCCACCATGGCAAGAGCGCCGGCGATCATCCACAGCACGGTCATGAGCGCACCGCCTCCCACTCCTCGCGAGAACCCCACGCGCGCAGCAAGCTGCGCTCGAGGCTCAGCACGTGCGCACGCGCCTTCTCGACCTGTGCGGGCGAGTGAACTGAGAGCGTGTGCACGTAGAGAACCGTGCTCGCACGGTCGACTTCGACCACGATCGACCCCGGAACAAGCGACACCGCGAGGGCCGTGCCCGTGAGGATGAAGTCAGAGCGCGTGTGAAGGTCAACCTTCACGAGAGCACTTTCGTGGCGCGAACGAGGGCCGATCGCGAGCAGGGCCACCTGGAATGACGCGACAACCATCTCGCCGAGCACTCGGCCCACGAAGACGATGAACCAGAAGAGGTTGAAGCGCCCCGAGAGCTCGACGGGCGGCAGGTAGAACGCGCGCGTGACGCCCAGAGCCACCACGACCCCGGTGACAATCGTGAGGGGTGTGATCGAGCCCCAGAGCAGCATCCACAAGACGACGAGTGCAAGCAGCAGAGGAAGCTGCTGGCGCAGCGTCACGCGCGCGCGTTGTTCGACGGCGGTCATTCACCCTCCCCCGTTGTGGCACCCGGAAGAACGAGCTCGATGTAGCCGCTCGAGCCATCGAGCCCCTGGGCAGCGCGGTCAGCGAGGCCATACAGCGGGCCTGCGAAGACCGTGAGCGAAAGCCCCACGATCACCATGCCAACGGTGCTGAGCGTCATGAGACGCGGCGTCGCGCGGGTTTCGGCGAGCGTCGCCGTGCTGTCGGGCGCTTCTTCGACCGCGCGCAGCAGCCGCGATTCATCGCCGTCGACATCGGCGGCCGGTCGCCAGAACGCGAGGTTCCACACGCGCACGAGTGCGTACAACGTGAGCAGCGAGACGAGGGCACCCGCCCCAATAAGCACGTAGGCAAGGGCATCGCCTTGCTCGGCGGTCGCTTCGAAGAGACCGAGCTTGCCAATGAAGCCCGAGAAGGGAGGGATGCCGCCCAGGCTGAGAGCGGGAATGAAGAAGAGCACGGCGACGAGCGGCGCGCTGGCGAGCAGCCCGCCGATGCGCGTGATCGAGGTACTGCCCGCCTCGCGCTCGACGAGCCCAGCGGCGAGAAACAGAGTGGTCTGCACAACGATGTGGTGAACGATGTAGTAGATCGCGGCTGCTGTGCCGGCCACTGTTCCGAGAGCAACACCCAGAATCATGTAGCCGATATGGCTGACGAGCGTGAACGACAGGATGCGCTTGATGTCGGCTTGCGCGACCGCGCCGAGAGCGCCAACGACCATCGTCAGCAGTGCCACGACCATGAGCGCCGGATTGAGTTCGGGAGTCGGAAAGATGACGGTTTCGGCGCGGATGATGGCGTAGACGCCGATCTTGGTGAGCAGCCCCGCGAACGCGGCGGTAACCGGGGCCGGGGCCGAGGGATAGCTGTCGGGCAGCCAGAACGAGAGCGGAAAGACGGCGGCCTTGATGCCGAAGGCAACGAGCAACATGACGTGCAGCACAATTTGCACGTCGATCGGCAACTCGCTCATGCGGTCGGCAATCTGCGCAAGGTTGACGGTACCGAGGGCGCCGTAGATCATGCCGATTGCCGACAAGAAGAGGATCGACGACAGCAAGCTCACGATCACATATGTCACACCGGCACGAATGCGTGCTTGCGTGCCGCCGAGAGTGATGAGTACGTAGCTCGCGACGAGCAAGATCTCGAAGCCCACGTAGAGGTTGAAGAGGTCACCCGCGACGAAAGCCACCATGACGCCCGTCGTCAAGATGAGGTAGGTCGGGTAGTAGATCGACACGGGAGTCTCGTCATCGCCATCGGCGAGACCCTGCCCGATCGAGAACACGAGCACCGCGAGCAACACGAGGGATGAGACGACGAGCATGAGCGCCGCGAGTCGATCGACGACGAGCACAATGCCAAACGGCGTGGGCCAGTTGCCGGCCTCGACGACAACGGCGCCCTGCTGATCGACCCCGATGAGCAACACGATGCTGATCGCGAGCACCGTTGTGAGGGCGAGCGCGGCGACAATGCGCTGCGGCCGCGCGCGGCGGCCGAGCACGAGCGTGAGTGCCGCCGCAATGAGCGGCACAAGCACCACGAGCGGAACCAGCGCAGCGATCATCGAGACGCCTCCGCCGGAAAGTCGGTGTCATCCGCGTCGAACGCGACCTCTTCGGCTGGCATCGCGACCGTGCCATCGCGCAGCGCGACGTCGTCGGCGTCGTCGGTGAGGTCATCGGCATTCGCCAGTCGCCACGACCGGTAGATGAGAGCGAGCAAGAACGCCGACACCGCGAAGGTGATGACAATCGCCGTGAGAATGAGCGCTTGCGGCAGCGGGTCGTTGTATTGCGCGGGGTCGAGGTTCTCGTCGTAGATCGGCGCGAAGCCCGCGGGGCCGCCCATGATGAGAATGAGCAGGTTGACGCCATTGCCAATCAGCAAGAAGCCCAGCACGACGCGCGTCAGACTGCGCTCGAGCAAGAGGTAAACGCCGCACGCAATGAGCGCGGCCATGATGACGACGAGCACGAGAGAGACGGTCATCGCTTTTCTCCCGTTTCTGAAATCGTGACGACGGATGCTGACCCCGCGCCCGCCGCGGGCGCCAGTGCATCGCCCCCCTGTCGGTCGACTTCACCGCCGAGGCTGCGCAAGACGTCGAGTACGAGACCCACGACGACGAGGTAGACCCCAATGTCGAAGATCGTGGACGTCACAAACTCGACCTCACCGAGCAACCACAGCTCGCCTTCCCAGTAGGTCGAGGTGAGCGGCGGTGCCCCGAAGAACAGCGGGGCAAGCGCGGTGCCCGCCGCGATGAGCAAGCCCGTGCCGAGCACCGCGCCGGCCCCGAGCGGCAGGGCGGCGCCGAGCTCGTAGCGCCCGCCAGCGAGATAGCGGCCCACGAGCGCAAGGCCTGCCACGAGCCCGCCGACAAAGCCGCCACCCGGCAGGTTGTGGCCCGCGAAGAGCAAGTAGAGCGAAATGACGATGATCGCGTGAAAGGTCAGGCGCACGACAACCTCGAGCAAGATCGAGCGGTGGCGCGGGTCAAGCGTGGGCCCCGCGAGAATCCAGGCGTTGCGCAGTTCGCCGCTCTCGCCCTGCTCGCGAACCCGGTCAAGCCGTGCCGCGATGCGCTTCTTGACCGCGGTGCGTCCCGGGCGCGGTGGCGACTCACCCCGACCGCGCAAGAAGAGCAGGCTCGCTACCCCGGTTGCGGCAGCGATCACGACCGCGAGCTCTCCCATGGTGTCCCAGCCGCGCAAGTCCACAAGGGCAACGTTGACGGTGTTGCGACCGTGTCCGATCTCATAGGCGAGCAGTGGCCACTCGAGCGAGATCGGCTCGGCGATGCGCGCGCCCGCGGCGACGACGGCGACGACCGCCATGACGAGGCCGACGCCGATGCCGATGCTCGCGCGCAGCATCCGGTGCGTGCTTCCGTGTTTGTCGCCCAGGCGGGCGGGCAACCGGCGCAACACGAGCACGAACGCGATGAGCGTGACGACCTCCACGAGAATCTGCGTGAGCGCGAGATCGGGAGCACCCTGCAGGGCGAAGATCGCCGACATGCCGAGGCCCGTCGTGCCCACGATGACGAGTGCGGCGAATCGCTTCTGCGCCTGTGTGGCCGCAATGGCCGCGATGACCATGACGATGCCGATGCCGAGCTGAGCGGGGTGATCCCACAGGCGAAGCTCGACCTCCCACGGGCCGCCGGCGATGAGCGCCGCACTCGAGACGCCGATGACGACCACAAGAATGACCCCGAGATAGAAGGGCAGCGAGCCACGCTGGGTCACTCCCGTCACGCGCACGGCCAGACGGTCGACGGCGCCCATGACGTCCCAGTAGGCATCAGACGCCGTGGTCGTCCGCGCCATCTTCGACTGCACCCGGTGCACGGGTTCGCGCGCCACAAACAGTGCGATGCCCAGCACAATCGCCACGAGGGTGAGCCCGAGCTCAGGTGTCACCCCATGCCAGAGCGCGAGCTGGTAGATCTCACCGTCAGACTCGCGGCTCGCGAAGAGCGCCGCGGAGGGCGCGAGACCGGCGTCAACGATCGACGCGAGGGGTCCGAGAGCGAGACTCGCGACCGCGAGCACGGCGGGCGCGAGCATGAAGCGGCGGCTCACCGTTTCGAGCGTCGTCACGTCGTCAACGCCGGGCTTGCGAGCAAACGCTCCCCAGAAGAAACGGATGCTGTAGGCAACCGTGAGCGCCGACCCCACGACGACTCCGACCGTCGCCATCGCCGCCCAGGTTTGCCCGGCCGCGTCGAGTGTTGCCGTGCCCTCCCCCGTCGCCGCCGACAGCAGCGCATAGAGGGCCGTCTCTTTCGCGACGAACCCGAACACGGGAGGAAGCCCCGCCATCGAGGCGAGCACGATGAGCGTGATCCCCGCGAGCCACGGCGAGCGCCGACCGAGCCCCGAGAGTTTTCGCAAATCACGCGTGGCGGCCTTGTGGTCGATGATGCCCACGACGAGAAAGAGAGCGGCCTTGAAAAGCGCGTGCGCGAGCAAGAGAGCGAGAGCGGCAAGGGCTGTGTCGCGCGTACCGAATCCCGCAACGACGACGAGAAAACCCAGTTGACTCACCGTGCCATACGCGAGCAAGAGCTTGAGGTCGGTCTGCTTGAGGGCGGCCCAGCCCCCGAGCAACATCGTGGCGACGCCGAGCACGACGACGACTTCGCGCCACCCAGGCACGTCGACCGTCGCGGGCGCGAGCCGCAGCACGAGGTAGATGCCCGCCTTGACCATCGCCGCAGCGTGCAAGTAGGCGCTCACGGGAGTAGGCGCCGCCATCGCACCCGGTAGCCAGAAGTGCAAGGGGACGATTGCCGACTTCGACAGGGCTCCGACGAGCACGAGCATGATCGCGGTCGTCGTGAGCGGCCCCGCCGGCAGCTCGGCGAGAATCGTCGTGAGGTTCGACGTGCCCGCTTGCACGGCGAGCAGCACAAGGCCCACGAGCATGACGAGCCCGCCAAACGTCGTCGTGATGAGCGCTTGCAGGGCGGCACCGCGGCTGGCTTTGCGGTGGGTGTAGTGACCGATGAGCAAGTACGAGAAGACGCTCGTGGCCTCCCACAGCACAAACAACAGATACACATCATCGGCGAGCACGAGTCCGTACATCGTGCCCGCGAACGCGAGCAGAACCGCGGCGAACCGGCCCAGGCCGGGCTCGTCGTCGCGAAAGTACGAGGCGCAATAGAGCAACACCAGACTGCCGACGCCGGTCACGATGAGCGCAAGCACCCACGAGAGTGCGTCCATGCGCACATCGAGCGAGAGCTGCAGTTGCTCGATCCACATGAAGCGCTCGACCGGATGCTGTGCCGCATCGGTCGCGAGCGCGAGGGGCGCCTGCAGCAGTGTGTGCACGAACGCCCCGAGCGGTACGAGAGCGGCGACCCAGAAGACCCGAGCGCGCAGAACTCGAGCGAGCGGTAGGAGCGCGAGAGCGGCCACCGCAAACACCATCAGGACGATGAACATGCGTCCTCCCTCGGTGTCGGTGGTTCGGCAAGGGGGTAGGGCGTCTCGGCGCGGTCGCCGGATGCCTCCAGCCTACTGAGCGATTCCGAGTGATTGCCTCAGGGTGCAAACGCTGTGCAGCACGCGCGCGATCGCCGCCGGATCTGCGACTCGATAGTCAGCGCGCGTGACCGCCGCCCCCACCTTGATACCCACGTCGTGCGGTTCGAGCGCGGCAAAGACGTCTTCGTCGGTGACGTCGTCGCCGGCAAAAAGCACCGCATAGGGAGTGAGTCGCGCACGCACCGCGCGCAATCCGTCAGCCTTGGTCGCGTCGCGCACCGAAAACTCGACGACGTTCTTGCCCTCGCGCACCGTGAGTGCCTCGTCGAGCTCGAGGGCCGCGGCCGTCACCGCGTCATGGAGAACGGATGCCGCGGGCGCGTCGACGAGGCGCGTGTGCACCGCGACGCCCGCGGGCTTGAGCTCGAGCCAGGCCGCGGGGGTCGTCGCGACGAGCGGCTCGAGCCGCGACTGCAGGGCGCGCACGCGATCACGGTCGGCGGCGTCGATCGCCGGGGGGGCATCCCGCGCATAGAATCGCACCTCGAGGCCGTGCGAGCCCACGAGCGGCACATCACCCGAAAGCTCACTCGCGGCAGCGAGGCTCTCGAGTGCGCGGCCAGAAATCAGCGCGATCGTCACGCCAGGCAGCTCACGCAGGCACAGCAACGCCTCGTGGGCCGCAGGCAGCGCACGCGCGCGGGCGGGGTCGTCGACCTCGGGGGCGAGGGTTCCGTCGAAGTCGAGGGCAATGAGAATGCGCTCGTACTCGACAAAGCGCGTGAGCGCCGCGAGCAGGTCGGGGGGCACCGTCATCGCGCGCTCGAGTGGTGGTTGGCATGCCGCAGGGTGTCGAGAAAGGTCGTCGACCAGCGCACCACGTCGTTATCGCGCACCCGTCGGCGCAAGGCGCGCATACGGGTCGTGCGCTCGCGCTGTGGCATGCGCGCGGCCATCACGATCGAGCGCTTGAGCCCGTCGATGTCGTGGGGGTTCACGAGCAAGGCGTTCTTGAGCTCATCGGCCGCGCCCGCGAATTCGCTCAATACGAGCACGCCGTCATCGTCGAGCTGGCATGCGACGAACTCTTTCGCGACGAGGTTCATGCCGTCACGCAGCGCCGTCACGAGCATGACGTCGGCAGCCAGATAGAGAGCGACCATCTCTTCGCGGGGATACCCGTGGTGAAGGTAGGCGACGGCACTGTGACTGATCGTGGCGTAGGTGCCGTTGAGGCGGCCGACGGTCAATTCGATCTCGTCACGCAACTGCATGTAGGCGGCCACGCGTTCGCGACTCGGACTCGCCACTTGCACGAGCACGGTATCGCCGACCGACAGCTCTCCCTCGCTCAGCAGCTCGCCAAAGGCCTTCAAGCGATGACGGATGCCCTTCGTATAGTCAAGGCGGTCAACGCCAAGCATGATCGTCGACGGGTTGCCGAGGTCATCGCGAATCTGTTTCGCGCGAGCCTGCACCTCGGGTCGGCGGGCGATCTCTTCGAACTCGGCCACGTCGATCGAGATCGGAAAAGCCTTGGCGATGACCGTGCGGTGACCACCGAGCCCATCGGGAACGCGAATCTCGGGGGCACGCGTGGCATAGCCAAACAGTCGTCGCACGGCGCGCGAGAAGTTGCCGGCATCGGCGACGCGCTGAAACCCAATGACATCGGCCCCGAGCAAGCCTTCGATGACCTGCGTGCGCCACGGCAGTTGCGCGTAGAGCCCGAAAGGCGGAAAAGGAATGTGGTTGAAGAAGCCGATCGTGAGGTCAGGGCGCTGCTCGCGCAGCATGCGCGGCACCAACTGCAGTTGGTAGTCCTGCACCCACACGGTTGCCCCGGGCTTGGCGACGCGAGCGCTCGCATCGGCGAACCGTTGATTGACCTCGACATAGGCGTCCCACCACTCACGGTGAAAACTCGGGCGCGCAATGACGTCGTGGTAGAGCGGCCACAGCGTGTCGTTGCTGAAACCCTCGTAGTAGTTCTCGATCTCGAGGGGACTCAGCGCCACGGGAACGAGCGTGGCCTCGTCGAAAGCGAAGGGCTCAATCTCAAGATCGGGCTGGCCCGCCCAGCCCACCCACGCGCCGTGCGACGCCCGCATGACCGGTTCGAGTGCCGCCACCAGGCCACCCGGCGAGCGCTGCCAGCGCGCCGTTCCATCGGCGTCGATGACGCGATCAACCGGCAAGCGGTTCGAAACCACGACAAAGTCGTAGCGCTCAGTGTCGGTCATGTCGCTCGCTCGTTTCCGGGGCTGGTGCTCGGGGGAATCGTCGGTGCGGGGCTGTCCGGCTTTCTCCACGGTATCAGCCGTGTTGCCGCACGGTTCGACGAACGGTCATGAGGCGTTCACTCCCGCCTCGCCCATCGGCACGCGCGCGCGGCCTACCCTGGCGCCGTGATCAGCATCGGAATGGGCACCACGAGTGTCATGCCGCGTCGCTTGCACGACGCCTTCCGCTTGGCCGCCGAGGCCGGCTACGACGGAGTCGAGATCATGGTGACGAGCGACCCCGACACGCGCAACCCGCGCGTCGTCAGTGCGCTGAGTGAGCGGTACGGGATGCCCGTGCTGAGTATCCACGCCCCCGTTCTCGTCTTGACAGCCTTCGTCTTCGGCGCCGACCCGCATCGCAAGCTCGACCGTTCGGCGGCGCTCGCGCGGCAGGTCGGAGCGCACACCGTTGTCGTGCACCCGCCGTTTCGCTGGCAGGCTCGATCGGCTCGCAGCTTTACACGATCGGTGCGCGAGGTGAGCGACCGCTACGGCGTCATGGTGGCGGTGGAGAACATGTTTCCCGTCACGGTCGGGGGCCATGACCGCAATGCGTACGCTCCCGATTGGAACCCGGGCAGCCTCGACGTTGACGCGCTCACGCTCGACTTTTCGCACGCGGCCCTCGCGGGCGTGAGCGCGCTTGACCTCGCGGAGCAGTGGGGCAACCGACTGCGCCACGTGCACTTGTGCGATGGCTCGTCACTCGAACCGAACGACCTCATGTTCGATGAGCACCTGATTCCGGGGCACGGGGTTCAGCCGGTTGCCGAGGTCATCGCTCTGCTCGCGCGCCGCGGCTTTTCGGGTTCGATCATTGCCGAAGTGACGACTCGCGCGTGCGGAGCCGACGACGATCAGCGTCTCGCGTTACTGCGTGAAACCCTCGCATTCGCGCGCCAGGCTGTCTCGCCTGAGCCGGAGCACGCTCGCACGGGCACATCGCGCTGAGAGGGCGCGCGGCCCTCGGCTAGGCGAGAAACGCCCGCAAGAGAGATTGCGAACCCTCGAGGTGTTCTGCCATGGCCGTCGCCGCCCGATCGGCGTCGCCGACGAGAATGGCCCACACGATCTGCTCGTGTTGCTCATCAGAGTGCGCGATGTTGGGAGCGAGTAACGGAATGCGGTCGAGCAGCGCATTGACCGACATGCGATTCTCGGCGATGAGTGACACGAGGCTCGGGCTTCCCGAGAGCTCGGCGATCGTCAGGTGCAAACGCGAGTCGAGCCGGCGGTAGTCGGCCGGGTCAGCCGCGGCGAGCTCGCGCAATCGCACGTGCAGCGACTCTCGCTCGAGCGCCGTCAAGGCTCGACCAGCCGCCGCGCGCGCGGCCCCCGCTTCGAGCACCGACCGCAGGGTCAAGATGTCGTCAAGGTCAGCGGCGGATACTGCGGGGGCGGGTTCGCCTGCCGCCACGGGGAGCGGGTCGCAGACAAAGGTGCCCCCATAGCGACCGCGCCGCGACTCGAGGTACCCGGCATCGGCGAGCGAGCGAATCGCCTCGCGCACGGTGTCGCGACTGACTTCGAAACGCGCCGCGAGTTCGCGCTCGGGCGCGAGGGCCTCGCCGGGGCCAACAATGCCCAGCCGAATGAGTTGCAGCAGTCGCGCCAAGGTCTCTTCGAACGCGTTGCCCCCGCGCACCGGGCGAGAGAGCGCCTCGTGCGCGAGCGACTCGAGGGGCTCAAGCGGCTCGCTCGCGAGCGCGACGGGCGTCTCGCCACCGATACTGGTCGCCTCGCCCCCCGCGCTCGCCATGGTCGTGACCCTACAGCGGCGTCACATAGGCGCCGCTGATGCCGCCGTCAACCAAGAACGTCGACGCCGTGATGAACGACGAGTCATCGCTCGCGAGGAAGGCGACGGCAGCCGCCAACTCTTCGGCCTCGGCGAAGCGACCCTTCGGAATGTGCACGAGGCGACGCTGCGCGCGCTCGGGGTCTTTCGCAAAGAGCTCTTGCAGCAGCGGCGTGTTGACTGGGCCGGGGCACAGGGCGTTGACGCGAATGCCCTGGCGCGCGAACTGCACGCCGAGCTCGCGCGTCATGGCCAGCACGCCACCCTTGCTCGCGGTGTACGAAATCTGGCTCGTCGCACTGCCCATGACGGCCACGAACGAAGCCGTGTTGATGATCGAGCCCGACTGCTGCTTCACCATGTGCCGAAGCGCCGCGCGCGAGCACAGGTACACACTCTTGAGGTTGACCTCTTGCACCTTGTCCCACGCGGGCAACTCGGTGGTCTCGATCGAGTCGTCGTCGGGCGGCGAGATTCCCGCGTTGTTGAAGGCGATGTCGAGCGAGCCGTAGGTGGCCTGCGCGGTGTCGAAGAGGTTGTTGACCTGCGCCTCATCCGTCACGTTGGCCAACACGAACAGGCCTCCCACCTCGGCAGCCGCCGCCTCGCCGACCTCGGGGTTAAGGTCGCCGATCACGACGGTCGCACCTTCGGCGGCGAAGCGACGCGCGGTGGCAAAGCCGATTCCGCTCGCGCCGCCCGTGATGACGGCAACTTTGCCCTTGAGCCGCTGCGTGAGGTCAATGGGGGTAATGGTCATGGTCGTGCGCTCCTTAGCTGTGAGAGAAGAAAACGTTTTTGGTCTCGGTGAAGGCGAGCGGAGCATCCGGGCCCAGCTCGCGCCCGAGTCCGCTCTGCTTGAACCCGCCGAAGGGCGTGGCGTACCGCACTGAAGAGTTCGAGTTGACGCTCAGGGCGCCGCTCTCAACCTCGCGGGCGACACGGATGGCGCGGCCGAGGTCGCGCGTGTAGATCGAGCCCGAGAGCCCAAAGATCGAGTCGTTCGCGAGCGCGATGGCGTCGGCCTCATCGTCGAAGGGCAACACCGAGACGACGGGGCCGAAGATCTCGTCGGTCGCGACGCGGTCGGTGCGGTTGGGCAGCAACACCGTGGGGGCCATCCAGTAGCCGGGGCCATCGGGCGCCGTGCCGCTAAACGCGACGGGCACGCTGCCGTCGAGAAACTCGGCGACGTTGTCGAAGTGGCTCTTCGAGACAAGCGGGCCCATGTCGACGCCCTCCTCGGCGGGGTTGCCGACGCGAAAACCCTTGACGGCTGGCTCGAGCAGCTCGAGAAAACGGTCGAGCACACTGCGCTGCACGAGCAGTCGCGACCGCGCGCAGCAGTCTTGCCCCGCGTTGTCGAACACCGCGCCAGGGGCTCCGGATGCTGCTGCCTCCAGATCAGCGTCGGCGAAGACGATGTTCGCACTCTTGCCGCCGAGCTCGAGCGTGACAGGTTTCACTTGCGCCGCGCATCCGGCCATGACGTGTTTGCCGACCTCGGTCGAGCCCGTGAAGACGACTTTGCGCACCTGCTCGTGCGTCACGAAGCGGTCGCCCACGACCGAGCCGCGGCCGGGCAAAACCTGGAAGAGGTTTTCGGGAAGCCCTGATTCGAGCGCGAGTTCACCCAGGCGAATGGCTGTCAGCGGCGTCCAGTCGGCGGGCTTGAGCAGCACGGCGTTGCCCGCCGCGAGCGCGGGAGCAAAGCCCCATGCCGCGATCGGCATGGGAAAGTTCCACGGCACGATGACACCGACGACACCGAGCGGCTCGTGAAAGGTCACGTCGAGACCGCCGGCCACCGGAATCTGCTGCCCGATCATGCGCTCGGGTGCACCGCTGTAGTAGTCGAGCACATCGCGCACGTTGCCCGCCTCCCAGCGGGCCGCGCCGATCGGGTGCCCCGAGTTGCGCACTTCGAGTTGCGCAAGCTCTTCGAGGTGGGCGTCGACGGTGGCCGCGAAGCGCCGCAACGCGCGAGCCCGGTCAACGGGAGCAAGCGCGAACCACGCCTTCTGCGCCACGACGGCGCGCGCGACGGCGGCGTCGACCTCCTCGAGGGTCGTGTGCTGCACGGTGCCGATGACCGTTTCGTCGGCGGGGTTAACGAGGGTGGTCTCGCTCATGCGCGGGCCTTCCGGTTCTCTCGGTACTGCACCGCGGCGTCGACAAGGCCCACGAACAGTCGCGCATCCTCGGCCGCCGACTCTTCGGGGTGCCACTGCACCGCAACACCGAAGGTCATGTCGTCAACATCGACGGCTTGAATGATGCCGTCGTCGCCTCGAGCACTCACGGTGAGGCCGGGCGCGACCTCGTCGATCGCCTGGTGGTGGTAGCTCTGCACGGTCACGCGGTCACCGAGCAACTCGGCGGTCTTCGTTCCCGGCTCGATGATCGCCGGGTTGGCGGTGAAGACTCCGCCGCCCGCGTTGTAGCGCGTCGAGCCGATGGCGTCGGGCAGGTGCTGAATGAGGCTGCCGCCGAGCGCCGTGTTGAGCACTTGAAGTCCACGGCAGATGCCCAAGAAGGGAATGTCGCGCGCGATCGCCCGGGCAAGCAGCACGTCTTCGATGGCGTCGCGATCGAGGCGCGGCACATCGTTCGTGGGGTGCGGTTCTTGCCCGTAGCGACGTGAATCGACGTCTTTGCCACCCGTCAAAATCAGGCCGTCCAGGCCGTCGAGAATCGCATCAGCGCCGGCCTCGTCGAGCGGCTGCGGCGGCACGAGCACGGCGATGCCGCCCGCACGCGAGACCGCGTCAAAGTAGACCTTCGGCAAAAACGATGCGGGAACATCCCACACCCCGCACTGCGTCTGCTCGAGATAGGTCGTCAGCCCGATGACAGGGCGACGGCCAGCGACGGCGCCCGACTCAGAACCGTTCGAAGCCACGGATGCGCTCCCAGTCGGTAATCGCCGCGTCAAAGGCCGACAGCTCTACTGCCGCCATGTTGAGGTAGTGCGCCATGACTTCGTCACCGAACGCGGCGCGCGCGAGTTCGGAGCCCTCGAACAGCTCGGCCGCGTCGCGCAGCGTCGAGGGCACGCGCGGCAGATCGGCCGCGTAGGCATTGCCCGTGAAGATCTCGGGCAGCGTGAGCTTGTTTTCGATGCCGTAGAGGCCGGCCGCGATGATGGCCGCCGTGGCGAGGTAGGGGTTGACGTCACCGCCGGGCACGCGGTTCTCGATGCGCAGGCTGTGCCCACTGCCGACCACGCGCAGCGCGCACGTGCGGTTGTCAAAGCCCCACGCGATGCCCGTGGGGGCAAAGCTGCCGGGCACGTAACGCTTGTACGAGTTGATCGTGGGCGCGAAGAACAAGCTGAGCTCACGCATGGCGGCGAGTTGACCGGCGAGCCAGTGCTCCATGAGTGGCGAGAAGCCATGGGCGCCATCGCCCGCCATGACGGCCGAGCCGTCGGTGCCGCGAACACTCAAGTGGATGTGGCAGCTGTTGCCCTCGCGCTCGTTGAACTTCGCCATGAAGGTGAGCGCCTTGCCGTGCGCATCGGCGATCTCTTTCGCGCCGTTCTTGTAGATGACGTGGTTGTCACACGTGGCGAGAGCGTGCGCGTACCGGAAGGCGATCTCTTGCTGACCGAGGTTGCACTCGCCCTTGACGCCCTCGCAGTACATGCCAGCGCCATCCATGCCGTTACGAATGTCGCGCAGCAGGGGCTCCATGCGGCTCGACGCGAGCAGCGCATAGTCGATGTTGTAGTCGCTCGCGGGCGTGAGGTTGTCGTAGCCCTTGGCCCAGGCCTGGCGGTAGGTCTCGTCGAACACGATGAACTCGAGTTCGGTGCCCACGTACGGCACGAGGCCGTGCTCGGCGAGCCGGTCGATCTGCTGCTGCAAAATCTGGCGGGGGTTGGGGGCCACGGGGCCGCCGTCCATGCGCTTGAGGTCAGCGATGACGAGGGCCGTGGCCGGCAACCACGGAATGCGGCGCAGCGTTCCCATGTCGGGCTGCATGACCATGTCGCCATAGCCGGTCTGCCACGACGAGAGCGCGTATCCCGCGACGGTGTTCATCTCAACGTCGACCGCCAGCAAGTAGTTGCAGCACTCGGCGCCATGGGCAGCGACTTCTTCACGGAAGAGTCGCGCCGAAACGCGCTTGCCGACGAGGCGACCTTGCATGTCGGCGAACGCGACGATGACGGTGTCAACCTCCCCCGCGTCAATGAGGCTTTCGAGCTCAGCGATCGTGAGATTTCCCGAGCGAACCGTCGTCGGTGCTGCAGACATGGAGCCTCCCTTGGCGCAAGTGTCGACCATTAGTACCACAGGGCCCCACTGCTCAACCAAGACTCGACGGAAGTTTTCGTTTCTAATGGTGGACAAGGGCCACCTTTACGGCCATGCTCATGTGCCAAGGCGCATCGTGGCGCTCTCGCCCGCGTGCCGACCCATCCCCACCACCCCCAGGAGGAATGAATGGCGGAAACAACCAAGGCGACCGGCGGTGTCTCGTACACCAGTGTCGACCAGTCGTACTTCGAGAAGCGCGGGCTGCGCCGCTCGGCTGGAGTCTGGGGCCTCTGGGGCCTCGCTGTAGCCGCGGTCATCTCGGGAGACTTCTCGGGGTGGAACTTCGGCATTGACTTTGCGGGCTTCGGCGGCATGCTGATCGCCTTTGTCGTGCTCGTCGTCATGTACTACGGCCTCACGTTCTCGATCAGTGAGATGTCGGCTGCCATGCCGCACACCGGTGGCGCCTACTCGTTCGCTCGGTCGGCCATGGGCCCCTGGGGCGGACTCGTCACGGGCGCCGCAGAGACGATCGAGTACGTCGCGACCACGGCTGTTGTCGTGTTCTTCTCGGCGGCGTACCTCGACTTCGTCACCGCGGGTCTGCTGAACTTCTCGCTCGCCGAGTCGAACCTCATGTGGATCTGGTGGATCGTGCTCTATGTCGCGTTCGTCGGCCTCAACGCCGCCGGTGCGCACATCTCGTTCCGCTTCGCCATTGTGGTGTCGATCATCTCGATCGCAATCATCCTGCTCTTCTCGGTGATGGCGCTGACCTCGGGACTGTTCTCGTTCGACAAGCTGTGGGACATGGTGCCCAACGCTGAAGTCGCCGGCGCGTCGGTCTTCTTGCCCGAGGGTTGGTTCGCGATTCTGTTCGCTCTGCCGTTCGCGATGTGGTTCTTCCTCGGCATCGAGGCGCTTCCGCTCGCCGCCGAAGAGTCGCACACGCCCGAGCGCGACATCCCGCGCGCAGGCGTCATCGCACGTGGCACGCTCATCGTCACCGGTCTTCTCGTGCTGTTCCTCAACACGGGTGTACTCGGGGCCGAAGCAACGGGTGTCTCGCTCGAACCGCTCGTCGAAGGCTTCGCGGCCATCGTTGGCCCTGAACTGGCAGCCGTCATCGCGATCTTCGCGCTCATCGGGCTGTTGGCCTCACTGCACGGCATCATGTTCGCCTACGGGCGCAACATGTACTCGCTGTCGCGTGCGGGCTACTACCCGAAGTTCTTGTCGCTCACGGGCAAGAGCCAGACCCCCTGGGTCGCGCTGACCGTTGGTGCCGTCGTCGGCTTCATCGCGCTCGTCGTGCTCGACACGCTGTCGAAGCTCGACCCCGAGGGCGTTGGCGTCGTCGCCGGTGCGATCATCCTCAACATCGCTGTGTGGGGCGCGGTCGTCGCGTACTTCTTGCAGATGGTGTCGTTCTTGATCTTGCGCCGCAAGTTCCCCGACGCCAACCGCCCCTACACGAGCCCGTGGGGCACGTTCGGCGCC
>CALRWH020000047.1:0-16882 GCA_943371805.1 Pseudomonas synxantha | reverse complement strand
GAGCCCGTGGGGCACGTTCGGCGCCTACAGCGCCGCCGCGATCGCCGCCCTGGTGTTCATCGGCCTGCTGTTGAACCCGGCGTTCCAAGCGGCAATCGTCGCGATCATCGTGGTCTACGCACTCATGCTGCTGGGCTTCGGCCTGCACTACCGCAAGCACCTCGTGCTGTCTCCTGAAGAGGAGTACGCCATGAGCGGCGGAACGCACGAGCTGACCAAGGAGTAAGTCTCCTTAGCTCAAGCAGCGCGGGTCGCGAGCACATGCTCGCGGCCCGCGCTGCTGTGTGCAGCGGGATACCCGCGCAGGGCACCCCGACGCTCAGGCGGTCTGTGTGAGGGTCGGAGCAAAGGCGGCGAGAGCATCCCGTCGCCGTGCACGACCGGCGGCGAGGCGTGCGACGATGAGCGAGCCCGCCGCGAGGAGCCCCATGACGGCGACTGCCGCAACGATGCGCGAGGGGTCTCCGCCCGCGAGCAGAGCTTGCATGCCATCGACCGCGTAGGTGAGCGGCAACACTGCGCTGAGCGCGGGGAAGGGGTCGGCAAGCGCGGCAATCGGAATGATGCCGCCCGTCGCCACGATCTGCACCGCGAGCAGCAAGAGCGACACGACGAGCCCGGCACGACCGAGGGTCAGCGTGAGCGCCGCATGCAAAGCCGTGAAGGCGAGCGCGATGACCGTCGTGAGCCCGAGCGTTGCCGGCAGCAGCGCCCAATCGACTCCGCTCACGAGGTGCATGAGCAGCGTCACGAGCGCGGCCTGAGCAAGAGCGATTAACGATGCGCGACCGATCGCGCGGCGCACGATGATGCCACCCGCCGCCGACGTGCCGATGACGCCGCGCGCCGCCGGACGCAGAGCGAGGAAGGTTGCGAGCGCACCGATCCAGAGGCCGATGGGCACGAGGGTTTCGGCAATGACCGAACCGACGCCGTCGACGGCGTTCGTGCGCGTCGACTCAACGACCACGGGCTCGCTCGCGACCGAGCTGTCGCCCGCCTCGGGCACTTGGCCCGCGCCCGACGACAGGCCCGACGCGAGTTCGTCAACGCCACTCGCGAGCGACTCGGCCCCCGACGTGATGTCGCTCGTACCGCCTGCGAGGGCACCAAGCCCACTCGCGAGCTCTGACGTGCCGCTGCGCAACGCAGCCCCGCCCGCGGCGAGCTCTGCCGCACCGCCCGCGCTTTGTGCGAGGCCTGACTGAATGCCATCGAGGCCGCCATTGAGCTGAGGGATGACCGCGCTGGCCGTGCCCGCGAGAACCTGCGCGGCACCGAGCGCGTTAGCGAAGGCCTGCTGATCAGCTGCACTGAGGTTCGACGATGCCACCGCGGCGCTCAGCGCCGACAGGTCACCCGCGAGAGCGCCAGCGCTACCGGGGATGCCGGCGGCCGCTTGCTGCAAGGGCTCGAGCTGCGTGGCGCCCGCACGCAATTGCGCGAGTCCGGTCGACAGCGAACTGACGCCCAGGGTGTAGTCGGTGACTCCGCTCGACAGCTCACGGGCGCCCCCGGCCGACGTGCGTGCCCCGGCGCTCAGATCAACGAGACCCGCGCTGAGCGCGCTCGCTCCGTCGCCGAGTTGCGTCGCGCCGTCGGCCGCTGTGTCGAGCGCGGCCCCAAGCTCTCCGAGTCCACTCGTCAACCCATCGAGGTATCGAGCCGTGATCTCTGCCCCAAACTGCTGGGCGAGACCGCTGCCGACGGCCTGCACGACCGAGCCCGCGAGATAGCTGTGCGCGTCATCCGTCACGACCTGAAGTTGTGCTTGCACAGGGTCGGGCGACCCGATCGTGAGCAGCGAGGCCGAAAAGTCGCTCGGAATCGTCAAGACCGCGTAGACCTCGCCACGCTCGAGGGCGGCCGCGGCTTCGGCCGAGTTCGTGACGTTCCAGTCGAAGCCCGTGTCGTCGCCGCCCGTGAGTTCGGTGACGAGCTGGCGACCGGCGAAAACTATCTGGTCATTGCCGTCTGCGTCGGTCGTCGTCAGCAACTCATCGTTGTTGACGACTGCGGCGGGAATGCGTTCGAGAGCCGACGAGTCGTTGCCGACGGCGGCGAGCGCGATACCGACGAGCGCGAGCGGAACGGCGACGGCAGCGGCCATGGTCAGCCAGCGGCGCAAACGCCCGCGATGCGCGAGCGGCGTGGGCACGAGGGGAGCTTCAGCGGCGGTCATGAGCCGCTCCTTTCAGCAACAGCGGATGCAGAGTCAAGAGTCACGGTCGTCGCACTCTCGGCGACCGGGCTGCCGGGTTCGCGGCCCCACACCCGCACAACGGGAACAGGCGCGAGACGTTGCACGACAGCGTCGAGTTGATCGATGTCGTCGGGCTTGAGTGAGTCATCGCGGTGGTCGAGCACGATCACCGGAGTGCCGTCGAGCGTGGCCACGGCGGCGAGCACGAGAGCGCGGCGTCGTGCGTCGAGGCTGGCGACGGGAGTCTCGGGGTCGGCGACGCCGCGCGGCTCGATGCCCACCGCCGCGAGCGTCGCGGCGAGCCGGGCGATCCAGCGTCGCGTGCGCCGCCAGCCGCGCGGGTAGCCAGCCGCGAGCGCGATGCGCTCGCTCACGAGAGCCGCGATCGTGATGCTCGGCGCGAGTCGGTCTCCGCTCACGTCAACGAGAGTGACGCGTCGCGAGGCGCGACCCGATTCCGACGGCAGCACGGCATCGGCAACAACCGCGAGACCCGAGGCCGGAGGGAGGTACCCCGCGAGGGTGGCTCCGGCGATTCGTCGGTGAGCTGGATCGCCGACGAGGTCGACGCGCGACCCCGGTGCCGCGCTGAGCGACAGCTCAACGTCGGTGCCGGTCAATCCGAGGCGGTCGGCCACGATGACGGCGTCGCCGTGACTCGCCGCCCACGCGCGGTGATCGCGGTGGTGGCGAAGCTTCTCGCCTTCGACGTCGAGGTCGGGAAGTGCACGGTCGAGCGCGCGCGGGAACCACCACGCGGCCTTGCCAAAGAGTGTCATGAGTGCGGGGCCCAGCGTCATGCGAATCAGGAACGCGTCGATCGCAATACCGACCGCGAGGCTCAGCGCGATGGGCTTGATGAGTCCGGCACCCTCGGGAACGAAGGCCGCGAAGACGAAGAACATGATGAGGGCTGCAGCCGTGACGACACGCGCACCGTTGGCAAAGCCGTCATCGATCGCCTGACGGGCATCACCCGTGCGCACGAACTCTTCGCGCATGCCCGAGACCAAGAACACCTCGTAGTCCATCGCCAGCCCAAAGAGCACGGCCATGAGAATGATGGGCATGAAGCTCAAGATGGGGCCGGGCTCGGCGTGCAAGAGCTCGGCGCCCCATCCCCATTGAAAGACCGCGACGGTAATGCCCATGGCGCTTCCGACCGAAAGCAAGAAGCCGAGGGCGGCCTTGACCGGAACGAGCACCGAGCGGAAGACGGCCATGAGCAGAATGACCGAGAGGCCGACGACGACGAGTCCGAAGGGAATCAGGGCGCCGGTCAGTCGCGTCGAGATGTCGATGCCGACGGCCGTGACTCCCGTAACCGCCATGGGCGTGCCGAACTCGGCTTCGATGGCGTCGCCTGCCGCGCGCAAGTCGGCAACGACGACCTTGGTTGCGGGGTCATCGGGCGCCGTTTCGGGTGCCACTTGGAAGATCGCGGTTTCGAGACCCGGCGAGGGGATGCCCGGGCTCACGCTCGCGACTCCATCGACCTGTTCGAGCTCGCCACGAATGGCCGCGAGGTCATCAAGAATGTCGGTCGTCTGCGTGATGTCGAGCGTCACGAGCAGCGGCCCCGCCGTGCCGGGGCCGAAGGCGTCGGCGATGAGGTCGTAGGCCTCGCGCTGCGTCGAGCCCGCGGGTTCGCTGCCGCCGTCGGGCAAATTGAGGTCGAGCGAGAACGCGGGAATCGACAGCACGCCGAGCACGGCAATGACAGAAATGCTCGTGAGCACGGGGCGCTTCATGACGCCGCGCACCCAGCGGCGACCCATCGTGGGGCCGGCCGTCGAGTCAGGGTGAGCGCGCTTCCAGGCGCGTGATCCTTCTTTCGGGGCCAGCTTCGCGCCCGCGACGCCGAGGAAGGCGGGCAAGAGGGTCACGGCCGCGGCGATCGCGACGAGCACCGCGAAGGCGGCTCCGACACCCATGACCGAGAGAAACGGCACGCCGACGACGAGCAGGCCCAGCAGCGCGATGATGACGGTCGCGCCCGCGAAAACAACCGCGCTGCCCGCCGTACCGACGGCGACGGCTGCCGACTCCGCCGGGTCCATGCCGCGCGCCAATTGCCCTCGATGTCGCGACACGATGAAGAGGGCATAGTCAATGCCGACCGCGAGGCCGATCATGACGGCGAGCAGGGGGGCTGAGCTCGAGACCGGCAAGAACGCGGCGAGGGCGAGAATCGCGCCCATGACGATGCCCACACCGATGAGCGCCGTGGCGAGCGGCATCCACGCGGCCCGCAGTGATCCGAACGTCACGACAAGCACCGCGCCGGCGAAGAGCACACCGAGCACCTCGCTCACAGTCAAGCCCACGGTCGTGTCTTGAAAAACTTGTCCGGCAAACTCGACGCGAACATCCACCGTCTCGGCCGTCGCGAGCAGTTCAGCGATCGTCGCTTCGCTGACCTCTGACGACGAACTGTCGAGTTGAACCCGCACGATCGCGATCGTGCCGTCGTCGCTCACTTGGCCGTCGGCAAACTCGTCGAAGGGGCCGAGCACCGAATCGACACCGTCGACCGTGGTCAGGGCGCGCTCGAGAGTGTCGATTTCGTCACGGATGCTCGCATCGGTCACCTCAGAACCCTCAGGTGCGACGACCACGGCCTGGGCGCTCGCGCCCGAAACGGCCGGAAAGAGTGCGTCAAGTTGGTCCAGCGCCACTTGCGACTCGGTGCCGGGAATGCTGAACGTCTCGTCAGTCTGACCGCCGAGGGCCACACCCCCGCCGATCGCGGCGGCGAAGAGCAAGAGCCATGTGACGATCACGAGGCGCGCGCGCGAGTAGGAATACCGGCCCAACCGGTAGAGCAACGTAGCCAACGAGGGTCTCCTTATGCGATGCGGGATTCGGCGGGCACGAGCAAGTCGTGCAAGATCTCCAGAAGCGCTGAGCGCACTTCATCGATCGGGATCTCGCCGTTGAGTCCCAGTCGCTCGGCGGCCGCCAGGGTGTAGGCGACACCGCCGAATGCCACGCCAAAGCGCAGCTTTTCGAGAGTCGAGCCGCTCGCGAGCCTGAAGAGCTCAGAGACGCGGCGCATGAGCAGAGTGGCCCGATGCATGACGGGCACGTCGTCGAGGGTTGCCCCCTGATTGATCACGAGCGGTACGACCTGGCGGTGCAAGAGCAGCAAGTCGACAAAGCGTTCAACAAAGTCACGATGACGGAGGGCTCCGGCTTCGTCCACCGACACGATGAGGGCGTCAAGGTCGTCGAGTGCCGGACTCACAATCTCCGCAAGGAGGCGCTCTTTCGACTCAAAGTGGTAGAGAACGCTTGCTTTTGACATGCCCGCGAGGTCGGCGATGCGCTGCAACGAGGTGGCCGCAAAGCCCGATGCGGCAAACTCGGCGAGCGCGATAGCGCGAAGCTCTTCATGACGAGACACGCTCACTACGGTACTGACCGATCGGACAGCTTTCTGACCAGACGGTCAGTTTCGAAGGATGCTCTATGACTCTTCCCAGGCTCGGCCCACGCACGCGCAACACGCGCTAGCGTGGGACTCGACGTGAGGAGCCTCCAATGCGCAAGTTCTTGTTCAACGGCGCGGTCTTGAGCGCGGCCTTTTCTGCCGTCGGCGTCGTCAACGCCACGCGCAACGGCCCTCGTGACTGGCGCCTCGCGCTCATGTGGGTCAGCTGGGGCATCAGTGTCGCCATTGCGGTCGGCACGGTCATCGAAGAGAACCGCGAGCACGACTCGCTCGAGCTCGACGACTAGAGCGTCGCTGGCACACGCTGGCGGCGGGGCGTTCGTGTGCGACGGATGCCCTACAACTGCCAGGGCAGCAAGACGCCAATCAGCACGAAGAGCCCCCCGGTCGCGCGGTTGAACCAGCGGCCCGCCCGCGCGAGCACCGGCTGCAGCGACTGAGAGAGCGCCGCGACCACGAGCTCGAACACGAACTCGATGACGATGAACGTGCTCGCCATGATGGCGAACTGCACGACCAAGTCGCGCTGGGGGTCGATGAACTGTGGCAAGAACGCGACGAAGAAGAGAATGCCTTTGGGGTTGGTGACGGCAGCGAGTAGCCCCTGCTGAAACAGCGACCAGCGCGAGGCTGTGGGGCGGTCCGTGGATGCTGCGACCGTAATCGCCGGAGCCCGCCACACCATCACCCCGAGGTAGACGAGGTAGGCGCCGCCGACCCACTTGAGCACGACGAGCAACTCAGGAAAGACCGTCAGCAACGCCCCGATGCCGAACATCGCGACCGCGATGACGATGAGAAACCCCAGGGCGCCGCCGAGCACCGTGAACACCGTGCGGCGCGCGCCATAGAGCGCACCGTGTGTGAGCGCAAGCAACCCGTTGGGGCCGGGCGTGAACGACAGGCCGATCGCGGCGACGAGAAAGACCAGCCAGGTGTCGAGAGTCACCCGACCATCCTGCCCCTCCGCGAGCGGGTTAGGGCACCATCCAGCCGAGCGCGCCGGGGATCGACTGCAGCACGATCAAGATCGTGATGAGCGCGAGCAGGCCCAGGCTCCACGGCAAGAGCTTGCGCAACAGCGTGCCCTCCGAACCGACCATGCCCACGGCGGCCGCGGCGACCGCGAGGTTCTGCACCGAGAGCATTTTGCCGAGCACACCGGCCGACGAGTTCGCGGCTGCCATGAGCACGGGCGGCAGGCCCACTTGCTCGGCGGCGGCCACCTGCACGGGGCCGAAGAGCACGTTCGACGAGGTGTCAGAGCCCGTCAACGCCACGCCGATCCAGCCGATGATCGGCGAGAGTACGACGAAGAACCCGCCGGCCGAGGCGAGCGCCACACCGAGCGACGTCGCTTGCCCCGACAGGTTCATGACAAACGAGAGGCCGAGCACGGCGCTCACCGTCACGATCGTCCAGCGCAGTTGGTGCAGCGTCGAGCCATAAGCCTTGAGTGCCGTGCGCGGCACGATGCGATAGAGCAACGCCGTGAGTACGCCGGAGATCAGCAGCAAGGTGCCCGTCGCCTTGAGGGTGTCAAAGTGCATGATCTGAGCGCCCGCGGGCTCTCCCGCGGCGGTCACGACATCGAGCCCCGGCCAGGAGAAGGTCACGGTGCCGACCACCGCGAGCCACTGCTTCACTGCCGGAATCTGGGCGATCGAGAACACGATCATGATGATGAGATACGGCGCAATCGACATGAGCACCTCGCGCACGGGCGGGCGCTGCACCGCCGGGGCACCGGCCTCGACGGCCCCGCTCATGCCCACGAGTTCGGCGGGCTGCCACACGCGCAGCATGAGCAGCACCGCCGTGATCGTGGCCACGGCGGCGACGACATCGGTGAGCTCAACGGCGAAGAAGTTCGACGTGACGAACTGGGCGAGGCCGAAGACGATGCCGGCAACGAGCGCCACGGGCCAGGTTTGGCGCACACCGCGGCGGCCATCCACGAGAAAAACGAGGATGAGCGGCACGAGCACCGCGATGAACGGGGTTTGACGGCCCGCCATCGACGAGAGGTCTTGCAACGGAAGCCCCGTGACGCCCGAGAGCGCGATGACGGGGGCGGCCAGCGCACCGAACGCCACGGGAGCCGTATTGGCGAGCAATGAGACGAGCGCCGCCTTGAGCGGAGCCATGCCCGCCGCGAGCAACATCGCGGCCGAGATCGCCACGGGGGCGCCGAAGCCCGCGAGCGACTCGAGCAGCGCCCCAAAGCAAAACGCGATGAGAATCGAGAGGATGCGCAAATCGTCACTCACCGAGCGGATCGTGCGGCCAAACACCTCGAACCACGGCGTCACGACCGTCAGTCGATAGACCCACAGGGCGTTGATGAGAATCCACAGAATTGGAAAGAAGCCGTAGAACACGCCAGCACCCGCGGCGCTGAGCGCTTGAACGGGAGGCATGTTCCAGCCGACGATCGCAAGCACGATCGAGAGCGCGAGGGCCGCGATCGCCGCGAAGGGCGCGCGAACCTTGAACACCCCCAGCAGCACGAACAGGAGAACGAGGGGCAGCGCGGCGGCAATGGCCGACAGCGCAAGAGACCCGAAGACCGGGTCGATGTCTTGTTCGAACACGAGTGGTGGCTCCGCTCACAGGGGTGGACGCGCCGGAGAGGCGCGTCCACATTCTGGAGCTCTACGCGCCCAAGCGCACCCGGTTCGACCGGATTCGTGACTAAGGTCCCAAAGGGTGCGCGCCCTGCACACGAGCGGGCGAAAAAGCGAAAGACCCTGCGCTGGCGAGAGCAACAGGGCCGTTCGTACACCCCCCGGGACTTGAACCCGGAACCCACTGATTAAGAGTCAGTTGCTCTGCCAATTGAGCTAGAGGTGCGCAGTCGCTCGCGCGACCAGAGACAGAGTCTACGCGGCTCGCGCTCCATTACTCAAACCGAGTCGACGCCCGGCGAGCGAGCGCCCCATGACGATCGCGTCGCGGTAGTGGCCAATGAGCTCGTCGCCCAAGCGCGACCACGTGCGGTGCGCCACCGAGTCGCGCGCGACGGCCGCGAACGCTCGACGCTTGGCGTCGTCACCGACGAGGTCGAGCACGCGCGCCCGCAAGTCGTCGAGGTCGCCCGGGCGATACAGCCATCCGGTTCGGCTGCTCTGCACGAGGTCGAGCGGGCCGCCTTTGCCGGTCGCCACCACGGGCACACCACTCGCGAGCGCTTCTTGCACGGTCTGGCAGAACGTCTCGTTCTCGCCGGGGTGCACGAAGAGGTCGAAGCTCGCGATCGCCTGGGCAAGGGCCTCGCCCCCGAGAAACCCGAGAAAGGCAGCTCGGGGCATGGCCTGCTCAAGGGCGGGGCGCTCAGGCCCATCGCCGACGATCACCAAGCGAGTGCCCGGGATGTTCGCAATGGCCTCCAAGTCAGCCACTTGCTTTTCGGGCGCGAGCCGGCCGACGTAGCCGATGATGAGGTCTCCCCCGGGCGCCACCGCACTGCGCCACGCGTCACTGCGTTTCTCGGGAGCGAAGCGCACAGCATCCACGCCCCGCGCCCAGTGCTTGAGGCGCGTGACGCCGAGGCTCGAGAGCTCGGCCATCGACGAACTCGACGGCGCGAGCGTGAGGGTGGCCCGGCGGTGAATGCGCGAGACGTGCCGGGCGAACGTGGCCGTGAGTGCAGGAATGCCGTAGCGCTCGGCGTAGCCCGGCACATCGGTCTGATAGATCGCCACGGTTGGAATACCGAGCGCGTCGGCCGCGCGCAGCGCTTGCCAGCCAAGCAAGAACGGTGAGGCGAGGTGCACGACGTCAGGCGCGAAGTCGCGCAAGATCGTCGTGAGCTTGAGCGCGCTCGTGACGGTCAAGCGCAATTCGGGGTAGCCCGGCGTCGCAATCGACGGCAAGAGGGCGAGGTCGGCGCCGTGCAACACGTGCACATCGGGCGACTCGTCGTGGCGGGGGGCGATCACGAGCGTCTCGTGACCCTGCTCGTGCAAGTGGCGCAACATCTGCAGCAGCGAGCCCACGACCCCGTTCATCTGGGGCAAGAAGGTTTCGGCAACGAGTGCGATTCTCACGGTTCTAGCGTGACGGCTTGCGCCGTGCTGTGCACGACAAAACGGCGCGCGCACGCAGAGTTCACGCACTGTTCCCCATTCGCTCTCATCGAAGCCGTAGACCTGTCGCCGTGGATGACGGGTGGGTTCAAGCACTGGTCGTTTCGCCCTGGCTGCTGCCGGCGCTCTACCTGCTCGTGGTCGGCGACGCCTTTCTCGTTGTGTTGCCGAGCGAAACGCTCGTTGTGGCGCTGGGGGCACTGTGGGGCGCGACGGGTAATCCCCCGGTGGGGGCGCTCATCGCTGTCGCCGCGCTCGGCGCGATCACAGGCGACGCCCTGTGCTTCGCGATCGGTCGCAGAGCGGGCACCGATCGGTGGCGATGGCAACGGATGCGCCCGATTCGTGTGGCGATCGAGAAAGCCAGTGCGGCCATCCGTTCGCGCCCCGCCGTGCTCATCTTCACCGCGCGCTACGTGCCCTTCGCGCGCATCGCCGTCAACCTGACCGCGGGAGCGAGCGGACTGCCTGCGCGGTTCTTTCTGCCGCTGTCGGCCGCCGCGGGGCTCGCGTGGGCCGTCTACAACGTCGTCATCGGCGCGCTGTTCGGAGCCGCGCTCGCCGAGGTTCCCGTCGTCGCCGTGATCGTCTCGGTCGTCGTGGCCATCTCGCTCGGCCTCGCGATCGACGCGATCGCGGCGTGGGTGATCAGACGGCGAGAAGCTCGCGAGAGCGGTCAATGAGTCGACCGGGCGCGCGGTAGCGCCAGCCCGCTGCGCGCCACTGCTCGGCGTCGAGGCACAAGCGGCCATCGATCACCACGGCCGAGGGCGAGGCCAACCGCGCCGCGATCACGGGGTCGAGTTGGCGGTAGAGCGCCCACTCGGTGAGCACGAGCACAACCTCGGCGTCGAGCACGGCTTCGTGCACCGAGTCGCGGTAGGTGAGGTCGGGCGCGATGGGCCGCGACGTCTCGATCGCTTCGGGGTCGGTTGCCGTGACGATCGCGCCCTCGGCGTGCAACCGCCGCGCGATGTCGAGAGCGGGCGAGTCGCGCACGTCGTCAGAGTCGGGCTTGAAGGCAAGCCCGAGCACGGTCACGCGACGGCCCGCGACCGAGCCACCGAGGGCGTCGCGCGTGAGGTCAACCACGCGATCGCGACGGCGAAGGTTGACCTGGTCGACGTCGCGCAAGAAGTCGAGCGCGTGCCCCACCCCGAGCTCGTCAGCGCGAGCGATGAAGCCGCGAATGTCTTTGGGCAAGCATCCGCCACCAAATCCGATGCCGGCGTTCAAGAACCGGCGGCCAATGCGCGCGTCGTACCCGATGGCGTCGGCCAGCTGCGTGACGTCGGCGCCCACCACTTCGGCGATCTCGGCCATGGCGTTGATGAACGAAATCTTGGTCGCAAGAAACGCGTTGGCGGCCACCTTGACGAGCTCGGCCGTAGCGAGGTCGGTAACCATGCGCGGGGTGCCGGCCGTGAGCATTGCGGCATACACGCGGTCGAGGGTCTCGGCCGAGCGCGTATCGCCCGGCGCGACGCCGTAGACGATGCGGTCGGGCTCGAGCGAGTCGCGCACGGCGAAGCCTTCGCGCAGAAACTCGGGGTTCCAGGCGAGCGAGCCCCCCGCTCGCTCGACCTCGCGCTGCAGCACCTGCGCGGTGCCCACGGGCACGGTCGACTTGCCCACGACGAGGTCGCCCGGCGTCAGCACCCCGAGCACCGCGCGCAGTGAAGCGTTCACGGCCGTAAGGTCAGCCGAGCCGTCGGGCCGCTGCGGCGTGCCCACAGCAATGAAGTGAACGGATGCTCCGCGCGCGGCCTCGATGCCGGTACTGAACGACAACCGACCCCCGGCGATGCCCCGCTCGAGCAACTCGGTGAGCCCGGGCTCGAAGAACGGCGCCCCGCCTTTCGCGAGCGTATCGATCTTGAGCGGGTCGAGGTCGATGCCGACCACCTCATGCCCGAGTTCGGCCATGGCCGCCGCGTGAACTGCTCCGAGATATCCGCACCCGATCACCGAGATCCGCATGCCTCGACGCTAAGCACCGCTCGTGAACACGAGTCGACGAGCGGCTGGCGACTCGGTGGCGAGTGGGCAACGCGCGCGGCACTCGGCTGGCGTTCAGGCGACGTGGGACGGGCATCCATACACTGTGCAGTCAACGGCACCGGTTGCCGGCCGCGCGTCACTGAATTGCGAAGGAGCCCTCATGGCCCAGTCCCGTCTCGAGGCCGGAGCCCCGGCCCCCGCCTTCACGCTGCCCGACAAAGATGGCGCGCACGTCTCGCTCGCCGACTTCGCCGGCCAGAAGGTTGTGCTCTACTTCTACCCCGCCGCGAGCACCCCCGGCTGCACCACGCAGGCCTGCGACTTTCGCGACAACCTCGCCTCGCTCAAGGGCGCGGGCTATGTCGTGCTCGGCGTCTCGAAAGATGCTCCGGATGCCCTTCAGAAGTTCGCCGCCGAAGAGCACTTGCCCTTCCCGCTGCTGAGCGACCCCGACCTCGCCGTGCACAACGCCTACGGCACCTACGGCGAAAAGTCGATGTACGGCAAGACGGTCATGGGCGTCATTCGCTCGACCTTTGTCATCGACGAGAAGGGCGCGATCGAGCACGCCCTCTACAACGTCAAGGCCACGGGCCACGTCGCGAGCCTGCGCAAGAAGCTGGGCCTCGACTAGAGGCCCGGCGCATCAGCGCAGCGCTCGGCCTCGACTAACCGCTCAGGCCGCTAGTCGCGGCGGTCGAGATACCGCGTTACGGGCGTGCTCAAGATGAGCACGATGCCGAGCACGGCCGTGGCGATGACCCACCAGCCGATATCGGGGCGTGGGATGAATCCCTGCACACTGCCGACCCCGATCGCGAGTTGCAAGAACTGGTAGGTCAGCACGCTTCCGCGCGTCCAGGCGCGGCCGCGGTAGACGCCAACCGTCATGGCGATGAGCCACACGGCGGCGAGCAGCACGAGCACCGTGAGGGCAATCGCCGTGGGCGGAAACTCCGCTTCGGCCAGCAACAGCTCAATCACGAGAAACGCCGTGGCCCCCACGATGAAGAGCGATTGCGCCGCGAGCAAGATGACGAGCACGGTGACGTACAGCGAACGTTGGGTGTCTTCCATGCAAACCATCCCATGCGAACCTATTGATTTGACAACCAGCCTATGAGAACCTATACGAGGTTGATGTGACGCCTACAAAGCGGTGGGCGACTTTCCCAGAACCTTCTCTCTCACCGAATCGGCGGTGCCGACCATCAGTGCGAGCACCGACGATGTAGCGCGTCTGTCAACCTTCGGCGCGTGCTACCTGACCCACAATAAAGGAGCACTTCACCATGGATTGGCGCGACAAAGCAGCATGCCTCACCGCTGACCCCGAGCTGTTCTTCCCGGTCGGCAACACCGGCCCCGCGGTCGACCAGATCGAGAAGGCCAAGGCCGTGTGTGGTCGTTGCTCGGTGACCGAGACGTGCCTGCAGTATGCCCTCGAGACCAACCAAGACTCCGGCGTGTGGGGTGGCCTCAGCGAAGACGAGCGCCGCGCCCTCAAGCGTCGCGCCGCTCGCGCTCGCCGCGCCAGCTAACGCTCTCTCGACCATCCACAGCGCCCCGGGGCTGCATCTCAGCGATGCACCCGGGGCGTTGTCATGCCCGGCGAGTGCGGGGCCCGCGCGTGGGCTAGGCCCGGCGCTTGAGGTAGAGCAGCGGCACGTCGATCGTCACTTCGGTGCCTTCGCCCTCGAGGGTGTGCCAGTCGATCGTGCCGCCCAGCTCGCCCTGAATGAGCGTGCGCACAATCTGCGTGCCGAGGCCTGAGCCCACTTTGCCTTCGGGCATTCCCCCGCCGTTGTCGCGCACCTTGACCGAGAGGGCCTCGTCGGTGCGCGAGGCGACGATCTCGACCTCGCCGTCGGGGCGACCTTCGAGGCCGTGCTCGACGGCGTTGGTCACGAGCTCGGTGAGCGCGAGTGCGAGCGGGGTGGCATATTCACTCGGCAGGGTGCCGAAGCTGCCGGTCGAGAGCGGCCGCACGACGGTGTTGTGGCTCGAGGCCACTTCGGCAATGAGCATGAGCACGCGCGAGAAGACCACGTCGAAGTCGACGTTTTGGTTGAGGCCTTCGCTGAGGGTGTCGTGCACGACGGCGATGGCGGCAACGCGGCGCATGGCTTGCGTCAGGGCATCCCGCGTTGCATCGGTGTGTGACCGACGGGCCTGGATGCGCAGCAGCGAGGCGACCGTCTGCAGGTTGTTCTTCACCCGATGGTGAATCTCGCGAATCGTCGCGTCTTTCGTGATGAGCTCGCGCTCTTGGTGGCGCACTTCGCTGACGTCGCGCACGAGAATGAGCGCGCCGATGCGCCGGCCATCGAGCAGCAGCGGAATCGTGCGCAGCGTCACCGTCACGCCGCGCGACTCAATGTCGGTGCGCCACGGCGCGCGCCCCGTGACGACGAGCGGCAGTGACTCATCGACCTGTTGCGGGCGACCCGCGAGCAGACTCGTCGTGACGGTCGCGAGCGACTGCCCCTCCAGCTCGCCGGCAAAACCCATGCGGTTGAAGGCGCTCAAGCCGTTGGGGCTCGCGAACGTGACGATGCCGTCGAGGTCGAGCCGAATGAGGCCGTCGCTCGCGCGCGGGGCACCACGGCGCGGGCCGCTCGGGGCTGCCAGGTCAGGAAAGTCACCGGCCGCGATCATCGCAAACAGGTCGTTGGCGCACTCGTTGAAGGTGAGCTCTTGGCGGCTGGGCATGCGCGCTTCGCTCAGGTTGGTGTGGCGTGTGATGACGGCGATCGGATGCTCGGTCACGGCCTTGCCGCCCCGCCCGCCGCGCCGCAGCACCGGAACCGCCCGCATGCGCGTGGGCGTCTCTTCGTACCAGTCGGGCGCCGACGAGTCGACGATCGCGGCGGTCTCGAAGGCTTGCGTCACTTGCCGGCGCCACTCGGGTTTGATCTCTTGGCCGACGAAGTCGCGGTAGAAGAGCGTGGCCGAACTCGAGGGCCGCGTGTGAGCAACAGCTACGAACGAGCCCGTGCGCGTCGGAACCCACAACACGATGTCAGCAAACGCGAGGTCGGCGATCAACTGCCCGTCGGCGATGAGCAAGTGCAACCAGTCAATGTCGACCTCGTCGGCATCGCTGTGCTCATGCACCAGATCAGAGAGCGTCGACACGCCTAAAGGCTAGTCGCTGTGCGACGCCTACTCGGCAGGCCTAGCCCGCGACGGGTGCGGGGCGGCGGCGAGCCCAGCGCGGGCCGGCGCCCGCCGCCGGCTCGCGCGCAAACCCGAGCGCATCGGCGAGCTCCGCGATGCCGCGACTCAACGACGAGCGCGGCGCGGCAAGCGACACCGGGCGGGCGGCGAGCAGGGCCGCGTCGGCGGCATCCGGGTCGTCATTAATCAGCACGGCGTCGCGAATGGCGGCAAAGCGATCGAGCGTTTGGCGCACTTGCCCGTGCGGGTCAATGCCGAGCACGGATGCTCGCACGCGGTTCGCCACGATGCGCACGCGCGCGCCATCGAGCGTCTCGAGCAAGTCGGCGTGCGTGCGCAGTAGACGGGCTAACCCCAGCGGATCGGCTGCGCCGACCGCCACCACATCGTCGGCCGCCCGCAACGCAGCAATGGTGGCGGCGTTGCGGCGGGGCGCGAGCAGATCACTGCTGATCTCTTCATCGGTCTCAAGACTGAAGCCCGCATCAACGACCACGACCGAGCGCCACTGGCGACACTGCTCAAGCACGGCTGTCACGCGCGATGTCGATAGCTCGGGCCAGCGGTGCGGGCGACCGATGCCTGTCAGCACGTCAAAGGATGAGCCAGTGGGGCCGGGGGCCGTCTGCGCCACGCGGTCGAGCTCGAGCGCCGTGAGAGTGTCAGAGCCTGCGAGCCGGCAGGCAGCGGCGAAGCCGGGCGACTCATCGAGCAACCCGAGCGCAGGAGCCACCGTGCCACCATACGTGTCGGCGTCAACGAGGCACACCGAGAGCCCCCGCGCCGCAAGCTCGGCGGCCAGACTGATCGACACGGTCGTGCGGCCAGGAGCGCCCGCCGGGCCCCACACCGTAATGACACGCGGGACACGCGGCGCGGCGGTTACCGTGGGCAGGGCGGGCGATGGTGTGGGGGCTGGCGGGAGCGGCACAGAGATCGTCGACACACTCTCGCGCGAAGCCGAGTCAGCGGGCGCGGCGGCCGCGGGCGCACCGAGCGCCGCAAGGGTGATCGAGCCGTCTGCCGCCTGTCGAATCACATCGTGCAACCCCAAGCGTTGCGCCCCTGCCGAGAGGGGTGCGTCGGCCGCGAGCACCAGACAACTGCGCACGCCGAGCAGATCACACGAGCCCACGACGGTCGCGGTCGCCACCGCAGGATGGTCGGCGATGAGTACGACCTCGGGTGCCCGTTGTGCGAGTTGCGTGAGCACTTCGTCGTGGTCGACGGCGCGCCACGCAACCCGGTGACCGGCCCGAAGGAGCGAGAGTTCGAGTGCGTCGGCATCCATTCCGGGAACGGCTAGGGCAACGTACACGTCAACCGCCGATCGAGAGCGAGGAGGGAACAGCAGAGAGCGCATCACCGTTCGCGAGGGCGTGAAGGATGCGCGCAACATCACGCCGGGCGATCAGAAGTTCGACCTGCCCTGCCGCCGCCGTTGACACGATTCCCTCGTCATCAATCGACCGCACGAGTTGTGCATCAGACGCAATCACGACCGGAGCCCCGAAGCGCCCGGCGTCGAGAGCGGGGGCTGACCACAGATCAAGCGAATCGCCGGGACGCACTGTCGCGCCTACCGCGGTCGACAACGTCACAACGACGGTCGTCGCATGTGTACCGCGAGTGTCACCGACCGCCGAGAGTGGCACGAGCTCTCCTGCACCAATCGTGCGGATGACGACGACGCCCGCAGAGGGAACGTCATTGGGCCGGAGGTAACCGTGACCCTCAGCTCCGAGAGATACCCGTCGAACATCGAAGTCACCGGGGGTAACGACCTCTCCTGCGGTGACGAGTCGCGGGGCGACGAGCACGTCTTCGCCGTCGTCGTTTGCCGCAACGATTCCCACCACCGCGGCGATCGAGGCCGCCACCAACACGAGTCCGACCAGCAATCGAGCGTCGACATGGCGGCGACGACGGGTCATCCATGTCGGAGAACTAGCCTCG
>CALRWH020000046.1:0-16991 GCA_943371805.1 Pseudomonas synxantha | reverse complement strand
TCGCCGACCAGTTGCAGGCTCTGCTCGCGGAGGCGCTCGAATCACCCATCGACGACGACTCCGCCGTTCGCCGTCTGCTGCCCGATGCGTATCGCCACGAACCCGAACTCGCCGACGAATGGCGGCGCTTGAGCCGCCGCGGCCTCGTCGACCGCAAGATCGGCTTCGCGCGCACGCTTTCGCGCGCCCTCGCCCCCGTCGCCAATGACGACCTCTCTCACTCGGTGTCGATCTCGACGGATGCCGCGCTCGACTGGGTGCGCGGCATCGGTGACCTGCGCCTCGTCATCGCTGACCGCATGGGCATCATCGTTGACGGCGAAGAAGGCACCTTCGGCGAGCCGGGACTGCGCGACGTCTACGAGTGGCTCGCCTGGATGCAAGATGGCCTCGTGCAGGTCATTGAGGCGAGCGAGCCGCCAACGAGCAGCGAGGCCGGCTCATGAGCGACGACGACGAGGCGACCCCCCTCGAGCTCGACGCCGAGGCCTTTGAAGCACTCGTCATCGAGGAGCTCGATCTGCTGCCCGACGAGATGATCGATGGGCTCGACAACGTCATTTTCGTCACGCAAGACCGGCCCGATGACGGCTCGCTCGATCTGCTCGGCATCTACGACGGCGTTGCCTTGACCGAGCGCGGGCAGTACGGCTTTGGCGAATTGCCTGATCGCATCATCCTCTTTCGCGAGCCGTTGCTGGCCGTGAGCGGTGACCTCGACGAGCTGCGTCATGAGATTCACGTGACCCTGGTGCACGAGATCGCCCACTTCTACGGAATCGACGATGACGAGCTGCACCGCTTGGGGTGGTCATGACGCGCGGGCGGCGGGTGCGCGGCATCGTGAGCGCGCTGCTCGCTCTCGTGGTCGTCGCGGGCGTCGTGTATGCGGCGGCAGCCCTGCTCAGCCCCGTGCCGCGATTGCACATCGAGCAAACGATCTCGGCCTCTCTTGACGGCCGGTGGGATGCTGCGCTCGCGCTGCCCGCCGACGGCTCGACCGCCGTGCTCGCCGCCGAAGGGTTGCCCGCTACCGCCGGCAGCACTGACCCGCGACCCATCGCGGGCGCCGCCAAGCTCGTGCTCGTGAGTGTCGTGCTCGGCGTGGAGCCCCTCGAGGCCGGGCCCCCCGGCCCCGCGATCACGATTGACCAGGCCGCGGTCGATCGCTACCGCGCGCTCGACGCGGCAGGCGCACGCACGGTCGAGGTGGCGTTTGGGCAGACCTGGACGCGTCGCGACCTGATCGCGGCAACCCTCGTCGGCTCGGGTAACAACACCGCCGAGCTGTTGGTCGACGCAGTGTTCGGCGGGCTCGACGACTATCGCTCGGCGGCGCAGACGTGGCTCGACGAGCAGGGCCTCACGGCGACCACGGTGGTCGACGGCACGGGACTTGACCCGGCATCGCTCTCGACGGCGGGCGACATGGCTCAGCTCGCGCGCCTCGCTCTCGAGACGCCCGTGCTCGCCGAACTGCTGTCGACGCGACTCGACGAGACCTCTGCCGACTCGCCCATCAGCGATGAAGCCGACTTCGTGAGCGAACTCGGCACGGTTGGTCTGACGCGCACCTACACCGACGCCGCGGGAGTCTGCGTGATCGTGGGCCTACCGGTGGGCGACGAGACGATCATCATCGCGATGCTGGGTCAGCCCAGTTACCCGGTGGCCGAAACCGCCGCCGCCGAGCTCATCGAGAGCATTCGCGCGGGCGTGCAGCCCGTGGAGGTCGTGAGCGCGGGCGAGGTGGTCGCGATTGCCCGGTCACAGTGGGGGCAATCGACCGAGCTCATCGCCACCGAGACCATCACGGTGAGCTCGACGCAGCTCGCCGGGCTCGATCTTCGCCTCGAAGCGGTGTCTCGATCGACCGTGCTGCCCGGTGCCGACGCCGGAAGCATCGTCGTGACCGCGGGCGGTGTCGAGCAGGTCGTGCGGCTCGAGTCGACGACAGCCATCACCGAGCCCGGAGTGGCCTGGCGCTTCGCCGACCCGCTCACGGTTCTTTCGCGCTGGACCGGCTGAGCGCGCGACCGCGGGCCCGAGCGTCAGAGACTCGCGCCGTCGACGATCTCGTCGGCGGTGCCGCGCGGGTTGTGCAGCGCGGCGTGTTCCACCTCTTGGCGCGCCCAGCGATCCCAGTTGCGCGCGAAGATCTCGCCGTCGCGCGCGATCGCGCGGCGGCGCCGTTCGGCATCGTCGGCGAGCTCAACCCAGATGGCGTGGTGGGCGAGCGCGCGGGCGGCGGGGCTGATGGCACCGCATCCCTCGATGATGAGGTCACGCGCGGAGTCGAGCTCGTGCCACGCGCCCGGCACATTGTCGGCCCAGTTCCACCCCTGCCAGCGCGGAGCGTGGCCGTCGGCGATCGCGTGCAGCACATGCTCCAGCACGTGGGCCTCGCCGGCTTCGAGGCCATCCCACCCCGGGTAGACGTCATCAAGACTCAGCAACTGGGCCTGGGTGCGGTGCGCGAGAGCCGTGGCGAACGTCGTCTTTCCCGACCCCGACCGCCCGTCGATGAGCGTGATGCGCGGCACCACCCGCTCAACCGAAGACACTCGTGAACCTCCCCGTCAGCACTGCCGCAGCAACGGCCACGACCGAGATGGCGATGCCGATCACGACGACGATCGTGTCAGATGCTCGCCACGGCGACGGACGCACCCACGTGCGCGGCCCCGGGGCCCCCACGCCGCGCGCCTCCATGCCGATCGCGAGCGCCGACCCGCGCCGAATCGACAGCACGAGCAGCGCGAACACGAGACCGAGCGTGCGCCGGACTCTGCCGCGATCACCGATGCCGCGCGCACGCCGGGCCCGCTCGAGCAGGCGCGCATCGTCGCGCAGCACGGTCAGCAAGCGCAGGGCAGCGACTCCCCCGAGCACGAATCGACTGGGCAGACGGAGGTTCTGGCCGAGAGCATCCCCCAAGCGCGTGGCGTCGGGGCGAGCGAACAGCGCGATCGCCGGAATACCGATGGCGAGAATACGCAGCAGCGTCGCGAGGGCGAGCTCGAGCGAGCCGTCACTCACGCGCACGAGCAGAAATTCGACGTAGACCGTGCCCGACGCGCGGCCATAGAGCACGACAGTGGCGGCAGCAAGCGGAGCCGCAATGAGCAGGGGCGCGGTGCGGCGAAGGAGGGTGCGCACGGGAATGCCCAGCAGCGGAATCAGCAGCACCTGAAGCGCGAGGGCAACCGCCGCCGAGACAAGGTCGAGGGTCGTGACGAGCACGAGCGCGGGCACGAGCGACGCAGCGATCGCCGCCACAGGGTTCAGCCGCTCGCCTCGCGACAGTGGTGCAGTGGTCGCAGGCGTCACGACCGGGGTGGGCGTGGGCACCGCGACCTCACGCGCTCCGAGAGCGTCGATGAGCTCGCGGTCGTGCGTCGCCATGATGACGGCGCCGCCGCGATCACGATGCTCGGCAAGCAGGGCGGCAAGCTCGGCCCACGTGCGGCTGTCTTGACCGAAGGTCGGCTCGTCGAGCAGCAAAATGGGCGGCCTCGTCGCGAGAGCGGTCGCGACCGACAGTCGGCGTTTCTCACCCCCGCTGAGCGAGAAGGGGCTCACCCCCGCGAGGTGGCCCAGGCGCAGCCGCGCCAAGACTTCGTCAACGCGCTGCGCATCCGCCTTGCCCACGGTGAGTTCATCGCGCACGGTCGCGCCCACAAACTGGTGCTCGGGGTTCTGAAAGACCACGCCGAACCTGGTGGCCAGCTCGGCCGACCGCCAGCCTGATGGGTCACCCTCGCCGAGCGCCTCGACGGTGCCGGCCGCGGGCGGCAGCAGCCCGGCGAGGGTCATGAGCACCGAGCTTTTGCCCGCGCCGTTCGCCCCCGTGATGGCCACGACCTCGCCCGCGCGCACGACCAGGTCAAGGCCGCCGCCCAGCTCGATGAGGGGCCCGCCGGCGGGCTGCACCGTGAGGCCACGCGCGCGCAGCAGCTCTCGCCCCGGCGTCGCGGTCGCCGCCGACAGATGCTCGGGCCCATGCCCGGCCACCCACACGCCGCGCTGCGCAAGGTGCGCCCCCTGCTCGCGCATCACCTCGGCGATCGGCCCGTCGGCCACGACGCGCCCGGCGTCGAGCACGACGACACGATCGACGAGGGGCGCCCACACGTCGACGCGATGCTCGACAACGACGAGGGTGAGCCCTGACTCGTCGGCGAGTCGTGCCACGGCAGCCGCGATCTCGCGCACCCCCTCCGCATCGAGTTGGGCAGTGGGCTCGTCGAGCAAGAGCGCCGCCGGCCGCATCGCGAGCACGCCCGCGAGAGCGAGACGTTGCTGCTGCCCGCCCGAGAGCCGCCGCGAGTCGGCGTCAGCGAGAGTCGCGAGCCCGACGGTCTCGAGCGCCTGAGGCACGGCGGCGAGAATGTCGCCAACGGGCTCGCCGAGGTTCTCAGGGCCAAAGGCGACGTCGTCGGCGGCGCGCGCGAGCACGAGCTGGGCATCCGGATCTTGCAGAAGAAGCCCCACTCGACCGCGCGCCGCGTGCGGGTCGATGCCGTCGACCGTCAGCGATCCCTGCTGCGCGCCGTCGTCGGCACCACCGAGCACTCCGGCCCAGGCTTGCAGCAGCGTCGACTTTCCGCTGCCCGAGGCCCCGAGCACGAGCACTCGCTCACCCGGCTCAATGCGGAGGTTGAGGCCGTCGAGCACGGGGCGAGCGTGCCCGGCCGGCGTCCAACTCCAGCCGTGTGCGGCGAGCGCCGCCGCCACTGTGGTCACGCGCCCGATCGCGCACCACCCTCGCGGCCTGCCGCAAATCGAGACAGGGCGCCCGTTCGCGCGAGGCCCCGCACGATGAGCCAGCTACCGAGACCGGCAATGAGAGCGCCAGAAACGATCGCGCTCACCGCGTAAACCGCCATGAACTCGGGTCGCGTGCCGGCGTAATAGAACGAGAGATCCATGATCACCATGCCGACACCGGCGCCCATGCCAGCGAGAATCGCGGGGACCAGCCCCCACGCGCGATAGAGCAAGATCGCGAAGACGATTTCTGCCCCGAGACCCTGCACGAGACCCCAGGCAAGGGCCGTCCAGCCCCACATACCGCCGAGCAACGCCGAGACGGTCGCGGCCACGAGCTCGCCATAGAGAGCAGCGCCGGGCTTGCGAATGACGAGGCCCACGAGCACTGCCGGAAACAGCCACACGGCATACATGAGTGCCTGAAGTCCGGGCAGGGCGAGCTCGAGTGGCGCCGTGACGGGCGAATACACGAGGTTCCAGAGCGTCATGACGAGGCCACCGGCAACGCCGAGAACGCTCGCGACGACAATGTCGACAACGCGCCACTGCATGACGGGGCGCGGTCGAGTAACGGTGGATGCGGGGGTACTGACCATAAGAATCGTGCCTTTCGCTGTGCGCGGGCACGACGGTCGAGCCCGCGGATTCGGTCGGCACGGGTGCGAGAAGTCCTCCCTGCGCCGGCATGATCCGGATCAGGTTCGACGGTCGAAGCGTGAGTGCGCTTCCTCTCAGCCCGGTTCACCGGACTCCCGTGTACGGGAGCAAGTGTATGCCCCGTCACCTAGGATCGCGTCATGGAGTTTGTCTTCTCGCCCGAGTTACTGATCGCATTCGCTACGCTGCTCGTTCTCGAGATCATTCTCGGCATCGACAACGTGATCTTCATCTCGATCTTGGCGAGCAAGCTCCCTCCCGAACAGCAAAACCGCGCTCGCGTCGTGGGCCTCTCGCTCGCGATGATCATGCGCATTCTGCTTCTCCTCGCCGCCAGCTGGATCATCAGCCTGACGAACGACCTCTTCGTGCTCGCCGGCATGGGCTTCTCAGGGCGCGACCTCATCTTGATTCTCGGTGGCCTCTTCTTGGTCTATAAGGCCGTCGTCGAGATTCACGAGAAGCTCGAGGGCGCCGAAGGGCACCAGAAGGTCACGGGCAAGTCCGTCACCTTCGCGGGCATCATCGTTCAGATCTTGCTGATCGACATTGTTTTCTCACTCGACTCGGTCATCACGGCCGTCGGCATGGTCGACGAACTGTGGATCATGATCGCCGCGGTCGTCATTGCGATCACGCTCATGCTCTTCACGGCGAAAGCGATCAGTGACTTCGTCAACCGCCACCCCACGGTCAAGATGCTCGCGCTCGCCTTCCTCGTGCTCATCGGCACGACTCTGATCGCCGAAGGCTTCGATGTGCACATCGATAAGGCACTCATCTACGGCCCCATTGCCTTCGCGATCATCGTGGAGGTTCTCAACCTCGTCTACCGCGGCCGGCAGGCCAAGAGGCGCAACGAGACGATCGAGCCGGTTGAGCTTCGGCCCTCGCTCGTGAAAGACGAGGCCCCTGCCGATGTCACGCCCGTGCACCTCGGCGGTTCGCGCCGCCCCGCGGTCGACCCGCAGAATCACCCCGACGGCACACCGTGAGCGCGAGCCCCGCAACGCTCGACGCGCTCGTCGAGCGCATCATGCAGCGGGCCGAGGGCCTCGACGATGGGTACCACCGCGTCGGCCTGTTGATTTCGGCCTCCGAGGCGGTCACCGAAAGTCTCGAACTCACCACCCGACTGCAGCGCATCGTTGCGGTCGCCCGTGAACTCGTTGGCGCGAAGTATGGCGCTCTCGGGGTGCTCGGTCCTGACGGCGGACTCGAGCGGTTCTTGCACTCGGGGTTCAGCGACGATCAGGTGCGACAGCTCGGTACTCCGCCCACCGGTCGTGGCATTCTGGGTGCCGTCATTACCGACGGCAAGAGCATCCGACTCGAACGCCTGTCGACCGACGCTCGGTCCGTCGGGTTTCCGGCCCACCACCCGCCGATGGACTCGTTTCTCGGAGTTCCGATTCGTGTCGACGGCACGGTTTTCGGCAATCTTTACCTCACCGAACACGACGGCGGTCCGTTCGATGACATCGACGAAGCCATCATTGTCGCGCTCGCGGCCATGGCCGGAACCGCCATCGCCAACTCGCGGCTCTACGAGCAGTCGCAAGAAGACCGACGGTGGCTCGCGGCATCTGAACGCTTGACCCAGCGGCTTCTCGCCGGCGAGGTCGGGCCCGATGACCTCGATGCGATCGCCCAGGCGGTGCGCGACCTGACTCAGGCGCCCTACGTCGTCGTGGTTGATGCGGTCGACGAGGGCACCCACGGCGCCGAACTCGCACTTCGGCAGCTCGCCGACGAAGCGCAGTTGGGCCCCGTTCTCGTCGTGCCGGTGCAGGGCAGCGCCGACCGCACGGCTGGAGGGCTCGCCATCGCTCGAGGGCCGCACGGGCATCCGTTCACCGACGCCGACCGTGAAACGGTCACGCGGTTTGGCCGCTCGGTCGCGATCGCACGAGAGCTTGCTCAAGCGCGCATCGACGAACAGTGGCTCGCCCTGACCGACGAACGCGACCGCATCGCTCGCGACCTGCACGACCACGTCATTCAGAGTCTGTTTGCCGTGGGGCTGTCGTTGCAAAGCGTCGTCGGAGACCCGTCATCACCGACGGGTGCGCGCATCGCCACGCAAGTCGACGCGATTGACTCGACGATTCGGCAGATTCGGCAGGCCATCTACCGGCTGTCGACGGCACCGAGTGCCTCGAGCTACAGCCTTCGGGCGCGAATCAACACGCTCGTGCGCGAGACGCTCGAAGGCGAAACCGTCGACTCCCGACTGGAATTCAGCGGCCCGGTTGACACCCTTCTCAACCTCGGGCTCGGAGACGAAGTCACCGCCGTCATGCGTGAAGCTCTCTCGAACGCCGTTCGGCACGCTCAGGCAACGCTCATCGAGGCGAGCGTCGCCGTGCGAGGCGCGCAAGTCATCGTGACGGTGCGCGATGACGGTGTCGGGATGCCCGAGACAGAGCGCCGCAGCGGCCTCGCCAATCTTTCCGCGCGTGCGCACGAGCGCGGCGGCACGTTTGAGATCGAACCCGCTACACCGCACGGCACCGTGGTGCGATGGAGCGTACCCTGGGAGGCACGATGACCGATCCCATCCGCGTCTTTCTCCTCGACGACCACGAAATCGTGCGGCGGGGCATCGCCGACCTTCTCGAACACGAAGACGGCATTACCGTCGTCGGCGAGGCTGGAGTGGCCGCCGGGGCGGCCGAGGCGATTCTGGCGGGCGACGTCACTGTGGCTGTGCTCGACGGGCGCCTGCCCGACGGCAGCGGCATCGACGTGTGCCGCGACGTCAAGTCAGAACGCCCCGAGATCGGCTGCCTGATTCTGACGTCGTACGACGACGACGAAGCCGTGCTCGCCGCGGTTCTCGCGGGCGCCAATGGGTATCTCTTGAAAGAGGTGCGGGCTACCGGCCTCATCGACGCGATCCGCCGGGTTGCGAAGGGTGACGTCTTGCTCGACCCGGCACTCGCCGACGGAGTGGTCGCTCGCGTGGCGGCCACGAGCGCAGCATCGCCGCTCGACGCACTCACTCCGCGTGAGACCGAGATCTTGGCTCTCATCGCCCAGGGCCTGTCAAACCGAGAGATCGGCTCAACGCTCTTTCTCGCTGAGAAGACCGTCAAGAACTATGTCAGCGGGATTCTCTCAAAGCTCGGGATGCAGCGCCGCACTCAAGCGGCCGTGCTGGCGACCGAATGGATGCCGAAGGGTCAGAACCGCCGCTAAGCGGCGTCGAGTGCGGCAACCGGTGCCGCGAGCAGCGAGACGGTGACGGCGCCACCCTTCGTCGCTTGCGTGCCAACCGACACGAACCCGAGGCGCTCGTGAAACGCGAGGCTGCCGGGGTTGGGCGGGTCGAGGTTGACCTCACACGTGACTTCGGCCCGACCCTCGAGTCGGGCGACCTCGAACACGAGTCGGTAGAGCGCGGCCCCGAGGCCGCTCCCCCGCTCTGACTCGGCGATCACGATGCGGTCGACATATCGAGAATCGACTCCGCGCGCAGAAAAGAAGCGGTAGTTCTCGCTCTCGTAGTCGGCGCCGTCACCGAGTGTCACGACGAATCCGACGATGACGCCATCGCGCTCGATCGCGGCAGCAACGTCGGCGAGTCCCAGCAGCTCGCGCAAGGCATCGACCGACGTGATGGGCACGGCCGGGTAGGCACTGTCGTTGAGGGCGACGATCGAGGGCGCATCGTCCGGCGACAGTCGTCTGACCGAGAGTGCGGCATCTGACACCAGGCCATCGACAATCGCGAAGAACTGGTCGTCAGAGAGAGGCACGGCTCGAGCCTACTGGGCGCCGTTGGCGAGCATCCACGGCACCGGATCAATGGCGATGCCGTCAATGCGAAGCTCAAAGTGCAAGTGCGGCGCCGTCGTGACGCCCGTCGTGCCGACGAGACCGACCTGGTCACCGACGCGCACGCGATCTCCCACGGCGAACGGAATTGAGCCGTCTTGCAAGTGGGCGTACACGCTCGTGATCGGCTGCCCGTTGATGATGTGTGAAATCTCGAGGTGAACCCCGAGCGTGTTGCTCGGGTCACCAATCACGGTCACGACGCCGTCGGCCATCGCGACAACGGGGGTGCCATAGCCCGGGTTCCAGTCGACTCCGTAGTGCTGAGTCGAGCACGCTTCGCACGCGGCGGCGCGGGGGCCAAACGAGCTCCCGATCGGCGGGTGGGCCCCCACGGGGTAGACGAGAGGCGGTCGCACATCGACTGTGAAGTCTTCGCGCACTTCGGCGCCGCTGGTCAGCGACGTCGCCGCAGCCGTTGCGGGCTCGACGCCTTCGGCGAAGACCTGAGACCCGGCGGGCGACGCGTTGCTCTCGCTCGCCGCAGCGAGAGAGACGTTGACGCCCGCGCTGAGCATGAGCGAGGAGCCCACCACGACAGCGGCGACGAGCAGGGCCTGGTGACGAAAACGGTAGGGATCAAGAGCGGCTGCGCGCGAGAGCGCAGGGTGAATGAAGTGGAGCATAAGAAGAGAAACACTTCCTGGTGGCGGCCGGCGGGCCGTGGACACGGTGAGTGCACGTCATTGCGCATTCGACCTCGCGGCACTCTGGCGAGCACTCGGCACAAGGTCAGGAGGTCACAGCACACGGTCCGGCGGAGTCATTCACACCGGCGGCACTCGCCCCTGTCGGCAACGTAGCCAACACTCAAGCCTTGCCCACCAACCTATGAAAAGGCTGATCAGCGCCGCCGTCAGGCGACGGTCGTGCCGAATGCGAGGCCCAACAGGTAGGTCGCGGCCGCCGCGCCATAGCCGATCGCGAGCTGGCGCAGCGCGCGCTTGAGCGGCGACGCGCCCGAGAGCACGCCGACGATCGCGCCCGTCACGAGCAACGCCAGACCCACGAGCACGGCCGCTGTCACGACCGCCGCGAGGCCCTGCAGGCCCAGCAAGTAAGGAACCACGGGAATGATCGCGCCCGAGGCAAAGAAGGCAAAGCTCGAGAGCGCCGCACCCCAGGCTGAGCCAATCGCCTCGTGCTGCTCAGCCTCGGCCTCGGCGGCGCGAGCCGACGCAGCGACCGGGTCGTAATCGGCGAGGATGCTGCGCGCATGTTCCACGGCCTCCGCCTCGTCCATTCCGCGGGCGCGATAGACGAGCGCCAACTCGTTGGCGTCAACGTCGAGATGAGGCAGCGCCGTGTGCGCCTCGGGGTCGGGGGTCGAGGCATCGAGCAGTTCGCGCTGCGAGCGCACCGAGACGTACTCTCCCGCTCCCATCGAGAGCGCTCCGGCCAACAGCCCCGCGAGGCCCGTGAGCAAGACGGCCGAGGGGCCGAGACCGGCAGCACCGATGCCCATGACGAGGGCGAGGTTGCTGACGAGGCCATCGTTGGCTCCGAAGACAGCCGCACGAAAGGTGCCCGAGAGTCGTTGCCGACCGCGCGCCGCGAGCCCGCGCACGACCTCACCGTGGATGCGCTCGTCGGCGGCCATCGCGAGCGTGGCGTGGGCATCCGCTGCATACGGCGATCGCGTTTCGGCCCGCTGCGCGAGAGCGAGCACAAAAACGCTGCCGAAGCGGCGCGCAAAGAAGCCGAGCACACGCGTGCGCAGCGAGACCGCGGGCACCCGATCGGCGTGCTCGCCCAGCAATGCGACCCAGTGCGCTTCGTGCCGCGCTTCGGCCTCGGCGAGGGCGAGCAGAATCGCGCGCTCTTCTCCCGTGCGGCGCGTGGCCAGGTCGCGATAGACGGCGGCTTCGGCGCGCTCGTCGGCAAGGTAGCGCCGCCAGCGACGCAGCTCGGCAGTGGTGGGGGCGGGCGGCTCAGTCACGCGCTCATGATGGCAGGGCCGCGAGCCCCCGCGCAGTTCGGCATCCCGAAACCGCACGCGGGCTCTATCGAGCTACCAGCCCCACGTGCCCGCCGAGCCCTTGAAGGGCCCAACGATGTTTGCCGTGATCCAGCCGCCGTAGAAGTCGCCTTCTTGCGGTGTCACGATCTCGCCGTCAACCGTGCAGCGATCCATGCGGCCGGGATACACCGAGACGAATCCGGCGATCGCGTCGAACCCGCGACTCGGCTCGGGGTAGTACCAGCCCGCTCGCGGCGCTACGGTGCCGCCCCCGACGATGTCGTAGTAGGCCGCGCGCCCCTTGAACTCGCAGAAGGTTGAGCCCGCTGCGGGCACGAGCGCGCCCTCGACGAACGCCTCCGGCGGCAGATAGTAGGCGGGCGGATGACTCGTCTCGAGCACCCGCATGGCCCGAGTGGTCTCGGCAATCAGCCGACCACCAAGCTCAATCGTGACGCGCGCGTGCACCGGCTCGACTCGAGGCGGCCGTGGATAGTCCCACACCGACTCTTGGCCCGGCCCCGTCTCAATGCGTTTCGGTCGCGCCACCGTGAGCGCCTAGAACCCGAAGTCGCCGAAGTCGCCGAACCCGCCGCCGTCAAACCCTCCGGCGTCGAAGCCGCCGGCGTCGGCGGCACCCGCGTCAGCGCCCATGTCTCCGGCGCCTGCGTCGGCGCCTGCGTCGCCGGCTCCGGCGTCGGTGGCACCGGCATCCATGGGCGGCAAGAAGGCACTCGCAAGCGCCGAACCAATGACGTACCCAGCGACGGTACCGAGCAGCGACGCGCCCACCATTTGCCCGAACGACGGGCCTGCGAGTGAGCGCTCCATCGTGCCGGGCTGGCGCAGCTCAGAGCGCGTCGCGGCGCGCGCGAGCGTGGCCGGCTGGTCGTCGGCGGGCGCTTCACCTGCGGGGGCCGTGCGCGACATCTCGTCGAACACGAGGCGACGCTGTTCGGGAGTGAGCTTCTCAAACGCCTCGGCGTGCACCTGCTCGATAGTCTCGGGCGGGGCCGTCTGCAGTAGGTAGCGGTAGCGCTCAACGGCGCGCTCGTCATCGCCGCGCACGCCGGCGCTGCGGGGCTGCGGCTCGGGCGTCGGAGCGCCAAAGAGTCGGTCGAAGAAGCTCATGGGGGTCTCTCCTGTGTCTGGGGAGCACCACATTAAGGCCGCATGTTCGGTAGAGGCTGTGGAGAACTCGTGTAACAACTCGGTGAAGGATGGCGCCGATGTCTGCCTCGTGCAGTACTGTCAGCAGTGAAGTTGATACGCCTCGGCGGTCCGAACGTGCGGTGCAAGCAGTACGTGCTCTCGTATAGAGCAGGATTCATGAGTGGTTCGACTGGTGGTTTCGACAGTCGAAACTCCGTGAGTAACAAGGAGTCAGCAATGACGACAGGCACTGTTAAGTGGTTCAACGCCGAAAAGGGTTTCGGCTTCATCACCCCCGATGACGGAAGCGCCGACGTGTTCGCGCACTTCTCCGCCATCCAGTCGAACGGCTACCGTTCGCTCGACGAGAACCAGAAGGTCGAATTCGACGTCGCGCAGGGCCCCAAGGGTCTGCAGGCTGAGAACATCCGCCCCCTCTAGTACTCCCTCGTCTTCTTGGGTTCGCCCAAGCTGACACACGACAGCCGCCCCCCGATGACGTGGGGCGGCTTTCGTCATGCTGGGGGGTTTTCGGCGGTCACGAAGTCGATGAGCTGCTCAACCCGGCCGAGCAACGCGGGTTCAAGATCGGCATAACTGCGAACGCGGCCGCGAATGCGCTGCCACGCGGCAGCACGGTCGGCCACGGTCTCGTGCGGCCAGCCGAGAGCTCGACATGTGCCCGTCTTCCAGTCTTCTGCGCGCGGCACGTCGGGCCAGGCCTCGATTCCGACCACAGCCGGGCGCACGGCCTGCCAGATGTCGATGAACGGATGCCCGACCACGAGCACGTGGCGAGCATCCACTCGCGCGAGCGCTGCTTCGGCCAGTCGCGTCTCTTTCGAGCCGGGCACCCAGTGGTCGACAAGCACTCCGACCCGGCGGCCATTCGCCGGCCCAAACTCGACGAGCATTTCGGCCAAGTGGTCGACACCCTCGAGTTGCTCGACCACGACCCCCTCGAGCCGCAAGTCGTCGCCCCACACCTGTTCGACGAGCTCGGCGTCGTGCCGGCCTTCGACCCAGATGCGGCTCGCGCGAGCGACACGTGCGCGAGCATCCGCCACCGCAAACGAGCCGCTCGCGGTTCGTGCGCGCGAAAGCGGTGCCGCTGCGGCAACCGGAGCGATGAGTCGCACTGGCTCGCCGTCGACGAGAAACCCGGCCCCGAGCGGAAACACGCGCACTCGGCCGTGCCGGTCTTCGAGATGCACGTTGCCGGCGTCGACGCGCACGACGGCCCCGACGAACCCACCGGCGTTGTCGCCGCCCGCGCCACCCTCGGGCAGCTCAACCACGAGGTCGAGCTCAGCGTGCCGATCGGTCACGACCGTGCGCCCCACAGCACGCCAATCGCCGGAGAGCACATCATCGCCATAGTCACGCACCTCGTGAGGCTACGAGGTCGCGCGGTGACGCGCATGCTGCCTCGCCGGTGTGCTGGCAGAGCGGGCCTGGGCTCTGGCTCTGCGGTGCCGCAAAGTGCGGGTCGATAAGGTGGCCCCACCACGACACGTCATGTGAAGGAGACCCCGTGCGCTCGACCGGTCAACTGTTCCGCTGGGGATTGACGTGCTTGCTGCTCGTGCCCGTGGCTCTCGTGGGGTCGTTCGTCGCGAGCGGCACGCCCGTGCTCCTGTGGCTCGCGCTCGCCCTCATTCTCATCGGTGGCGCGTTCAATGCCGCCGCCATCGTGCGCGGTATTCGTCGGGTTGGCTCGGGCGGACTCATGACGAGCCTCGACGGCATGACTCCCGCCGACCGCACGGCAACACCCAACACAGCCGAGCCGATCGTGCCGCAGCAACGCATCATCTTTCCCGACGACGACACCGTGCCGCGTGCCGACCGCCGCGTGCGTCGCCGTGTCGGCCTCGCGGCCGCCGCGGGCCTCGTCGCGCTTATCGGGTTCGGTGTGTATGTCGTGACCGTCGCCCAGCCCCTTGCGATTGCGCGGGGGGCGCTGACTCTCGACGAGATCTATGCCGCGTGGGGCACGGTCTCGCGCGTCGCCTTCACGGTCGCGCTGACCATCTGGGTGGTGCTCTCGCTCGCCGTCGTCGTCGGGGTTGCCCTCATTGCGATGCTGCCGTCTCTGTCTGTCGATCAGCTGCTGACCTGGCAACGGATGCTCGCCCTCGCGTGCATCGCCGGCAGCGCCATCGTCATCGCATCGCTCCCCGCCTACTTCTCGATGGGCATCAGCCTGGCTGATGACCTCCCCGGGGCAACGAGCGGAGCGCAGAGCGCAGCAGCTCTCGCCTTCGGGCTCACGGGTGTGGGCTTGAGCGCGGCGGCGATTCTGCTCACGGTGCCCGACTGGCGCCGCCGCGCCCGCTGACCTGAGCCCGCGACACCCGCGCGCGCACCCGTGCGCGTCGGGAACGGCCGCGCGAGCATCCACTTGACAGCACTCCGGTTCTCTGGTTAGTTACTTGACTAAGTAACCAATACAGAAAGGAGGCTCGCGTGGACGACGGTCGACCGATCTTCCTCCAGATCGCTGCTCTCATCGAACGACAGATCATCGACGGCTCACTCCCCGAGGGCGAGCAGGTTCCGTCGATCAATGAGTTTGCGGCGTTTCACCGCATCAACCCGGCTACGGCGCTCAAGGGCATCACCCTTCTCGTCGACGCCGGCGTGCTCTACAAGCGACGCGGCATCGGCATGTTCGTTGCCGACGGCGCCCGCGACCGCCTGATCAGCGATCGTCGGGCCCGCTTCACCACCGAGTACGTGCAGCCGTTGCTGGCGGAGGGCGCTGCCCTCGGCCTCGACGCTGACGCACTCATCGATCTCATCCGAAAGGAATCCTCCTCATGACGACCATCGTCGAGGCGCGCGGCCTCACGAAGCGCTATCGCGGCATCACGGCCGTTGATGGCGTCGACTTTTCGATCGCGCGCAACACCATCACGGGTCTGCTCGGCCGCAACGGAGCAGGCAAGACCACGCTCATGCACCTGTTGACCGGTCAAGAGTTCGCCACGAGCGGCACCGTGTCGGTCGCGGGCGGCAACCCCGTCGAGAACCCTGCCGTGCTGCAGCACACGTGCTTTATCAAAGAGAGTCAGCGGTATCCCGATGACTTCAAGCCCAAGCACGTCTTCGCCGCCGCTCCCGGGTTCTTTCCCTACTGGGACGCCGAGTTTGCTCACACGCTCGCCGCCGAGTTTCGGCTTCCGCTCGACCGCAAGATCAAGAAGCTCTCGCGCGGGCAACTCTCGAGCGTGGGCATCATCGTCGGCCTTGCGTCGCGCGCGCCCATCACGATCTTCGACGAGCCCTACCTCGGCCTCGACGCCATCGCACGACAGAACTTCTACGATCGGTTGCTCGCCGACTATGCCGAGCACCCGCGCACGATCATTCTGTCGACGCACCTCATCGACGAAGTCGCCGCGCTGCTCGAGCACGTTCTCGTGATCGACAGCGGGCGCATCCTCATCGACTCCCCCGTGGATGCCCTCCGCGCCCACGCGGCGACCATCGCCGGCCCGGCCGAGGCCGTCGAGAAGGCGGTCGCAGGCCTCGACGTGATCCACCGCGAGCGCCTGGGTGGATTCGTCAGCGCGACGGTCGCGGGCATCACCGAACAGGTCTCGCGCGCGGCCGCAGCCGCGGGCCTCGAGGTGGGGCCGGTGTCTCTGCAACAGCTCATCATTCGTCAAACGGGCGGCGCCCCGACCGACCACGAGGAGGTCTCGCGATGACCACGACCACGATGACAGCCGAACCGCTGTCGACCACGCCCCGCCCTCTCGTGACGCGCGTCGGCACCGTTGTGCGGCTGTTGTTCGCCAACCCCTGGACGGCGATCTACACGCCCCTGCTGATTCTCGGCGTCGTGTTTCTGATGAACCTGGCGATCTGGAGCATCGTGCGGGCGAGCATCCCCGACGACGGCGAGATGGCGTCGTCGATCAATGGCGGCGTGCTGTTCTTGTTCATCTACATGCTCGTCGTCGCGGTGCAGAGTGTGAACCAAGCGTTTCCGCTCGCGCTCGGCTACGGCAGCACGCGACGCGACTTCGTGCTCGGCTTCGGAGTGTTTGCCGTCATTCTCTCGATCGGCTACTCGGCGCTGTTGGTCATCGCGTCGCTCATCGAACGCGCGACGGCTGGCTGGGGCATCGGCCACAGCTTCTTCACGACCGACGAACTGTGGCAAGCGACGTGGTGGGAAGGCTTTGCCCTGAGCTTGCTGGCGTTTCTGTTGTTCTTCTCGATTGGCGCGGCAACCGCCTCGGTCTACGTGCGGTGGAAGGCCATGGGCATGTACGTCTTCTGGGGCACGCTCGTCTTCGCCGGCATTGGCGGCGCGGCGCTCGTCACGGTGCTGGGCGCCTGGCCGCAGGTCGGCGAGTTCTTCGTATGGGCAGGCGTGCTGGGGGCAGCGGCGTGGAGCCTCATCCTCACCGCGTTCTGCGCCCTCGCCGCGTGGCTCATTCTGCGGCGAGCAACCACCTCGGGCTGAGTTCGCTTAGTCGAGAGTGAGCAGGCCCGTCACGACGAGCTCGCGCACTCGCGGCAGCAGATCATCACGTAGCGCGCCCTCGTCGACCTCCAGCAGGTCGGCGAGGGCGCCGATGATTTCGCCCACCGT
>CALRWH020000045.1:0-17303 GCA_943371805.1 Pseudomonas synxantha | reverse complement strand
CATGGAAGAACTCGGCTACCTCGACGACCCCGCCGACCGCTTGGGCATGCTCGACGGTCAGCGCATGCGCGCGGCGCGCGTCGTCCTCGACATCGGCGTGCACCTCGGCAAGATTCACCCCGAGACCGGTGCGGTCTGGACGAGTGACGACGCCTTCGCGTTCATGCGCAAGAACGTCAACATGAACGACGGTTTCGTGACCTTCGAGGTCAACCGCTATCTCGGCTGGCCGGGCCAAGCCCCGTCATACAAGGTCGGCCAACGCATCTGGGAACAGATTCGTGACGCCTATAAGGCCAAAGAGGGCGCCGCGTTCTCGAACAAGGTGTTCCACAAGAACGCCCTCGACCTCGGCGGCGTGGGCCTCGACACGCTCAAGACGGCGCTGCTCGGCTGACGCGCAACGTCGGGGGTTTGCCGCCCGCACCAGCCGCAGGATAAGCTGGAGAGTCGTCGATTTGACGGCAATCCTGTCCGCATGCCCGGGCGACACCTCTTGCACGACGTCGCTCAGGCCTGATTCCTGTCCGCATCGGAGCACCCACTACATGACCCCCGCAACGACCCAGGCCCCCAAGCAGATCGCCATCAACGACATTGGTTCTGCTGAAGACTTCTTGGCCGCGGTCGAACTGACCCTCAAGTTTTTCAACGACGGTGACCTCATTGAAGGAACCGTCGTCAAGATCGATCGCGACGAGGTTCTCCTCGACGTCGGTTACAAGACCGAGGGTGTCATCCCCTCGCGCGAACTCTCGATCAAGCACGACGTCGACCCCTCTGAGGTCGTTTCTGTCGGCGACACCGTCGAAGCCCTTGTTCTTCAGAAAGAAGACAAAGAGGGTCGCCTGATCCTCTCCAAGAAGCGCGCACAGTACGAGCGCGCATGGGGCGACGTCGAGAAGATCAAAGACGCCGACGGAATCGTCACGGGCACGGTCATCGAGGTCGTCAAGGGTGGCCTCATCGTTGACATCGGACTCCGTGGCTTCTTGCCGGCCTCGCTCATCGAGCTGCGCCGCGTTCGCGACCTCACCCCCTACCTCGGCCAAGACATCGAGGCGAAAATTCTCGAGCTCGACAAGAACCGCAACAACGTGGTTCTCTCGCGCCGCGCTCTGCTCGAGCAGACGCAGTCTGAGAGCCGCTCGTCGTTCCTCAACAACCTCGCCAAGGGCCAGGTTCGCAAGGGTGTCGTGTCGTCGATCGTCAACTTCGGTGCGTTCGTCGACCTCGGCGGCGTCGATGGTCTCGTTCACGTCTCGGAGCTGAGCTGGAAGCACATTGAGCACGCCAGCGAGGTCGTTGAGGTTGGCCAGGAGGTCACCGTCGAGATCCTCGAGGTCGACCTCGAGCGCGAGCGCGTGTCGCTCTCGCTCAAGGCGACCCAGGAAGACCCGTGGCAGGTCTTCGCCCGCACGCACGCGATCGGTCAGGTCGCCCCGGGTAAGGTCACCAAGCTCGTTCCGTTCGGTGCGTTCGTTCGCGTTGCCGACGGCATTGAGGGCCTCGTGCACATCTCGGAGCTCTCGGCCAAGCACGTCGAGCTCGCCGAGCAGATCGTCTCGGTCAACGACGAGGTCTTCGTCAAGGTCATCGACATCGACCTCGAGCGTCGCCGCATTTCGCTGAGCCTCAAGCAGGCCAACGAGGGTGTCGACCCCGAGGGTGTCGAGTTCGACCCCGCGGTGTACGGAATGCCGACCGAGTACGACGAGGCGGGCAACTACAAGTACCCCGACGGCTTCGACCCCGAGTCGGGCGAGTGGAAAGACGGCTTCGACGAGCAGCGCGCAAAGTGGGAGCAAGACTACGCAGCCGCTCAGGCTCGCTGGGAGCTCCACAAGAAGCAGGTTGCGACGGCGCTTGTCGAGGAAGAGACCCTCGAGCTTCCGGCCGCGGCCGGCTCGAGCTTCTCGAGCGAGGCGACCGCTGTCGGCACGCTCGCAGATGACGAGTCGCTTGCTGCTCTGCGCGAGAAGCTCTCGAACAACAGCTGATCACTCGTGACGCTGGTGTCGAGACGTCGCTGACGCTCTCACACGAATGGGCCGCCCCGATCGGGGCGGCCCATTCGTCGTTGTTGCGACTACGCGGGTGCGACGCTTTGTCGACGCTTGCGCAGCCGACGGAACATCGTGAACACGAGAACGATCAGCGCGATCACCGCGACGATGACCAAGATGGGAATCAGAATCGCGAACAGGCTGAACATGAGCGCGCCGATGTCTTCGCCGGTCGAGAGCACGGGCGCTGCGGCGCCAGCCGTGAGCGCGTTCGCAGCCGGGCGAACGAACATCTTGGCGCCGTGCACCACGAGCGCGATCACGACGCCCGTGACGACGGGCACCCACGCACTGGACTCAAAGAAGGCCGCGGGGTCAGTCACTGCGGCCGTGGTCGTTGACGCACCCGTGCCAAACACGATGCCGCCCGCAGCGGGGCGCACGATGGACTGAATCACGTCATTGATCGAGTCGACAGCGGGAATCTTGTCGGCAACCAACTCGATCACGAGCAGTACCCCGAGGATCAGGAGCACCCACTCGTTCTCGAGCCATGCCCACGCGGCGGGCAGCTCAACAAAGTCGAGAAAGCGGCCGGCGAGTCCCAAGACCAGCATCGGCACATAGGCGTTGAGCCCGGCGGCGACCGCCAGCCCAGTACCGGTGAGCAGTTCGAGCACGGAAGACCTCCATTGGGGCGCGTGCGAGTCATGCTACCCGCTCCCGTGCGGCTCAACGAGATAGGGTCACCGCGTGGATGTCATCGGGCTCACAGGCGGAATCGCGGCGGGAAAGTCTGTGGTCGCGGCGCGACTTGCGCAGCTCGGAGCGACCGTCATCGATGCCGATGCGCTCGCGCGCGAGGCGGTGGCTCCGGGTTCGCCGGGCCTCCGTGCCATTCACGAGCGGTTTGGGGATGCGGTGCTCGCCGCTGACGGAAGCCTCGATCGCGCCGCACTCGGCACCATTGTGTTCGGTGACGCCCACGCGCGGACCGACCTCAATGCCATCGTTCACCCCGAAGTGCATCGGCAATATCGAGAGCGCCTAGCCGCGATTGGCACCAGTGACCCGAGCGCAATCGTCGTCTACGACGTTCCTCTGCTTGTTGAGGCGCGCTCGGCGAGTGAGTTCTCTCTCGTGGTCGTCGTGCATGCTCCCGCCGACGTGAGGGTTGAGCGACTGGTTGCTCTGCGCGGCCTTGATCGAGCATCCGCCGAGCAGCGCGTTTCGGCGCAAGCAAGCGATGACGAACGCCTCGCCGTGGCCGATGTGGTCATCGACTCGAGCGGCACGCTCGACCACACGATGGAGCAAGTGGATGCTCTGTGGCAGCGCCTCGTCGCACAACGCGACCAGCACACCGGAGTGTCAGACCCCCTCTCGTAGTCTGGGCTCATGGAACCCACGCGTTCGGTGCGGCCTTTTGAGGTCGTGAGCGACTACATCCCGAGCGGCGACCAGCCGCAGGCGATCGCCGAGCTGGCAGCTCGCATCAACGCGGGCGAGACCGACATCGTGCTGCTCGGTGCTACGGGCACCGGCAAGTCGGCGACGACCGCGTGGCTCATCGAACAAGTGCAGCGACCCACCCTGGTGCTCGCGCACAACAAGACCCTCGCCGCTCAGCTCGCGACCGAGTTTCGTGACCTCATGCCGCACAACGCGATCGAGTACTTCGTCTCGTACTACGACTACTACCAACCCGAGGCCTACGTTCCGCAGACCGATACGTTCATCGAGAAAGACAGCTCGGTCAACGCCGAGGTTGAGCGCTTGCGGCACTCGACGACCAACTCGCTGCTCAGTCGGCGCGATGTCGTCGTGGTCTCGACGGTCTCGTGCATCTATGGTCTCGGCGCCGCCGAAGAGTACCTCGAGGCGATGGTCGCGCTGCAGGTGGGCCAGAGCATTCCGCGTGACGCGCTCATTCGCAAGTTTGTGGGCATGCAATACCAGCGCAATGACATCGACTTTTCGCGCGGCAAGTTTCGCGTGCGCGGCGACACGATCGAGATCATTCCGATGTACGAAGAGCTCGCCATCCGCATCGAGATGTTTGGCGATGAGGTTGAAGCGCTCTATGCCTTGCATCCCTTGACGGGGGATGTCGTGCGCGCGCTCGATGCCGTATCCGTCTTCCCGGCCACGCACTACGCTGCCTCGCCCGACACGATGCAGCGCGCGATCGTGACAATCAAAGAAGAGCTCGACGTGCGTTTGGCTGAGCTCGAGCGGCAGGGCAAGTTGCTCGAAGCCCAGAGGTTGCGCATGCGCACGACGTTCGACATCGAAATGATGGAACAGATCGGGTTCTGCAACGGCATCGAGAACTATTCGCGACACATCGACGGCCGAGCACCCGGCGAGCCGCCGAACTGTCTGCTCGACTACTTTCCCGAAGACTTCCTCGTCGTGATCGACGAGAGCCACGTGACCGTGCCGCAAATCGGCGCCATGTACGAGGGCGATGCATCCCGCAAGCGAACGCTCGTTGAGCACGGCTTCCGGTTGCCGAGCGCTCTCGATAACCGCCCGCTGCGGTGGGAAGAGTTTCTCGACCGCACGGGCCAAAAGGTCTATCTCTCTGCCACACCCGGCAAGTACGAGCTGGGCATCACCGATTCGGTCGTTGAACAGATTATTCGGCCCACCGGCCTTGTTGACCCCGCCATTGTGGTCAAGCCCAGCAAGGGGCAGATCGACGACCTGCTTGAACAGATCAGGCAGCGCACAGAACGCGATGAGCGCGTGCTCGTGACCACGCTGACGAAGAAGATGGCCGAGGAGCTCACCGAGTTCTTCACGGAGGCCGGCGTGCGCGTGCGCTATCTGCACGCGGACGTCGACACGTTGCGGCGCGTTGAACTGCTGAGTGAGCTGCGCCAGGGCGTCTACGACGTGCTCGTAGGCATCAACCTGCTGCGCGAAGGCCTCGATCTGCCCGAAGTTTCGCTCGTCGCGATTCTCGACGCCGACAAAGAAGGCTTCTTGCGCTCGGCAACCTCGCTCATTCAGACCATCGGGCGCGCGGCCCGCAACGTCTCGGGCGAGGTTCACATGTATGCCGACGTCGTGACACCGTCGATGGCGAAAGCGATCGACGAGACCACACGACGCCGTGACCGGCAGATCGCCTACAACACGGAGAACAGCATCGACCCGACGCCGTTGCGCAAGAAGATCGCTGACATCACCGACCAGCTCGTTCGCGAGGGCGCCGACACGGCCGAGCTTCTGGCAAGTCGCGGCAACTCTCGCGCAACGGGAGGCAAGCGTGCGGCGACTCCTGCTATCCGCCGAGAAGGGCTGGCGGCGGCCGGGGCGACAGAACTCGAGTCAATCATCGCCGACCTCACCGCCCAGATGCTTACGGCGGCTGAAGAGCTCAAGTTTGAGCTGGCAGCCCGCCTGCGCGACGAAGTGCAAGACCTCAAGAAAGATCTACGGGGCATGGTCGACGCGGGCCACGTGCGCTAAGGCACGCGTACAGGGAGCGTGTCAGAGCCCCGGCCTAGAATGACGAGAGTGTCGGCCACCCCTCTTGAATCTGCTCCCCATCTGAGCGTGCGTGGCGCGCGCGTGCACAACTTGCGCGATGTCGACCTCGTCATTCCTCGCGACGCGCTCGTGGTCTTCACGGGCTTGTCGGGCTCCGGAAAGAGCTCTCTCGCTTTCGACACGATCTTTGCCGAGGGCCAACGCCGTTACGTCGAGTCGCTCTCGGCCTATGCGCGCCAGTTTCTCGGGCAGGTTGATCGACCCGACGTTGACTTCATTGAAGGGCTCAGCCCGGCAGTGTCGATTGACCAGAAGTCGACCAACCGCAACCCCCGCTCCACGGTGGGCACGATCACCGAGATCTACGACTACATGCGTCTGCTGTGGGCTCGCGTCGGTATCCCTCACTGCCCCGAGTGTGGCGAGCGCATCCAACGCCAAACGGTGCAACAGATTGCTGACGAGCTCATGACGCTCGAGACCGGCACGCGCTTTCAAGTGCTCGCTCCTGTCGTGAGCCAGAAGAAGGGTGAGTTCGTCGATCTGTTTCGCGAGCTCGCCGCCTCGGGCTACGCGCGTGCTGTCGTCGATGGTGAACAGATCCAGCTGAGCGAGCCCCCCGTGCTCAAGAAGCAAATCAAGCACGACATCGCCGTGGTGGTCGATCGCCTTGTGGCGAATGATGACGCGTTGACGCGCCTTACTGACTCCCTTGAGACGGCTCTCGGGCTCACCGACGGACTTGTTGTCATCGACTTCGTTGACCGTGAGGCCTCGGCGGCAGACCGCACCCGCACGTTTAGCGAACGGCTCAGCTGCCCCAACCGGCACCCTCTGCAACTCACCGAGATCGAGCCGCGAACCTTCTCTTTCAACGCGCCGTTCGGAGCGTGCCCCGTGTGTTCCGGGCTCGGAACCCGCATGGCGGTCGACGTCGACTTGCTCATCGGCGACCCGAGCCTGAGTCTCAACGATGGCGTGATTCTGCCCTGGAATCAGCAGGGCAAAGGCCTCTATAGCTACTTCCAGAAGCTGTTAGCCGGGCTCGGGCGCGACCTCGACTTCTCGCTGGATACGCCCTGGGGCGAACTCGAGCAGAGCACTCAAGAAGCGATTCTTGAGGGCAACGACTTCGAAGTGCGGGTGAAGTGGCGAAACCGATACGGTCGTGACGTCACCTATTCGACGGGCTTCGAAGGGGTCATTCCCTACATTGAACGCAAGTACGCCGAGGCCGAAAGCGACTGGTCGCAGCAGCGTTTCGCCGAGTACTTGCGTGAAGTGCCGTGCTCAGAGTGCAACGGCGCGCGGCTGAAGCCCGAGGTGCTCGCCGTCACCGTTGACAGCCACAGCATCTCGGCGGTGGCCGAGCTCAGCTTGCTCGACGCCTATGCGTTCATGCAGACCATCACGCTGACTGAGCGGGAGGCATCGATCGCGGCCGCAGTGCTCCGCGAGATCCGCGCTCGACTCGAGTTTTTGCTCGAAGTGGGGCTCGGCTACTTGAGCATGGCGCGGGCCGCCGGCACACTGTCGGGCGGTGAAGCACAGCGCATCCGTCTCGCGACGCAGATTGGTTCGGGGCTCACGGGGGTGCTGTACGTGCTCGACGAGCCCTCAATCGGGCTTCACCAGCGCGACAATCGTCGACTCATCGACACTCTGGTCAAGCTCAAGAGCCTCGGCAACACACTCATCGTTGTCGAGCACGATGAAGACACCATTCGTACGGCCGACTGGATCGTCGACATCGGACCCGGGGCCGGAGAACACGGCGGCCGCGTCGTGCACAGCGGCTCGTATGCAGAGCTCATTGCGAACCCCGCATCGATTACGGGTGACTACCTCGCAGGTCGACGACAGGTCGTTGACTCGATGACACGACGCGAGATCGACCCGAGCCGCATGCTCACGGTCGAGGGGGCCAAGGCCAACAACCTGCGCGATGTCACCGTCGATTTTCCGCTCGGCGCCTTCGTCGCGGTGACGGGCGTGAGTGGTTCGGGCAAGTCGTCGCTCGTGAACGACATTCTCTACAAGGTGCTCGCGAACAAGCTCAACGGGGCTCGTCAGGTTCCCGGCAAGCACGTTCGCGTTCACGGTCTCGAGCACCTCGACAAGGTCGTGCATGTCGATCAAGCGCCGATTGGTCGCACCCCTCGATCGAATCCGGCGACGTATACGGGTGTCTTCGACCGCATTCGCGCGCTCTTTGCCGAGACCACCGAGGCCAAAGCGCGCGGGTATCTGCAGGGGCGTTTCAGCTTCAACGTCAAGGGCGGGCGCTGTGAGAATTGCGCTGGCGATGGAACCATCAAGATCGAGATGAACTTCTTGCCCGACGTCTATGTGTCGTGTGAAGTGTGCAACGGCGCGCGGTACAACCGCGACACGCTCACGGTGCACTACAAGGGCAAGAACATCGCTGAAGTGCTCGACATGCCCATTGAAGAGGCTGCAGCGTTCTTCGAGCCCATCTCGGCCATCCACCGCTTCTTGAAGACACTTGTCGACGTTGGACTGGGCTACGTGCGTCTCGGGCAAAGCGCGACCACTCTCTCGGGAGGCGAAGCACAGCGAGTCAAGCTCGCGACTGAATTGCAGAAGCGCTCGAACGGTCGCAGCGTCTATGTTCTCGATGAACCCACAACAGGCCTGCACTTCGAGGATGTGCGCAAGCTCTTGCTCGTGCTCAACGGGCTGGTCGACAAGGGCAACACGGTCATCGTGATTGAACACAACCTCGATGTCATTCGCGCAGCCGATTGGATCATCGATCTCGGCCCCGAGGGCGGTGCCGGGGGAGGCCAGGTGCTCGCGGTCGGTACTCCCGAACACATCGCGACTGTCGAAGAAAGCCACACGGGTTTCTTCTTGCGTGAGTTGGTCGAAAGCACACCGTCGGTCGCTGGGCGAACGAAGCGCTGAGATGGCTCCGCGCGACGAATGGCGCCCCCAGCGCGGGGAGATACCGACGTCGCCTGGCGTGTATCGATTTACCGATGGCGACGGCCGTGTGCTCTACGTGGGCAAGGCCAACAACCTCCGCAATCGGCTGAGCAACTACTTTCAACCGCTGCACAGTTTGCACGAGCGCACCCGTCGCATGGTCACCACCGCTCAGGGCGTTGAATGGACCGTCGTCGGAAGTGAGCTCGAGGCGCTCTCTCTCGAATACACGTGGATCAAGGAGTTTGCGCCGCCCTTCAATGTGAAGTTCCGCGACGACAAGACCTACCCCTATGTGGCGATCACCCTGGCCGATCGTGTGCCGCGGGTCATGGTGACGCGAACGCGAGGAATCCCGGGTGCCCGCTACTTCGGGCCGTACACCAAGGTGTGGGCCGTGCGCGAGACGGTTGACCTTATGCTCAAGGCGTTTCCGATGCGCTCGTGCAATGAGTCGACCTACAAACGAGCGCAGACGACGAACCGTCCGTGCTTGCTCGGCGACATCGGCAAGTGCGCGGCGCCCTGCGTAGGACGCGTGAGCCCTGAAGAGCACCGCGGCATCGCTCTTGACTTCGCCTCGTTCATGGCGGGCAACGATGTTGGCTATGTGCGTGCGCTCAAGGCAGCAATGGCTGACGCCGCCCGCGAGCTCGACTACGAGTCGGCGGCACGCATCCGTGATCAAGTCGGAGCGCTCGAAACGGTTCTCGCGAAGAGTGCCGTCGTCCTCGATGATGACACCGACGCGGACATCTTCGGTATTGCCTACGACGAACTTGCCGCAGCCGTTCAGCTATTCATCGTTCGCGGCGGCCGCATTCGCGGCGTTCGCGGCTGGGTCGTCGATACAGAACTCGACGTGACGATGGCCGAACTCGTCGACACGGTGCTGCAGAACGCCTACGACGGCACCACAGCGCCCGCACGCGAGGTCATCGTGCCCGCGGTGCCCGACGACGTCAACGCCCTCCAGACGGTTCTCAGTGAAGCACGACGCGACGCGGGTGAACGCGGAGGCGTGGTGGTGAAGATGGCCCAGCGGGGAGAGAAAGCTGCGCTGGCTGAGACCGTTGCCACCAATGCTCTCGGAGCTCTCGTGCAGTACAAGACACGTCGCAGCGGCGATTTCACCGCTCGCTCTCAAGCCTTGGCTGACATTCAAGAAGCACTCGGCCTCTCCGAAGCACCGTTGCGACTCGAGTGCTTCGACGTGTCTCACTTCGGGGGTACGAATCCCGTGGCATCGATGGTCGTCTTCGAAGATGGCTTGCCGCGCAAAGACCAGTACCGCAAGTTCGCCATCGCCGATGCACGCGATGACACCGATGCCGTCTACCAGGTGCTGCGTCGCCGATTGGCCTATCTGCATGACGAACAGAGCGTGAGCGCGACGCGACTGGGTGAAGCGCCGGCGACGCGCAAGTCATTTCACTACCGACCAGGGCTCCTGGTCATCGATGGTGGTCAGCCGCAGGTTGCCGCCGCGGCGCGAGCCCTTCGCGACGAGGGCTTGAGCGACATTGCCGTGTGCGGCATAGCCAAACGGCTCGAAGAAGTGTGGCTTCCTGACAGCGACTTTCCGGTCATCCTCCCTCGCTCGTCAGACGCGTTGTTCTTGTTGCAGCGACTACGAGACGAAGCCCACCGCTTTGCGCTCACGTACCAGCGCACCACTCGGTCACGCGACATCCGCAGCCGCCTCTCGAGCATCCCCGGGCTCGGCCCGGCGCGCACGAGTGACCTGCTCAAGCACTTTGGCTCGGTAGCCCAGTTGAGGGCGGCAACCGTCGATGAGCTCACTGCCGTCGATGGAGTGGGTCCCGCGATTGCGCAGCTTGTCCACCGGGCACTCCGCTCTGACAGTTAGTCTTGAACTCCCGACCCTTGATTCGTGAGGACGCATGCCCGACACGGTTCCGCACGACGTACTGATCGTCACTGGCATGTCTGGTGCCGGGCGCTCAACCGTCGCGAACGCGCTCGAAGACCTCGGTTGGTACGTCGTCGACAACCTGCCGCCGCAAATGCTGCGACCGCTCGTTGATCTTGCGGTTCACCCCGGAAGCGCCTTGCCGCGCATCGCCGCCGTCGTCGATGTGCGAGGTGGCAAGCTGTTTGCAGACCTCGCCGCCATCATCATCGAATTGCGCGCTCGCGAGACGGTTCGGGTCGTCTTTTTGGAGGCGACGGATGCGGTGCTCGTGCGCCGCTTCGAGCAGGTTCGGCGCCCGCATCCCTTGCAAGAAGACGGCACGCTCCTCGACGGCATCGCTCGCGAGCGCGAGCGCATGCTCGAAGTGCGAGAACTCGCCGACATCATCATCGACACCACCGAGTTCAACATTCATCAACTAGCGACGACCGTGACCGAGGTGTTTTCGGCCCAAGACAGCGGGGGCGTCAAGGTCACGCTTCAGAGCTTTGGCTTCAAGTACGGCACGCCGTCTGACGCCGACATCGTTGCCGACGCTCGTTTCTTGCCCAACCCGTTTTGGCAGCCCGAGCTGCGGGCGAGCAACGGCCTTGATGCACCCGTCAGTGACTATGTTCTCGCTCAAGAAGGGGCAGGAGAGTTTCTTGACGCGTTCGGCGCGATGCTCGAGCCTGTGCTCGCCGGCTACGCGCGCGAAAACAAGCGGCACGCAACGATCGCGATCGGCTGCACGGGCGGAAAGCACCGGTCAGTAGCCCTTGTTGAGCAATTGGCGGAGCGCATGCGGCAGCTGCACCATGTCAACGTGACCGTGAAGCATCGCGACCTCGGACGCGAGTAAGGTCGAATGTCGTACCCCTGCGACCTGATCTCCTCGAGAGGATGTGCCTGCTGTGGCTCTGACCGCTGATGTGAAGCACGAGCTCTCGCAGTTGGCAGTCACGAAAACCACCGTGCGCGCGGCCGAGTTAGCCACCGTCTTGCGCTTTGCGGGGGGCCTGCATCTCATTTCGGGGCGTGTTGCCGTCGAGGTCGAACTCGATACCCCCGAGATCGCTCGACGCGTGCGTAAAGACCTCGTAGAGCTGTACGGGATGCGCAGCGATGCCGCGATGCTGTCGCCCGGCGGAATGCGCAAAACACCGGCATACGTTGTGCGCGTTCTCGAGGGTGGCGAGACTCTTGCTCGCCAGACCGGACTGCTCGATGCGAGACGCCGGCCGGTGCGCGGATTGCCGAACCGGCTCACGACGGGATCTCGCGACGAGCTTGCCGCCGTCTGGCGCGGTGCGTTCTTGGCGCACGGTTCGTTAACTGACCCAGGGCGTTCAGCAGCCCTCGAGATCACCTGCCCAGGAAACGAATCGGCCATGGCTCTCGTGGGGGCGGCAGGGCGGCTGGGCATTGCCGCGAAAGCTCGTGAGGTGCGCGGGGTGCACCGTGTGGTCATCCGCGACGGCGAGAAAATCAGTCAGATGTTGCGCCTCATGGGCGCCGAGTCAACGGTGGGGGATTGGGAAGCGCTGCGCGCTCGGCGCGAGGTGCGCGCAACAGCCAATCGGCTCGTCAATTTTGACGACGCTAACTTGCGCCGCTCGGCCCAGGCTGCGGTCGCCGCGTGCTCGCGGGTCGAGCGTGCCCTCGAGATCTTGGCCGATGACGTGCCCGAGCACCTTCGCTACGCCGGTCAGTTGCGACTCGACTTCCGCGACTCGAGCCTCGACGAGCTCGGGCACCATGCCGACCCGCCCATGACGAAAGATGCCGTTGCGGGGCGTATTCGGCGATTGCTCGCGATGGCCGACAAGCGCGCTGAGCAACTCGGTGTGCCGGGAACAGACGCCAACTTGCCACCCGATCTCGACCTCGACTGAGGTCGCGACAGGCATTGATCTGAGTGACCGGGCGGGAACATCCTGGTCTCCTCGCCGGTTGCCCTCGATAGACTGACCCACCGTCAGCACGGTCGTCGGCAGCCCGCCGCCCGGACGCCCTACCAGGAGGAGAGATCACTCTCATGTCTGTCTACACGCTTCCCGAACTCGGCTACGACTACGCCGCGCTCGAGCCGCACATCAGCGCTCGCATCATGGAGCTTCACCACTCGAAGCACCACGCGGCTTACGTCGCTGGGGCCAATGGGGCTCTCGAGGCCATGGCTGAGGCTCGTGCGACCGGAACCTTCGCCAACATCAACCGGCTCGAGAAAGACCTGGCTTTCCACCTCGGTGGACACATCAACCACTCGATCTTCTGGACCAACCTCTCGCCCGATGGGGGAGACAAGCCCGAGGGCGAACTCGCGGCCGCGATCGATGAGTTCTTCGGATCGTTCGATCAGTTCGTCGCACACTTCACGGCCGCTTCGATGGGTATCCAGGGCTCTGGATGGGGTGTTCTCTCGTGGGATCCGATCGGTCGTCGCCTCATCATCCAGCAGCTCTTCGACCAACAGGGCAACACCGCGCAGGCGACCGTTCCCTTGTTGCAGCTTGACATGTGGGAACACGCGTTCTACCTCGACTATGTCAACGTCAAGGCCGACTACGTGAAGGCCTTCTGGAACATCGTCAACTGGCGCAACGTCGCTGATCGCTTCGCGGCGGCGCGCTCGCACACCGACGGGCTCCTGCTACTGTCGTAACTGGCGTCGTGGCCGGGGCTGATGCCCCGGCCATCGCTATTTCGACGCTGTGTGACACCCCCACCTCTACCACCACCGTTGGCGCTCCCGAGCGCCGGAGCAACAGGAGACACCGTGAGCGTGAAAGTCGGCATTAACGGATTCGGCCGCATCGGACGCAACTACTTGCGGGCGGCCCTCGCCCAAGGGAGCGAGATCGAGATTGTCGCCGTCAATGACCTCACTGACAACGCGGCCTTGGCCCACTTGCTCAAGTACGACTCGGTCGGTGGGGTTCTCGCCCACGATGTCTCTCACGACGGTGACTCGATCACTGTCGGCGGTCACCGCATCCGTGTCTTCGAAGAGCGCGACCCCGCCAACCTTCCCTGGGGCGAGCTCGGTGTCGACATTGTGATCGAGTCGACGGGTCGGTTCACCAAGGCCGAAGACGCGAAGAAGCACATCGCGGGAGGCGCCAAGAAGGTCCTGATCTCGGCTCCGGCCACCGGTGACGACGCGACGATCGTGATGGGCGTCAACGAAGAGACCTATGACCCGAAGAACCACGTCATCATCTCGAACGCCTCGTGCACGACCAACTGCCTCGCACCGCTCGCCAAGGTCTTCAACGACGCCTTCGGCATTGAGCGCGGCTTCATGATGACCGCCCACGCCTACACCGCTGACCAGAACCTGCAAGACGGCCCGCACAGCGATTTGCGCCGTGCTCGCGGCGCAGCCATCAACATCGTTCCGGCGTCGACCGGTGCTGCCAAGGCCATCGGCCTCGTGCTCCCCGAGCTGCAGGGCAAGCTCAGCGGCTCGTCGTACCGCGTGCCGGTTCCCACTGGCTCGATCGTCGACCTCACGATCATCACTCCGACCGAGGGGCTGACCGCCGAGAAGATCAACGCGGCGTACAAGGCCGCCGCGGCCGAGGGGCGCCTCAAGGGCTACCTCGAGTACACCGAAGACCCGATCGTGTCGAGCGACATCCAGCTCAACCCGCACTCGTCGATCTTCGATTCAGAGCTCACCAACGTGAGCGGCAACCTCGTCAAGGTTTCGGCCTGGTACGACAACGAGTGGGGTTACTCGAACCGCCTCGTCGACCTCACCGAGTTCGTGGGCGCCCGCCTCTAGGCGGGAGCAACGACAGGACGAGTTTTCGTGGCCCTGCGTACGATCGAGTCTCTCGGCGACCTGAGCGGTCGACGCGTCATCGTGCGGTGCGATCTCAACGTGCCGCTCGCTGATGGTGTCGTGACCGACGATGGGCGCATTCGTGCTTCATTGCCGACCCTGAACGCCCTCATGCACCGCGGGGCCAAGGTGGTTGTCGTGTCGCACCTCGGACGCCCCGAGGGGGCGCCTGACGCTCGGTATAGCCTCCGCCCGGTCGCTCAGCGACTGAGTGAGCTCCTGGGCGCGCCGGTGGCGTTCGCGAGTGACACGGTGGGTGCGTCTGCCGCAGACGCCGTGGCTGGTCTTGCCGACGGCGAGATTGCCGTTCTCGAGAACCTCCGCTTCAATCCGGGGGAGACCTCGAAAGACGCCGCAGAGCGCCAGGTGTTCGCCGACTCGCTCGCTCTCTTCGGCGACGCAATGGTCTCTGACGGCTTCGGCGTCGTGCACCGCAAGCAAGCAAGCGTGTACGAGCTCGCCCAGACACTGCCCAGTGCCGCGGGCTCGTTGATCTCAGCCGAGACCGACGTGCTCGACCGCCTCACCGAGCGCCCTGAGCGGCCGTACACGGTCGTTCTCGGCGGTTCGAAGGTGAGCGACAAGCTCGGCGTCATCGCCCACCTGTTGCCGCGTGTCGACCGATTGCTGATCGGCGGCGGCATGCTGTTCACCTTCCTTGCGGCTCAAGGGCACAAGGTGGGCGCAAGCCTGCTCGAGCTCGACCAGCTCGACACCGTGCGCGGGTACCTCGCAGAGGCTGAGAAGCGTGGCGTGCAGATCGTTCTGCCGACCGACGTGGTCGTTGCCGAGCGGTTTGCCGCGGATGCTCCGCACACCGTGCAGGCAGCGTCGGCGATCGAGGATGGCCCTGCCGGAGCATCCGGAATCGGACTCGACATCGGACCCGACACAGCGGCGGCATTTGCCGAGCTCGTGGCGTCGTCGACCACGGTGTTCTGGAACGGCCCGATGGGCGTGTTCGAGTTCCCCGCTTTTGCCGCGGGTACGCGCGCTGTTGCGGAGGCGCTGACGCGCGTCTCTGGCTTGGGCGTCGTCGGCGGCGGCGACTCTGCTGCTGCGGTGCGTGCTCTCGGATTCAACGATGACGACTTTGGCCACGTCTCTACGGGAGGCGGGGCCAGCCTCGAGTTTCTTGAAGGCAAGAAGCTCCCCGGCCTGGAGGTGCTCGGATGGCAGTAGCACGCGTCCCGCTCATTGCGGGCAACTGGAAGATGAACCTCGACCACTTGCAGTCGATTGCGTTCGTTCAAAAGCTCGCCTGGAGTCTGCGCGACGCCAAGCACGACTATGGTCAGGTCGAGGTTGCGGTTTTTCCGCCGTACACCGACCTGCGCAGTGTGCAGACCCTCGTAAGCGCCGACAAGCTCGAGCTTCGCTACGGCGGACAAGACCTCTCGGTGCACGACAGTGGCGCGTACACCGGTGAGATCTCGGGAGCTTTTCTCGCAGCCCTGGATTGCCGGTACGTCATCATCGGGCACAGCGAACGTCGCCAATACCACGCCGAGACGGATGACGTGGTGGCGGCCAAGACGGTCGCAGCCTTGCGTCACGGTCTCGTTCCGGTGGTCTGCGTGGGCGAAACGGCTGACGATCTCGAGAAGCACGGGCCGTCTGCGGTTCCGGTGGCACAGTTGCAGGTGGTGCTCAATGGTCTTGCGGCCGACGCTGACATCGTCGTTGCGTACGAACCGGTCTGGGCGATTGGCTCGGGGCAGGCGGCAACGCCTGAGCAAGCTCAGCAGGTGTGCGCTGCGTTGCGCGTCGCGATCGCGCAGGCGCTCGGCGACGACGCCGCAGAGCGCACGCGCATCCTCTACGGCGGTTCCGTGAAGGCGGCGAACATTGCTGGCTTCATGAAGCACAAGGATGTTGATGGTGCCCTCGTGGGAGGCGCAAGCCTCGACGTTGAGGAGTTTTCGAGCATCGCGCGTTTCCCCAAGCACGTCGGAACCGCCTGATCCTTGCTCCGCCCGCCGTCCGGTAGGGTTGGAGACTGTCCGAAACGTGCGAGAGGTTCAATTCGTGGAAATTCTTCAGGTCGTGCTCCAGGTCATCCTGGGGATCACGAGCCTTCTGCTCACCCTCATGATCCTGCTTCACCGCGGTCGCGGTGGCGGGCTCTCTGACATGTTCGGTGGCGGCGTGACGTCAAACCTCGGCGCCTCTGGTGTTGCTGAGCGCAACCTCAACCGCATCACCATCATTCTTGCGCTCGTGTGGGTGAGCTCGATCGTCGTGCTCGGGCTCATCACGCGCTTCGACGCGGCCTAAGGAGCACAACATGGTGTCAGGTGGCAGCGCCATTCGCGGTTCCCGCGTCGGTTCGGGCCCTATGGGGGAACAAGATCGCGGCATTCACGCCGAGCGCATCTCGATCTCCTACTGGGACGCCCTCGGTAACGAGACGGTTCGGCACTTTGCCGCCAACCTTCCCGACGACGAGATTCCCGACATGATTGATTCGCCGTCCACGGGTCTTCCCGCGGGCCGCGACAAGAACAACCCCCCTCAGGTCGCCAAGAACGAGCCCTACAAGACGCACTTGGCGTATGTGAAAGAGCGACGCACCGACGAAGAGGCCGCGCAGATTCTTGAGGAAGCGCTCGTCAAGTTGCGTCAGCGCCGCGGTACGGCCTAGCTACTACTCGGCCGCCATCCAATTGGCTTGATCCATCGCCCCGGTCCAGTAACTGGTCGGGGCGATGAGCGTTTCGGGCACTTCTGACGAGGCATCGTGGTCGATAAAGAAGACCGTGCGCTTTGTTCCGAGTACCCCACCAACGGGTACGTCGGCCACCGACGCGCCCGCGAGGGCGAGCCCGAGCGCTGCTGCCTTGTCGGCTCCCGCCAGCACGAGCCAAATGCGCTCCGAGGTGTTGATGAGCGGCAGTGTGAGGGTGAGGCGCTGAGGCGGCGGCTTGGGGGAGTCGTGAACGGCAATAACGCCGGCCTGACCGACACGAGGGCCCTCGCGCTCAGGAAACAGAGACGCGATGTGCCCGTCGGGGCCCACACCGAGAAAAGTGATCGCGAATTCGGGGTAGGAGCCGTCGCCCGCCGTGAGCAACTCATCGTT
>CALRWH020000044.1:0-17448 GCA_943371805.1 Pseudomonas synxantha | reverse complement strand
GCTCAACCCCGCGCACGACGAACTGCTCAAGTACATCGGTGTCGTGACGCTCAACAACCGCTACGGCATCAAGGCACGCAACGGCGAGCCGCTCGAAACCCCTCAATACTTCTGGATGCGCGTGGCCATGGGCCTCTCGCTCAACGAGGCCGAGCCCACCAAGCACGCCATCGCCTTCTACGAGAAGATGTCGAAGCTCGAGTACCTCGCCGCGGGTTCCACTCTCGTCAACGCGGGCACGAGCTACCCCCAGCTCTCGAACTGCTTCGTCATGGAGATGCAAGACGACATCGAGCACATCGCCAAGAGCGTGCGCGACGTCATGTGGCTCACCAAGGGCACGGGCGGCATCGGCCTGGCCGTGACCAAGCTGCGCGCCCAGGGTTCGCCCATCCGTTCTAACAACACCACCTCGACCGGGCCGATTCCGTTCATGCACACGATCGACTCGGTGCTGCGCGCCGTGAGCCGTGGTGGCAAGAAGTTCGGTGCCCTGTGCTTCTACATGGAGAACTGGCACATGGACTTCCCCGAGTTCCTTGACTTGCGTCAGAACTCGGGTGACCCCTACCGCCGCACCCGCACGGCCAACACCGCCGTGTGGATCAGCGACGAGTTCATGAAGCGCGTGCAGAACGACGACGACTGGTACCTCTTCGACCCGCTCGAGGTCTCTGACCTCAACGAGCTGTACGGCAAAGAGTTCTCGAAGCGCTACGCCGAGTACGTGGCCATGGCCGAGCGCGGCGAAATGCACATGTTCAAGAAGATGGGGGCGCGCGAGCAGTTCAAGCAGATCCTCATCTCGCTGCAGTCGACGAGCCACCCGTGGCTGACGTGGAAAGACACGATCAACAACCGCGCCATCAACAACAACACGGGCACGATCCACCTCTCGAACCTCTGCACCGAGATCTGCCTGCCGCAAGACCGCGACAACATCTCGGTCTGCAACCTCGCCTCGATCAACCTCTCGCAGCACTTCATTGACGGTGCGAGCGGCCGTGCCGCGATCGACTGGGCGAAGATCGACGAGAGCGCTCGCCTCGCGGTGCGTCAGCTCGACAACCTCATTGACATCACGGTGTCGAGCGTTGACGAGGCCGACCACGCCAACCAGAACAACCGCGCCATCGGCCTCGGTGTCATGGGCTTCACCGACATCGTCGAGCGCCTGGGCTACTCGTACGACTCTGAAGAGTCGTTCGACCTCATCGACGAGATCATGGAGCACGTCTCGTACGCGGCCATCGACGAGTCGACCGAGCTCGCGAAAGAGCGCGGCTCGTACGCCAACTTCGAGGGCAGCCGCTGGTCGCAGGGCCTCGTGCCGCTCGACACGATCGACCTCACCGAGGCCGACCGTGGCATCGAGGTGCAGGTCAACCGCACGACTCGTCTCGACTGGGATGCCCTGCGCGCGAAGGTCAAGGGCGGCATGCGCAACGCGACGCTCATGGCCATCGCGCCCACGGCATCCATCGGTCTCGTTGCCGGAACCACGCCGGGCCTCGACCCGCAGTTCTCGCAGATCTTCAGCCGCTCGACGAGCTCGGGCAAGTTCCTCGAGGTCAACCGCAACCTCGTGAACGCGCTGCAGGTTCACGGTCTGTGGGAGCGCGTGCGCGAAGACATTCTGCGCAGCCAGGGTGACATTCAGGGCATCTCGGCGATTCCGGATGACATCAAGGCCACGTTCAAGACGAGCTTCCAGCTCTCGCCCTACGCCTTCCTTGAGGTGGCGGCGCGTGCCCAGAAGTGGATCGACCAGGCCATCAGCCGCAACATGTACCTCGAGACGCGCGATGTCGACGAAATGATCGACATCTACTCTTCGGCGTGGAAGAAGGGCGTGAAGACGACCTACTACCTGCACATGAAGCCGCGCCACACGGCCGAGCAGTCGACCGTCAAGGTCAACAAGGCCGAAGAGATCAACGCTGACGCCACCAGCGCGGCGAAGAAGGGCTTCGGCTCTGCGGTCAGTGCTGGCGCATCTGCCGACACTGGCGCAAGCGCCAGCGCGACGCCTGCTGGCGTCGCGCCCCGCAAAGGCTTCGGCTTCGGCGGCGCCGTGAAAGCGGGGGAGTAGTCCTCATGCGCGCGACCCAGTCCAGCACCATCAGCACCACATCGTTCACCTACGAGGTTCCGATCGACCCGATGGACGAGTTGCAGTGCGAGAGCTGCCAGTAGGCAGCGCTCGCACCATCCACCCCACACACCTCTCATCCCGCACCACCCACCAGAAAGCGCGAAACGATCATGGGAATCCTCGGAACCGGAATCCAAGAGGGCCTGCTGCTCAAGCCGGTCACGTACAAGTGGGCCATGGACCTCTACGACCAGGCTGTTGCCAACACCTGGTTCCCCAACGAGATTCAGCTCGGTGAAGACATCGCCGACTTCAAGAAGATGAGTGACGAAGAGCGTCACGCCATCACCTTCCTGATGTCGTACTTCAACCCGAACGAGCTGCTCGTCAACAAAGCGCTCGCGTTCGGCGTGTACCCCTACGTCAAGGCTCCCGAGGCGCACCTCTACCTCGCGAAGCAGATGTGGGAAGAAGCGAACCACTGCATGAGCTTCGAGTACGTTCTCGAGACCTTCCCGATCGACCGCGCCGCGGCCTACGACAGCCACGTCGACGTGCCGTCGATGGCGCGCAAAGAGGAGTTCGAGGTCAAGTTCATCCGTCGCATGACGGAAGACACGCTCGACATCACGACGACCGAAGGCAAGCAAGACTTCATTCGCAACCTCGTCGCCTACAACGTGATTCTCGAGGGCATCTGGTTCTACTCGGGCTTCATGGTCGCCTTGTCATTCCGCCAGCGCAACCTGCTGCGCAACTTCGGCTCGCTCGTCGACTGGATCGTGCGCGACGAGAGCCTGCACCTCAAGTTCGGCATCAACCTCATTCTCACGGTGCTCGAAGAGAACCCCGACTTGCAGACGCCCGAGTTCGCGGCCGAGATTCGCCAGATGATTCTCGACGCCGTCGAGATGGAAGAGGCCTACAACCACGACCTCCTCCCCAACGGCATCTTGGGTCTCAACGCCAACTACATCAACCAGTACGTCAAGTACTTGGCCGACCGTCGTCTCGAAGAGCTCGGCTTCGAGCCCGAGTACAACGTGTCGAACCCGGCGAAGTGGATGGCGACGGCCAACGACACCCTCCAGCTCGTCAACTTCTTCGAGTCGACGAACACCTCGTACGAGGTCAACGCCAAGACCTCGGCCTAACCCCGGCGGCAACGCCCTTTCCCGCCCCCCACAGACCGCGGCCCGTGTCCTACGCAGATCTGCTCTTCATCGGAGGAGTCGTCTACGTGGGGCCGGGCCGCGGCTCTGTTTCATCAGCGCTGCAGGTTGCTGTTGTCGACGGCCACATTGCGGCGGTGGATGCTGACCTCAGCGACTGGCGCGGTCCCGACACCGAGGTGGTCGATCTAGCGGGCGGGATGCTGCACGCGGGTTTCGTCGACGCTCACATCCACCCCATCCAGGGCGGACTCGAACGGCTCGGCTGCGACTTGAGCGACGGCTCCTCGGCCGAGGACTACGCCCGGCTCATCTCGGAGTATGCGCAGCTGAATCCTCCCCGCGGATGCGACGCCTCGCGCGCCTGGATCACGGGCGGCGGCTGGGCGATGAGCGCCTTCGCGGGCGGCACGCCGAGCGCCGTCGAACTCGACGCGATCGAGGCCATTCGCCCCGTCTTCCTCTACAACCGCGACCACCACGGCGCGTGGGCCAACTCGGCCGCGCTCGCCCTCGCGGGCATCACCGCCGACACCCCTGACCCGGCCGACGGCCGCATCGAGCGCCTTCCCGATGGTTCGCCGCAAGGAACCGTGCACGAGGGCGCGGCGTCGCTCGTTGCCGCGGTCGCCCCCGCCGCGACGCCCGACGACGAGTTCGCCGCGCTGCTCGAAGCGCAGCGCTACGCGCACAGCTTCGGCGTCACGGCCTGGCAGGATGCGATCGTCGGCGACTACTTCGGTGCGAGCGACACCGCGCTCGTCTACCGCCGAGCCCTCGCCGAGGGCCGCCTCACCGTCGACGTCGTGGGCGCCCTGTGGTGGGATCGCGCTCGTGGTGTCGAGCAAGTGCCCGAGCTCGTCGCGCGGCGTGAGGCGCACGCGGCCGAACTGGGGGCCGCCTCCCGCTTCAGGCTCAGTGCCGTCAAGATCATGGCCGACGGAGTTGTCGAGAACGGCACGGCGGCGATGCTCGAGCCATACCGGGGCGAGGCGGGCGAGAGCGAGCATCCGACGGGCATCGCCTTCGTCGGCGGGCAGGCGCTCGCCGACGCGATCATGGCGCTCGACGCCGGCGGCTTCAGCGCGCACGTGCACGTCATCGGCGACCGCGCGGTGCGGGACACGCTCGACGCCTTCGAAGCCACCTCGGCGGCGAACGACTGGGCCTCGCGCCCCGCGACGGATGCCCGCCGACACCACCTCGCCCACCTGCAGTTCGTGCACCCCGATGACGTGGCCCGCTTCGCCGCGATCGGCGTGACCGCCAACATGCAAGCGCTGTGGGCGTGCAACGAGCCCCAGATGCGCGAGCTCACGGTGCCGATCGTCGGCGCCGAGCGCGCGGCGACGCAGTACCCGTTCGCGCGCATCCTGCACGCGAGCGCCGGTGCCGGTGGCGGCAACGCCGGTCAGGGCGCTGCGGCGACGGATGCTCGCCCGCGCCTGTGCGCCGGCAGCGACTGGCCCGTTTCCACCCCCGACCCGTGGCAGGCCATTCATGTGGCGGTCAACCGCACCCTGCCCGCTGACGACCCCGAGTACGACCCCGAGCCCCTCCTCGCGCACGAGGCGCTCACCGTCGCCGAGGCGCTCGACGCTTACACCGCGGGCTCGGCGTTCATCAACGGGCGCGGGCCGGGCGACGCGCACGTCACGGGAGTCATCGAGGTCGGGGCGGTTGCCGACCTGGCCGCGACCGACCGCGACCCGTTCGCGGGGCCGGTGCAGAGCATCCACGCGACCACGAACGTCGGCACCTGGGTGGCTGGCCGCCGCGTCTTCGGCTAGAAGCTGAGTTGCCCAAAGGCGTCTGCGCCGCGATCCGGCCGTGCGCGCCGAGGGGCCCGGTGCGAGAGTCCATTTCGCCCGTGTGTCGACAGCTCACGATGTACTGGAGATTGCACCGGCTGTGAAAGGAAAGCCGAAGAGGTGGAGTCGACAGCACAGTCCAGCCGCTGAGCTTGTCAGCCGCATGGTTGACTCATCGTCATGAACCGCGATCTTTCGGAGGCAGACGACCGGGAGCTTGAGCGCCTGGCCTACTCTCGGGCAGACACGCCCGAGAGAGTGGCGCTGGCCGACGCTGCGGCCCAGGAGCTGGCGCGTCGAGCCGACGTTGCGGTTGCGGTATGGGCGAGCGCAGAACGTGTCACCACCGTCGCGAACCTCCCCGAGCAGAGGGAACAGGAATCGGTGCCCGACCACGGTGATGGTCGCGGAAGGCGAAGACTGCGTGCCGTCGGGGTGGCTGGTGTGATTTCGGCCCTGCTGGCTATCCCGACAGTGGGGTGGGCGCTGGCAATACCCGATCCTGATCCCCTCGCGATCTTCGACGAACCGGAAAGCCAAGAGGATCGCGAGTGGGCAGAGCGTCTTTCGCAGGGCTACGCGTCGAACATCACGCAAGGCCCGCGGGTTACTCCATTGGGGAACGATCGTTTCGGCATCGTGTATCGGGCTTCGACCGTGCCCGACGGGCGGAGTACCGAGTGGGACTTGTATTGCATCACTTTCGCCGACCTCCCCGAAGGGTCTGAGGGATGGAGCGCCGGGGGTAGCTGCGTACTGCCATCCGTGTTCGAAGAATCTGGAGTGGTCGCGAGTCCGGGCGGCAGTGCCGTCGGTCCTGTACTGTTCGCGTGGGGCCCCGTGGGTAGCCCCAGGCTTGAGGACGATCAGAACCTGCTCGACAGCGAGCACACGCCGAGCGTGCTCGATGTCATTGCCTTTGGTGCATACGGGGGCTCTGCTGTCGTCGAACCCTTTGAAGACATCGATGAGCCTGGTCGACTTCTCATGGGGCCCTCCGCGATCTCCGTGTCCCGGGAGGCTGAGAGTAGTGGTGCAGAGTTCTCGGCGTACCTCATCGACAGTGCTGAGCTTGACGGCGAGCCGGAGTATTGCCTCAGGGCGCGCCATCCTGAGGTGCCTTCTGCTACGAATTGCGGCCCTCTCTCGCGCGTCGAAAGAAGCGGACTCACCGTGCAACTCCGCACGCCCGAGAGCGTCTGGACCGTGGGCGTCAACATTGACGGTTCGATCAGCTCCAGCACCTTCCCCCTCGCGGCAGACTAGCCACTACAGTCCACGCCCGTCGAGCCACTGTGTCTACCTCGAGACCTCCTCTACACGCAGGTGCTACCGTGTAGCACATGGACCGTATCGGAGTGCGCGAGCTGAGGCAGAACGCCAGCAAGTACCTTGATCGCGTGAAGCAAGGCGAGTCGATCGAGGTGACCGAGCGCGGGGTGCCGGTCGCTGTCATCGGGCCCGTGCCGACGGTGAAAAAGTCGCGCGTGCGAGAGCTAATTGACGAAGGGCTCATGACGCCGGGGCGCGGTGAACTCGCAGCGTGGCTCGCGGCGAATCCTCCCGTTCCGGTCAACCCGGAATACAGGGGCCCCTCGATCGCCGACATTCTCGATGAGCAGCGCGGCGAGCGGCTCTAGGTGCTCTATCTCGACACCTCGGCGGTGGTGAAGTTGCTGCTGCTCGAGAAGGAATCCATGGCGCTTCGGGCTTACATCGGTAGTCGCGATTGGGCCTCCAGCGCGCTTCTGAGAACCGAGTTGCCGCGCGCCCTCGTTCGCGTCGAGCCCTCCGTTGTGCCGCGAGCGGTCGACCTGCTCTCGCAGGTTAGCCTGCTGGTCATCGACACCCACGTGCTCGACACGGCAGCGCGACTGTCGCCGCCATCACTGCGCAGCCTCGACGCTATTCACCTCGCGAGTGCGCTACAGCTTCGCGACGACTTGACCGCGTTCGTCGCGTACGACGATCGTCTACTGGCTGCCGCTTCCGCGCTAGGGATGCCGGTCGCTTCGCCTTTGCACGAGACTCGGTCGCCAAATCTCGACGTTTCCTCTTGATAGACGTTCTACTCGGGTATCCTCACCGCATGACGACTTGGTCTCTGCGCGCCGCGGCAACTCTTGCCTCGCTACTCGCCGTCGCTGCCGTAGTGACCGCCTGTTCTAGCGCGGGTCCAGCTCTGCCGCCACCCCCGCCTCAACTGTCTGAGCAAGAGACGAGTGCGGCGTACGCTGAGCTGCTTGAGCAGTCGTGGCAGGGCGTTGAATCTCAGTATCCGGATGCTGTGCGCCCCGAAGTCGACCTCGTGCGATTCATCGATCCGTCGGAGTGGGCCGAGGTCATGGTCGAGTGCCTCGTTGATCAGGGCGTCGACGCCAAGGTCAGCAACGACGGTCAGGGTGGATTCGAGAGCCAAGGGGTCGTCGGCCAAGAGATGTCCATGGAGATCGCCCGCTATGTGTGCGACGCCAAATACCCCGTCGACCCGTCGTTGACGCAACCTCCGACCGACGCCGAGCTCGACTACCTCTACGACTACTTTGTCGACGTGCTCAACCCTTGCCTTGAGCGCGAGGGGATTGACGTGATCGAGCCTCCCTCTCGTCAAGCCTTCAAGGATGCGTTGCAGAGCCCCGATTCCTGGTCGCCGTACTTGGCGGTTGGCATCCCGGGGCAAGAAGAGTGGACGCGTCTCAATCGAGCGTGCCCGCAGAGCCCGCCGGGCTTCCGCGGGTCGTAGGCCGCGGCGCGGGCGGGGCGATGGGCGAGTACGGTGTCCTCAGATGGTGGCTCTGCCCAACGTCGGAGGCTGGTGTACATGAAAAGAACCATGGTCATCGTTGCGCTGGCGGGTTCTTCTCTGTTGCTGTCTGGATGCTCCGCATCCGGCCCAGTCGCTGTCGTCCAGGAGGTCACGGCGCCCACCTCGAACCGGTGAGATCAGACGACGAGTGGCGCGCCATCGGCGAGTCGCTCGTTGAGGTTCATGAGTGCCTCAACACTCAAGGCCTCGAGCCGCCCGCGCCATTGTCTTTCCGGCGTAATGAGACAGGGAACGAAACTGGGGCCCCTACGGCGATGTTCCCATTGCGGACATCGAGGAGCGACTCTCTAAACTAGAAGGCGCCTGCTCGCAACCCACCGTTTGGTGAGGGTCGTCTGGCGCCCGCCATTCGAGAACTGATCACTCCGATCAGTAGTTGGTCGGAAGTTGGGGGCAGGCCTTCTCTAGAGGCGCCAAATCGTCGAGTGGGACGGTCGGTCCGACAATCAAGTACGGGGTCCACGGTTCTTCGCCGTAGTACCTTTCCACGAACGACTGACGGGTCGGTACCGCGCCTACTTCGTAGCCTTGAGATTCGAGACAGGGCACAAGGTCACGTGCAAAGTAGTCGTAGAGCGAGGCGAGCTGATCCGCATCTAGCGGGGTCGTGTACTCAGCGCTTAGCGGAAACTGAACCGAGCAGCGGTAACTCTCAATCAAATAAGGCTCGCGTTGCGCGTCTTCGACGGATGTGCTGAGCGCACCGTCATCGACACGAGAAGGGAAGCCAGCGCTCGTTAGGCAGTCAGCCTGAGCTTGTGGCCACCCATCTAGAGAGACTTCTCGGACGACTGAGACATCTGGTCGTATCGCTTCGGGGAACTCGGAAACGACTCGTTCCCACAAGTTATCTTGGGTCTCGACAGAGAGCATGTCCGAGGGCAGCCTCTCAGCCGAGGTTGAACATGCGGCAATGGTGCAGGCCGTCAACAAGGAGACTCCCGCGAGCATCAGCTTTCTGAGACGGAACCTGCCGTCAGTTCCTCGAGTGGAGAGTTCAGCCGCTTTGGCGTTGGCTACGGGCTCGACTGGGGATCGGTTTTGGCTTAGCCGCAAGCCCGACCTCCGGTTGGCGTGCCCGCTGTCGTCTTGTAGATGTAGACAGAACTCACTGACGGGAAACCGAATGTGGTGTTGCGAAAAAGAAGGTTGACTCCATTCGCCCACGTCCTTTGCTCAGTTCCCCAAGTTGAGTAATGCGTGTGCGTTGTGGTCCCGGTAGTCGTGCTGTGGCTGTACACCACGAAAGGAGAGCTGCAACTCAATCCGCCAATCGTGCGCCCGGCGGCCTGGGCTGGTGTTGCACCTGCGACTGCGAGCGCACATACAGCAATGGCTGAGATCAGCACTTTGCCCATCTTGTTCATTCCAGACCTAGCTTTCTATCGTTGAGCTGGCGCCGTAGAGGCGATCGAGTACAAAATGTGCGTCAACCTCTTGAGACATTCAGTGCGGCGTATCGGAACGCCAATTTAGATAATCCCTCATTAACTTATTGTTGTCAATGAGGTGCTGAGTTGATCGGTTATGGAACTCGAAGCTCGGCCAGCGGGTCACGACGAGCCGCAGCCAGCGCCGGAATCACGGCAGCGATCGCTCCGACGGCGACGGCGAGCAGGGCGACCGCTGCGAAGAAGTCGAGCCCCGGTAGTGGGTCGCCGGTCGCCGCGAGGCCGATGGCGGCGGCCGCGCATCCGATGATCGCTCCTATCGCGCTGAGCACCGCCACTTGTGTGAGCAAGAGCCCGACGATGAGGCCTTGAGATGCGCCGAGAGCGCGGCGGCGTCCAAAATCTTTGCGACGCAGCATCACGAGGCCGTAGAGAATCGCCGCAACCAATACGGCGGTGAGCGCGAAGATGATGATGACGAGGTTGCGGCCGAAGCTGCCAAGTTGGCCTTCGATGAGTCCGCGCAGGGTCGCGAGGCTCTCGCTCGTCGAGATCGTGACGGTCGTGATGTCGTCGATGGCGAGTACAGACTGCACGGCGCGTGAGACGGGAGCGACGAGGTCGGGGCGTTCGGCGATGACGACGAGCACGCTCACCGCTCCCGGCGTCTCTGGTGTCTGCGGGATCATCACGAGCGGCTCGAGAAACTGCAGGTAGTCGGGCACGTTGATGCGGCCCATGATGGCGTACTCGCCCCCGCTGACCGCCGTGACCCCGCCGACAGCGTCGGGCATCCCGAGCGCGTCGAGAGCGGAGGCGGATGCCCAGGCCGACCGATTCTCGATCGCCGAGGTCGCCGGTATGCCGAGCGAGGTGAGCTCAGCCGCCCACACGGTACGCACGGGCACGCGGGTGGCATCGTCGAACGCCGCGTTCTGCACGTCGGTCGCAGCGCCGAACGCCCCCGCCCACTCGATGCCGTCGAGGCTCGCGAGACGGTCGAGCACGGTGGCGTCGAGACCCGAGGCGGGTTCGGCGCGCACGATGATCGAGCGGGTGCCAGCGGAGTCGATCGAGCTAATGACGGCCTGCTCGGCGCCGACAGTGCGGCCCGTCGTGAGCAAGACTGTCGCGCACATTCCCGCGACCATGACGATCGTGACCACCGAGGCGACGGGTTGCGCCCACGACGTGGCGAGGGCTTCGCGAACCACGGCCATCCACCGCGCCGTGCGCAGACGGCGGGTCACAGCTCAATCCTCCGGTCGCAGCGGGCGACGAGTGCGGGGTCGTGGGTGACGACGATGACCGTGGCACCCGAGTGCGCTTGGGCGTGGAACGCGTCGACGACGATATCGGCCGAGGCCGGGTCAAGGTTGCCCGTGGGTTCGTCGGCGAGCAGGATGCGCGGGTCGTTCAGCAGCGCCCGGCACAGCGCGATGCGCTGCGCTTGACCGCCGGAGACCTGCCCGGGCTTCGCGCTCGCGCGCAGCTCCACCCCGAACTGCGCCATGAGCTCGCGGGCGCGAGCTTGGGCCTCAGCGCGCGGCTCGCCCCGATAGAGGGCGGTCTCGACCACGTTGTCGATGACGGTGCGTGTGGGGTCGAGCGCGGCATCCTGAAACACGAACCCGAACAGGGAGGCGCGCAGGTGCGCCCGCCGTGCGTCGCCGAGGCCGGCGACACTGTCACCCTGGATGAGCACTTCGCCGTCACCGGGCTTGAGCATGAGGCCCAGCAGGTAGAGCAGCGTCGACTTGCCGCGGCCAGATGGGCCCGTGACGGCGACCACTTCACCGGCATCGAACCGCGCCGACCAGTCGGTCAGAATGGGCGCATCACGGTCGTAGCCGAACGTGATGCCGCGTGCCTCGATCACGCTCAGCCCTCGGTAGCGGGAACGCGCACGCGAGTGCCAGCGTCTACGCCCTCGATGATCGAGAGGCCGCGGGCGCTCGTGACCACGGTCACGGGGTACTCGATGCCCTCGCTGTCGATGACGACGATCGAGCCATCGGCCTTTGACAACAGCGCCGCGCTCGGCACCGTGAGGCCCGTGACGCTCTCGACGATCACGATGCGCGAGGTCAAGAACGACTGGCCCGTGACCGGTACTTGCGCGCATTCGGCAGCGCACACCGCGGCTTCTTCGGCGCCCGAGAGCAGCACGCGGATTCCCTGGTTCTCGTCAGTGACCCGATCGAACACGAAGCCTTCCCAGGCCGAACCTTCGGGGCTCGTGATCTCGACGCGTGTGCCCGTGGGCATGAGTGCCGCTTGCGCGTCGGTCACCGGCACAAAGAAGGAGGGGGCGGCGCCGAGGCCTTGCACGACGGCCTCGCCTCCGCTGAGCGACGCGCCACGGGCGACGAGTTTGGTGTCGAGCGCCACGCGGGTGGGCAGCGTCGGCACATAGATGATGTCGCCCGCCTGCACGACGCCGTCTTGCGGCAGGCCGAGCGACTTCTGCCACGCACGCACGGCAGCGGTGGTCGACCATCGGAACTGGCCGTCGACCGCTCCGCTGTAGTGGCCGAGTGCGGTCAACATGGCTTGCAGCTGTGCGACGTCTTGCCCAGTGTCGCCACTAGTCAGCGCACGAAACGCGGGAATCGCGCCCTGTGCCACGACGACCGGCCGCAGGTTGACCGAATAGAGCTTCGTGCCGGGAGTGACTTCGGCGCCCGCGGCGATGTCGACGGTCGTGACGGTGCCGCCCGCAAGGTTTGAGCCGACCGGCGCCGGCGTCCACTCTGCAACGGTGTTGAGCATGATGCTCGACCCCACCTCACCCGTGACGACCTCGGCGGTCGTGAACGCGGTCGAGGCGAGCACGTCTTGCGGCGGTGTGAGCACCGTGGCGGATGCCCAGCCGATCGCAGCGCCCGCTAGCAGTACGCCCGTGCCGATCGCGAAGAAGGGGCCCCATCGACGTCGCTCATTGACCACGTTGCTCATTGTGCTCCGGTGATTGCTTGAGTAGGTCCAGATCTCACGGCTGAGGGATCATCGATGTTCATTTTAGACACGATCGCATGCCCTCGATTGAGTTTTGGTCACTTCGAGTAGCGCTTGCGAACGCGCGGCACCAGCGTCAGTCGCTTGGAGTGCTACTTGTGAGCGTGACGATGGAGAAAGGAAGCCTTGCGGGCAACCGCGCGCAGTCAAGAGCAGTCCCGTCTCGAAGGGACGTGGTGCGGATCTGCGATTGTCAAGGTGCTGGTTTTCGGTTGTCGGGCATCTCGCGGTCGATTGCGCTCAGATCATCGTTGAATCGGAGCGCGTTGAACGTGCCATCCCAAACCAATCGCCGTGATTGGTTCGCCAAGGATAAGCAAGGTGACTTGTCGCTTTTGTTGCCCTTTAGGTTCGAAACGATCTAGTTCGCAGCGCCTAGGCAACCATGAGTGCGCTTCGAGGTGAGCAGGCTGTCGGACGCTTTTGTGTTGTGAGGCACGCTGAAATAGGAACGGCGGGCTTCACGCTTGTGCGGGCGACCATTACGAGGCTTGCACAACATTCGATCGGCGGGTACGTTTGCGTAGAACAGTCAGTCTACTACCGGCTGGCTGTACCAATCAGATCGACTATGGGGGAGAAAACCAATGAACGCATTCTCGAAGGCGGTAGTCGCTGCCTCGGCTGCTGTTTTGTTGACACTTGTTTCTGTCGTGCCAGCAAATGCCGTAACGCTGGTGCTTACGTCGCCGGTGGCGTGTGCACCGAAGTATGTGAAGACTGTGAGCAACGCAAAGTACGCCACAGTTCACACGATCGGCACCGGCGGTGGATCATGGTCGTTCACGATCCAGCACGGTACGAGCTACACGACCAAGACGCGGCTTTGGGGAGTCTACTCGGCGCCCGGCCCCAACTATGTGGATGGAGCCTACCTTTCGTCGGCGAGCATTTCTTGCTACTGATTCGCGGTTGCTCTACCACGCGCATAGATGCCTAGGGTGAAGTCGAAAGGTTCCGCTCCCGTGATGTCGGTCCAAGCCCTCGCGAAGGTCATCGCAATCTTCGTAACTGTGGTGGGCTTGTCGGCTTGCGCGACCGGGATCAAGCCGCCTGCGCTTCCTGATTACTCCGACGCGGATCTCGAAGCTCAGACAGCAGCAGACAACCAGCGTGCGCTCGATGATCTTCTCGGCGACTTTCCTGACGCCGACGTGCCCGAGGTCGACCAGGTGCGGCTCGTCACGCTCGAGGAGTGGCCCTTCGCAATGGCTGAGTGCTTGAGCGCTCAAGGCTTTCTTGCCACCGCGGTAGACGGCGGCCTAAGCGCCGGTGCGCCGACCGGCCAAGAGATGCCCTACGCGATCGCGTACTACGTCTGCTCGGTTGAGTACCCGATCAACCCGCGCCAGATGGTGCCGCTTGTCGACGACCAGATCCGGTTCCTCTACGACTACTACACGCAGGTCATGACCCCGTGCCTCGAGGCGGAGGGTTACCAAGTCCCTGATCCGCCGAGCCAGCAGACCTTCATGTCGTCGTATGGTCAGCCCGGGTCGTGGGCTCCCTACACGCTCGTCGCTGAAGCGGTGACCTCGCAAGAGGAGTGGGACAGGATCAACCGACTCTGCACTCAGACCCCGGCGGAGTTGTATGGCGGCTGACCTTGGCTAGCCGCTGAGCTGCTTGCGGATGCGCTGCACCGAGATCGGGCCTTGCGCGCCGAGCGGCTGGGCGAAGAGCGAGAGGCGTAGCTCTTCGAGCATCCAGCGAGCCTCGCGGATACGCGGCTCGGGGTCAGCCGCGAGCGGCAGCGTGCCGCCCGCCGCGGTGTAGAGCTCGGCGGCTTGTTGCACCTCGAGCATCCAGGCGCGGTCGCGCCCGAGGTTGTCGGCGAGGCGCTCGACACGGTGGATGATGCCGCGCAAGTAGATCACGAGCCGGGGGAGGCGGGCGAGGCCCGTGCGTCCGATTAATCCGTCGTGCACGAGGGCGTTGAGCTGTTCGCGCGCGTCGGCGAGCGGCGCCGTCAACGCCAGACTGCTGCTGCGCGCGATGAGCACATCGACCTCGCGCGCCGCCGCCAGCACGGCCGCTGTCGTCGCCACGATGCCGAACAGGCGGTCGGGCAGACCGGCGTTGACGCGGTCGCGCAGAGACTCGAAGGCGGCGCGATTCCACGGCAGGGCATCCCGAGCATCATCGGCTGAAGCGGCGAGCTCTTCGTCGATCACGGCACGCAGCGCATCGTCGATGAGCGCGGCCGTCGAGCGGTAGGGCGAGGCGCCGAGGCTGAGCTTCTCGGCACTCGTCAGGTGCTCCTGGATGTACGCGAGCGGTGACGGAACCCCCAGCTGCACGAGCCGGCGAACTCCCGCACGGTGCGCGGCCACCTGGTCGGCGACCGAGGTTTGCAGTCGGATCGCCACCGAGCTGCCCTCGTCGACGAGCGCGGGGTAGGCGCGAATGGTGGTGTCGCCGCGGCGCATGTCGAGCTGTCGGGGCAGGGTGCCGCCACCGCCGTCGCCGCCGGACCCCTTGCCGATCGTGTCGTCCCACGCCGTGATGCCGCCGCGTTCGATCGGACTCTTCGCCGCGGCGGTGGCCACACGAGCGACCGAGTCACGCCCGCGCTCGCGCAGCTTCTGCTGCAGGGCGGTGAGGTCGGTGCCGCGCGCAAGCTTGCTGCCGCGCTCGTCGACGACCGCGTAGCCCATGCGCAAGTGAGGGGGCAGGCGGTCGAGGTCGAAGTCGTCGGGCTCGACGGGCGTGTAGGTCTGGCGGCGAATCTCGGTCGCGAGAAACTCGGTGATCGAGAGCTCACGCAGGTCTGCTCCGGGCGGCACGGCCGCAAGCAGCTTCGCGGCCCAGTCGGCGGCGGGCACGACGTTGCGGCGAATCGCCTTCGGCAGCGTCTTGAGCAGAGCGGTCACGAGCTCGAGCCGCAAACCCGGAACGAGCCAGTCGAACCCCGCCGTGTCGAGTCGGGGCAACAGCGGCAGCGGCACGGTGACGGTGACGCCGTCGTCGGCGGCACCGGGCTCGAAGCGATACCCGACACTGAGCGTCTGATCGCCGAGCGTGAGCCGCGTCGGGTATGAACCGTCGTCGGCCGGCAGCTGCTCGGCCTCCACGAGGTCGTCGCGCGTGAGCGTGAGCGTTTCGGGATGCTCGCGCAGGGCATCCCGCCACCACCGCTCGAAGCGGCGCACGTCGGTGACGTCCGCGGGGATGCGCTGCTCGAAGAACTCCACGATGCGCTCGTCGTCGAGCAGGATGTCGCGGCGGCGACTGCGTTCTTCGAGCTGCTCGAGTTCACGGCGCACGCGCCCGTTGTCGCGCAGAAAGGCGGTCAGGCGCTTGTCGAGCCGGGAGGTGTCCCACTCGCCCTCGACGAGCGCGTGGCGAATGAACAGCTCACGCGCAAGAGCCGGATCGATGCGACTCAGTTGCGCGCGCCGGCGCGGGATGATCGGCACGCCGAACAGCGTCACCTTCTCGTCAACAACCGCGGCGCCCTGGCGTTTCTCCCACCGCGGCTCGCTGTGCGAGCGCTTGGCGAGCTCTCCTGCGAGCGGCTCGGCCCACGCCGGGTCGATGACGGCGACCGTGCGCGCGAACAGCCGGCTCGTCTCCACGAGCTCGGCGGCCATGACGGCGTCGGGCTGCTTCTTCGCGAGCCCCGAGCCCGGGTAGAGCACGAAGCGGCGCTGGCGCGCGCCGAGGTAGTCGCGCTTCGCGGCGTCTTTCAGGCCGATGTGGCTGAGGAGGCCGCTGAGGATCGCTTTGTGGATGGCCGTGGCGTCGGCGCCGCTCTCGCCATCGGCAGCGTGCTTGCCGACGCCCTTGGTTTGGCGGCGAATCTGCCGCTCGACATCAGCCCACTCGCGAATGCGCAGGTAGTTGAGAAACTCGCTGCGTACCTCCTTGCGAAACTGGTTGCCGCTGAGCTCTTTCTGCCGGCGCTGCAGGTGGTTCCAGAGATTGAGCAGCGTGATGAAGTCACTCGTCGGGTCGCGGAACCGGTTGTGCAGTTGATCGGCACGCTCGCGCTTCTCGACGGGTCGTTCACGCGGATCTTGGATGCTCAGCCCCGCGACAATCGCAATGACCTCCCGCGCCACCCCGAGCTTCTGGGCTTCGACGACCATGCGCGCGTAGCGCGGATCGAGCGGCAGTTGGGCGATCTCGCGGCCGACGCGCGTGATGCGATTGGCGCCCGCGCCGTTCTCGATCGTGCCGAGCTCTCTCAGCAGGTCGAGCCCGTCGGCAATGCCGCGCTTATCGGGCGGCTGCAAGAACGGAAAGCTCTCGATGTCGCCGAGCCCGAGCGAGATCATCTGCAGAATGACGGCGGCGAGGTTGGTGCGCAGTATCTCGGGGTCGGTGTATTCGGGTCGCTTCGTATAGTCGAGCTCGCTGTAGAGGCGGATCGCGATGCCGTCGCTCGTGCGCCCCGAGCGGCCTGACCGCTGGTTGGCGCTCGCTTGCGAGATCGGCTCGATCGGCAGCCGCTGCACTTTCGAGCGCGCGCTGTAGCGGCTGATGCGCGCGGTGCCGGTGTCGACGACGTAGCGGATTCCCGGCACGGTGAGGCTCGTCTCGGCCACGTTGGTCGCGAGAACAATCCGGCGACGGATGCCCGCGGGCGCCCGCTCGAACACCCGGTGCTGCTCGGCCGCACTGAGCCGGCCGTATAGCGGCAGCACCTCCGTGCCCGCGCCGCGCGGCCCTTGGCGCGCGAGGTGCCCGGTGAGGGCATCCGCCGCGTCACGGATCTCGTTCTCGCCGCTGAAGAACACCAGCACATCGCCGTCGCCTTCGCGGCCGAGCTCGTCGACCGCGGCGATGACGCCCTCGATCATGTCGATGGCTTCGCCGGGGGTGCTCGGGCCGTCTGATTCGTCGTCTTCGGGATCGGTGAGGTTGTCGGTGTCAGCGCCATCGGGCACAATCGGCCGGTAGCGGATCTCGACGGGGAACGTGCGCCCGCTCACCTCGATGATCGGCGCGGGGCTGCCGTCGGCCGCCGCGAAGTGCTTCGCGAAGCTCTCGGGGTCGATCGTCGCGGAGGTGATGATGAGCTTGAGTTCGGGGCGGCGGGGGAGCAGTTGCGTGAGGTACCCGAGCAAGAAGTCGATCGTGAGGCTGCGCTCGTGGGCTTCGTCGATGATGATCGCGTCGTAGGCCCGCA
>CALRWH020000043.1:0-17587 GCA_943371805.1 Pseudomonas synxantha | reverse complement strand
ACCCGTCGCCGTGCTTGTGCACGCGATTGCCGAGCCGAGTGCCACGGTCATCATGGCGCCGCCCGCGCGCGCCGCCGCGGCGCAGATCGTGACGGATGCTCTGCGCGCCACCGCCGCCCAATACCGTGAGCGTGCCGCTGCCACCGAGGGTCACCGCGCAGAGGTGCTCGCGGCGACGGCGGCGATCGCCGACGACGCCGTGTTGCACGACGCTGCGTCGCGCGCCGTCCATGAGCGCGGAGTGAGCCCCGAACGTGCCGTGTGGGACGCCATCGCGCGGCTTGTCGCCGACTATCGCGCTGCGGGCGGCAGCATGCTCGACCGCATCACTGATCTGCACGATGTGCGCGATCGCGCGATCGCCGCGATCACGGGGGTCGAGCCGCCCGGGCTGCCCGAACGACGTGAGCCGTACATCCTCATCGCCGATGACTTGGCGCCGGCCGACACCGTCACCCTCGACCCGTCGCGGTGCCTCGCTCTCGTGACCGAGCAGGGCGGCCCCACCTCGCACACCGCGATCATCGCGCGCGAGTTGGGCTTGCCGGCGGTCGTGGGGGTCTTGGGTGCCACGGGTATTGCCGACGGCACGCTCGTGCTCGTCGATGGTGACACGGGCGAGGTGATCGTGAAGCCCGATCTGGCCGAGCAAGCGACGGCGACGGGCGTCATCACGTTGCCGCCGTTTGTGGGGCCGGGCCAGACGGCCGATGGTCACATCGTGGTGCTCAGCGCCAATGTGGGCGCCCCGCGCGAGATCGCCCGAGCGGTTGAGCGCGGCGCGGAGGGTGTGGGGCTCTTTCGCACCGAGTTCTGCTTTCTCGATCGAGCCGATGAGCCCAGCGTGGCCGAGCAGGTCGCGGCGTATCGCGAGGTGTTCGCCGCCTTCCCGCGGCAACGCATCATTGTGCGCACGCTCGACGCGGGCAGCGATAAGCCGCTGCCCTTCTTGACGGCGATCGACGAGCCGAACCCCGTGTTGGGGCTGCGCGGCGTGCGCACGGCCATCCGTGATCCGAAGGTGCTCGAGCGCCAACTGCAGGCGATTGCCGAAGCCGCGGCGGCCGAACGCGCCGACGTCGCCGTCATGGCGCCCATGATCGCGACACTCGGCGAGACGCGCGAGTTTGCCGCGCGGGCGCGCGCGGCCGGCATTGCGAGCGTCGGCATCATGCTCGAGACCCCGGCCGCGGCGGTGACGGCCGCCGAGTTGTGCGCGGCGGTCGACTTCATCAGCGTGGGCACGAACGACCTCTCGCAGTACACGATGGCGGCCGACCGCATGTCGGCGTCACTCGCCGCCCTCGCCGATCCGTGGCAGCCCGCGCTCTTGCGCATGATTCGCCTCGTGGGTGAAGCGGCAGCAGCGACGGGCACACCCATGGGCTTGTGCGGCGAGGCGGCCGCCAATCCTGACTTCGCGGCGGTGCTCGTGGGGCTCGGTGCCTCGAGTTTGTCGATGACCGCGCGCGCGATTCCGACGGTGGGTGCCCGCCTCGCTGGCGTGACACTCGAGCAGTGCCGCGCGGCTGCTGCGGCCGCGTGCGCAGCCTCCGAACCGACGGCCGCCCGCGCGGCTGCGCGCGCCGTGCTCGCTTGAACTTTTCTTCACTAAAGTTCTCGCCTCGGGTTGCGCCCCGGTGATACTGTCGCCCTGCCGCCGAGGGGCGGGCTGATCGAGCGGCTGCAAGGGAGCATCCATGACCGAGACCGTTTCTTCGACCCACCCCGACGGCAAGGGGCTAGCCACGGGCACTCTCGGCCTCGCGGGCTCGACCGTCATCGGGCTGGCTTCGACGGCTCCGGTCTACTCGCTCGCCGCGACCCTCGGCTTTGTCGTGCTCGCCGTGGGCGCGCAGGCTCCCATCGCCTTCATCATCGCTTTCGTGCCGATGCTGCTCATCGCGTTTGCCTACCGGGAGCTCAATCGCGAGATTCCCGACTGCGGCACCGCCTTCACGTGGGGTACCAAGGCTTTTGGTCCCTGGGTGGGCTGGATGGCCGGCTGGGGTGTCGCGGTCGCCGGCATGATCGTGCTGTCAAACCTCGCCCAGATCGGTGCGGTCTATCTGTGGCTGTTGATTGCCCCCGATGTCGCGAATAACCCCGTCGCCGTCACGGCCACCGGCGTGGTCTTCATCGCGATCATGACGCTCATCAGCTGGCGCGGCCTCGAGATCGGCGAGCGCCTGCAGAACGTGCTGCTCGGCATTCAGTACCTCGCGCTCATTGGCTTTGTCGTCGCCGTCATCGTTTCGTTTGCCACGGGCACGGCGCCGGCCACAGCCACGCCGCCCACGCTCGAATGGTTCAACCCCTTCGGCTTCGCGAGCTTCGGCGGCTTCGTCGAGTCGATCTTGCTCGCGCTCTTCATCTACTGGGGCTGGGACACGTGCCTCGCGCTCAATGAAGAGACGCGCGACCCGAAGCGCATTCCGGGCCGCGCCGCCGTGCTCACGACTCTCATCTTGCTCGTCACCTATGTGGGCGTCGCGGTGGCGGCCATGGCTTACGCGGGCCTCGGCACTGAGGGCCTGGGCCTCGGCAACGAGGGCAACGCCGACGACGTGTTCTTCGCGCTCAAAGACGCCGTGCTCGGCCCGTGGGCCTGGTTGCTCGTGCTCGCTGTCATGATCTCGGCGATCTCGTCGACGCAAACCACGATTCTGCCAACCGCGCGTGGCACGCTCGCGATGGGCGTCTACGGCGCTCTGCCGAAGCGCTTCGGCTCGGTGCACCCGCGCTTCCACACTCCCGGCTTCTCGACCGTGCTCATGGGTGTCGTGGCCGCGAGCTTCTTCGTGGGCATGTCGCTCATTAGCGACAACCTGCTGCAAGACACGATCTTGTCGCTGGGTCTGGCCATCGCCTTTTACTACGCCATCACGGGCTATGCGTGCGTTTGGTACTTCCGTCGCACGCTGCTGAAGAGCGCGAGCAACCTGTGGATGCGCGGCATTCTGCCCTTCCTCGGTGCAGCCATGCTCACGGCAGCTTTCGGGTTCTCCGTGGTCGACATGATCAACCCCGACTACGGCTACACCGTGCTCTTCGGCATCGGTGGCGTGTTCGTCGTGGGTGTCGGGTCGCTCGCCATCGGCGCTGTGCTGATGGGCGTGTGGGCGCTCATGCCGGCCTCGCGCCCGTTCTTCCGCGGTGAGACCCTCAACGAGAGCTCGGAGGTGTTGGTGCCCGAAAGCGATCTGGCGGTCATCCGGTCGATCGACGGCGGTCGCTGACCCCCGCGAGGCACAACGGGCACCGGGGTCGCGCGGCGGTAGGCTCGCCCGCGACATGACCCGTCGCATCACCGCCTTCATGAGCGCCTTCGAGGCGCTGCTCATCGTGGCCATCGGCATCGCCGTGCCGCTGAGCATTCTCACGATCATGTGGGCCGCGCAGTTTGGCTTTCAGATCGACTGGGTGGTTTTCTGGCGCGCGGCGGTGGTGATCTGGCTCATCGGTCACGGCGTTGACGTGACCTTTCAGCTCGACGCGCAAACTGCCCTTGCCCTCGGCGTCACGGGTGTGGGCGAGCCGTTTTTGGTGTCGCTCGCGCTCAGTGGATTCGCACTGTGTACGGCGCTCGCGGGCGTCGTGATGGCGCGGCGGCTGCGGCGTGAGCCGCACCGGGTGCTCGGCGAGCTCGTGGCTCTGACGACGGTCGTGGTGCTCTCGGGACTGCTCGTGCTGACGGTGTCGACCGAGGGTGTGCTGCCCTCGCGCTGGCAAGCGGTGCTGTTTCCGGGGCTCGTGTTCGGGCTGGGCTTGGCGATTGGCTCGATCGGCGCGACGAACCCAGCGCGGGTGCGGTTGCGCCGCATGATCGCCGAGTGGCCGCAGCCGTGGGTCACCGCGGGCGGAGCCGCGTTGCGCGCAGGCCTCGGCACGGTGGCGACGGTCATCGTCGCGGCTTCGCTCGTGACGACGATTGCCCTCATGCTCGGCTACGGCCAGGTCATCGCTCTCTACGAGAGCGTGCAAGCCGGGGTTCTCGGCGGCATCGCGCTCACGGCCGCGCAACTCGCGCTGCTGCCGACTCTCGTGATCTGGGCGGCGTCGTGGCTTGTGGGCCCGGGCTTTGCCGTCGGCGCGGGATCGACCGTGAGCCCCATCGCCACGACGCTCGGCCCGCTGCCCTCGGTGCCCGTGCTTGGCGCGCTGCCCAGCGAGCCTTCGCCGCTCGGCTTCATGACCCTCATCGTGCCGGTGCTCGCCGCATTCATCGCGGGTCTCGCGGTGCGTCCACGGCTCGTGGCCGCGCTCGACGGCGAGCCGCCGCGCTGGTGGGCGCTCGGCACGGCGGCACTCGCGGCGCTGATCGCCGCGGGGGCGATGGGCTTTCTCGCGTTTGTGGGGGCAGGTGCCGCCGGCCCCGGACGCCTCGCCGAGGTGGGCCCCGACCCGGTGACCGTGGGGCTGTGGATGTTCGTCGAAACTCTCATCGGAGCATCCCTGGGCCTGCTCGCCGGTGGTGTGCGCGTTGCCCGGCCGCAGGCCCTCGCGCGCAACCGATAGCCTGGGCAGGTGCTGCGGGTCGTCGTGCTGATCTCGGGCGGCGGGTCAAACCTGCGCGCTCTGCTTGAGGCGTGTCGCGATTCCGAGTACCCCGCGCAGGTGGTCGCCGTCGGCGCCGACCGCGCCGCCGACGGCCTCGCTCACGCCGAAGAGTTCGGCATCCCGAGCTTCACGGTGCCCTTCTCGTCGTTCGACTCGCGTGAGGCGTGGGGCGACGAATTGCTCGCGGCCGTTCAGCAGTGGCAGCCCGACCTCGTGGTGTTGAGCGGCCTCATGCGCTTGCTGCCGCCGCGCGTTGTCGACGCTCTCGCGCCGCGGTTGATCAACACGCACCCCGCGTATCTTCCCGAGTTTCCCGGAGCCCACGGCGTGCGCGACGCGCTCGCCGCGGGGGCCGAGCAGACCGGCGCGAGCGTCATCGTGGTCGACACCGGAGTCGACACGGGCCCGATCCTCGCGCAAGAGCGCGTGCCCGTGCTGCCCGACGACACCGAGCACAGCCTGCACGAACGCATCAAGCCCGTTGAGCGGCGCCTGCTCATCGACGTCGTGCGCGGCATCGCTGACGGCTCGATCGTGCTCGGCACAGCATCCACCCCCTGATCACCACTGGAGACCCCATGGCCGGCCCCGCCCACGACCCCGCCCTCTACCGTCACCGCGACGCGGTGCCCGTGCGTCGCGCGCTCATTTCGGTGAGCGACAAGTCGGGGTTGCTCGAGTTGGCGGCGGCGCTCGCCGAGGGTGGCGTCGAGATGGTGTCGACGGGGTCGACGGCTGCGACAATTGCGGCCGCGGGGCACCACGTGACCGAGGTGGCCGAGGTCACCGGATTCGCCGAGACTCTCGACGGCCGGGTCAAGACCCTGCACCCCAAGGTGCACGCGGGCATTTTGGCCGACCTTCGGCTCGCGTCGCACGAGGCGCAGCTCATCGACCTCGGCGTCACGCCCTTCGACCTCGTGATCGTCAACCTCTACCCCTTCGTCGAGACCGTGGCCTCGGGTGCTCAGGGTGACGTGGTCATCGAGCAGATCGACATCGGCGGGCCCGCGATGGTGCGCGCCGCGGCCAAGAACCACGCCAACGTCGCGATCATCGTTGACCCGGCCGACTACGTGATGATCACGAAGGCGCTCACGCTCGGGGGCACGACGCTCGCCCAGCGCCAGCGCTTTGCTGCCAAGGCCTTCGCGCACACAGCCGCGTACGACACCGCCGTGGCGGGCTGGTTCGCTGACACGCTCGGCGTGCGGGCTTCTCATCCTGCGGCTGACGGCAGCCCCTCGACCATCGACGTGCACGCGACGCTGCAGCAGGTGCTGCGCTACGGCGAGAACAGCCACCAGCACGCCGCGCTCTACCGCGCCGACGGAGCCCACGGCATCGCGCAGGCCACCCAGTTGCACGGCAAAGAGATGTCGTACAACAACTTCGTCGATGCCGACGCGGCCGTGCGCGCCGCGTACGACCACGACGTTCCGGCGGTTGCCATCATCAAACACGCGAACCCGTGCGGAGTAGCAGTGGCGCCCACCATCGCGGCGGCCCATGCCGCCGCGCACTCGTGCGACCCCGTCTCGGCCTTCGGGGGAGTGATCGCCGCCAACCGCGTCATCACGCGCGAAGCCGCCGAGTCGATCGCGCCCATCTTCACCGAGGTCGTCGTTGCTCCCGGCTTCGAGCCTGAGGCGCTTGAGGTGCTGCGCGAGAAGAAGAACATCCGCCTGCTCGAACTGCCCGCGAGCTTCGCGCTTGGCGACGTCGAGCTGCGGCAGGTGAGCGGCGGGTGGCTGCGGCAGAGCGCCGACCGCGCGTTTGCGTCAGCCGACTCGTGGCAGCTGGTCTCCGGCCCCGCGGCCTCAGCGGAGCAACTGGCCGACCTCGAATTCGCGTGGCGCGCGTGCCGCGCCGTGAAGTCGAATGCGATTCTGCTGGCGTCGGGCGGAGCATCCGTCGGCGTGGGCATGGGGCAGGTCAACCGTGTCGACTCGTGCCACTTGGCCGTCTCGCGTGCTGGCGACCGGGCGCGCGGCTCGGTCGCGGCGTCGGACGCGTTCTTCCCGTTCGCCGACGGCCTCCAAGTGCTGCTCGACGCGGGCGTCGCGGCGATCGTGCAGCCCGGCGGCTCGGTGCGCGACGAGGAGGTCATCGCGGCGGCCCAGGCGGCCGGCGTGACGATGTACCTCACGGGCGAGCGGCACTTTTTCCACTAAGCCGCGCACTAGCGTTAAACCCATGACCCCTCTCGCACGCCGCCTGCTCGACTCTGCCCTCGCCGCGCTCGCGGTTGCTCTGGTGACGCACGTCGTGACGGTCGTGCTGTTCTCGGCGATCAACGGCGCCACGGTTGAGGTGCTCGCTCAGGTCAACGGCGTGTTCGGGTTCTCGTCGCTGCTGCTCTTCATCTTCATCACGATCATCGGAACGGCCGGGGTTCTCGACAACCGGTGGATCGCGCTCGCCGTGGCCGTGCTTGCGGCCTTCGTCTCGTCGTGGCTCGGCGCCCTGCTCGCGATTGTCGCAGCGGGAAACCCGATCAGCGGCGAACTCATCGACTACCTGTGGATCAGCGTGTTCGGCTTCAACCTGCTGTTCCAGGTCGTGGCCGTGCTCGCGGTGGTCTCGGTGGGCCGTCGGGTGTGGATGGCGCGCCAGGCGAGCGCCGCGGCATCCCGCCGCGTGGCCATCGTGCGCATGCCGAGTTCGCGCCTCGCCGATGGCGAGCTGACCCACCAAGAGCGCGTGCCGGTCGACATGGACCTGGCTGACGCCCAGTGGGAGGCCTACGTTGAGGCGCTGCGCGCCGAAGGCTTCACGCCTGTTGATGTGCCCCCGGCCGATGAGTTGCCCGACTCGGTGTTCATCGAAGACGCGCTCGTCATGATCGGCGGCACCGCGGTGGTCACGCGCCCGGGCGCCGAATCGCGTCGCCCCGAAATCGACGCGGCCGAGCAGACCGCGCGCGAGCTGGGGCTACGCATCGAGCGCATCGTTGAGCCCGGCACGCTCGACGGCGGTGACGTGCTGGCCATCGGCGACGTGCTCTACGTGGGGCGCGGGGGTCGCACCAACGCCGAGGGCATTCGGCAGCTGCGCGCCATCGCGCGCCGGCACGGGCGGGATGTCGTCGCCGTGCCCGTGACGAAAGCACTGCACCTCAAGAGCGCCGTGACGGCGCTGCCCGACGGAACCGTCATCGGGCATCCGTCACTCATCGATGACGTGTCGATGTGGCGCAACTTCTTGCCCATGCCCGAGGCCGAGGGCGGGCACGTTGTCGTGCTGAGCGACGACGCCGTGCTCATGGCGGCCTCTGCTCCGCAGAGCGCCGAACTCATTCGTTCGCTCGGCTATCGCGTCGTGACGGTCGACATTTCAGAATTCGAGAAGCTTGAGGGATGCGTGACGTGCCTCAGCGTGTTGGTTCGCTGAGTCGACCGCGCGCCGTCGGCGCGACGCGTCGATAACGCCCGCATCACAATTCAGGCCCGGTTCGACTTTCGTCATACCAAAGGCCTAGGCTGGAAGGCTTCGCCCGGTCACCCCGAGCGGGGCCGCGCGAGCCGTGCCCGCGCACGCCAGCCACCCAGAACGCGACCGCCACAAGCGGCCGCGGCCAATCGAGGACGCACCGTGTCGACGACGAAACCAGATCAGCCCCGCCTGAACACCTTTCGGGCGATCGCGCGCATCTACCCCTACGCCAAGCCCGCCATGCCGTGGATCTACGCGGGCATGGGCGCGGCGCTCGCCGCCGGGGTCATCGCCCTCGTCATCCCGCTCGTGCTGCAGGGACTCGTTGACGGCCCGCTCTCGACGCGCGACCCCAGCCAGATCTGGCCCGCCGCCATTGCCGTGCTCGTGCTCGGCGTGCTCGAGGCGCTGTTCATCATGTTGCGCCGCTTCTTCGTGCTCACGCCCGGCACCCACATCGAAGCGCGCATGCGCAACGCGCTCTACGCCCACTTGCAAGACCTGCCCGTGGCGTTCCACGACCGCTGGCAATCGGGGCAGCTGCTGAGCCGCGCGGTGAGCGACCTCAACCTCATCCGGCGCTGGCTGTCGTTCGGCTTCGTGTTGCTGATCGTCAACGGCATCACGATCATCATCGGCTTCGTCGTACTCATCAACTGGAGCCTCTGGCTGGGTCTGCTGTTTCTCGTGGCGAGCATCCCGCTCTGGATCTATGGCTACCTCTTCGAGAACAAGTACTCGGTCATCGCGCGGCGAGCGCAAGACCAGCAAGGCGACCTCGCCACGGCGGTTGAAGAGAGCGTCCACGGCATCCGCGTGCTCAAGGCTTTCGGGCGCGGCAAGCACTCGCTGCTGAAGTTCGCCGACCAGGCCGAACTGCTGCGCGCCACCGAGATCGAGAAGGCCAAGGCCATCGCGGGCATTTGGTTCTGGCTCATCCTGATTCCTGATGTGGCGTTCGCGCTGTGTCTGCTGGGCGGCGTCGCCCTTGCGGCCGCGGGCGAGCTCACGGTCGGCGAGCTCTTCGCGTTCTTCGCCACCGCCACGGTGCTGCGCTTTCCGATCGAGTCGATCGGCTTCTTGCTCTCGATGACCTACGACACGCGCACGGCCGTCGACCGCTACTTCGAGGTGCTCGACGAAATCAACGCCATCACCGACCCCGAATCACCGGCCACGATCACCGAACCGCGCGGCCGTCTGACTTTCGAGAACGTGGTCTTTCGGTATCAGGATGCTCCCGCCGACCAACCCGGAACCCTCAACGGCATCACGCTCGAGCTCGAACCCGGCGAGACCATGGCTCTCGTCGGCATCACGGGCAGCGGCAAGACGACCCTGACGGCGCTCACGACGCGACTGTATGACGTCACCTCGGGGCGCATCTTGATCGACGGCGTCGACATTCGTGATCTCACGCGCGACGAGTTGCGCCGCCACATCGCGATGGCGTTCGAAGACGCCACGCTCTTCTCGGCGAGCGTGCGCGACAACGTGCTGCTCGGCCGTCCCGAGCTCACCGAGGCTGACACCCCCGAGGCGGCGGCCGAGGCTTCGCGCGTGCTTGCTGAAGCCCTCAACATCGCCCAAGCCGAGTTTGTGCACAGCCTGCCCGATGGCATCGAGACGACCGTGGGCGAAGAGGGCCTCAGTCTTTCGGGTGGCCAGCGCCAGCGGCTCGCGCTCGCACGTGCCGTCGCGGCGAACCCCGCGGTGCTCGTGCTCGACGACCCGCTGAGCGCGCTCGACGTGGACACCGAAGCCCTCGTTGAGGCGGCGCTGCGGCGGGTGCTCGCGACGACCACGGGCCTCATCGTTGCGCACCGGCCATCTACCGTGCAGATGGCCGACCGCGTCGCCCTGCTGCAAGAGGGCCGCATTACCGATGTGGGCACCCACAGCGAGTTGCTCAAGCGCAACGAGCACTACCGCTACGTCATCTCGTCTCTCGAAGACGAAGAGCTCGCGGCCGCCGAGCGCGCTGACCGCGATCTCAAGCTCGCCGAGCAGGAGGGCCGGCGCCGTGATGCGATCGACCGAGAGAGCCGCGTTATCGACCAGGAAGGCGAGGTGACCCGATGAGCGTCACCGGTGTCGACGGCGAAGAGCGCGACGACTTCTCGCGCGCCGAGTCGAAGAGCATGCGGGCGCGTTCGCTGCGCCTGCTGGGTTCGCTCGTGCGACCGGTGCGCGGGCGCATCGCGCTCACGATGGTCGTCATCGTCATCTCGATCGCGCTGCAGGTCGCGGGGCCGTGGCTCTTGGCGGTCGGCATCAATCAGGGCCTGCCCGCTTTGCTCGATAGCAACGACTGGATGCCGATTGGGCTCGTGGTCGCCGCCTACCTCTTCACGGGCATCGTGGGGGCTGCGCTCATCGCGCTGTATCAAGTCATGAGTGCGCGCCTGAGCCAAGAGATCTTGATCGATCTGCGCAAGCGCGTCTTCTTGCACACGCAGCGGCTCTCCCTTGAGTTTCACGAGTCGTACACCTCGGGTCGCATCATCGCGCGGCAAACGAGCGACCTCGACTCGATTCGCGAGTTGCTCGACTCGGGGCTCAACCAGCTCGTCTCGGGGCTCATCTACATGGGTTTCACGGCAGCGGCGCTCGTGCTCATCGACCCGACCTCGGGGCTCGTGCTCGCGGTGGCGTTGATTCCCCTCATCGCGTTGACGCGCTGGTTTCAGGTGCGCTCGCAAACCCTGTTTCGCCAGACCCGCACGGCGTCGGCCCGCCTCATCGTGCACTTTGTCGAGACCATGACGGGCATCCGTGCCGTCAAGGCGTTCAGAAAAGAGCCGCGCAACGCGCGCCAGTTTGCGGGCCACGTTGAGGACTACCGCGATGCGAACGCTCGGGTGATTCGCCTGTTCGGAATCTTCGACCCGGGGCTCGTGTTCATCGGCAACGTGACGGTCGCGGCCGTGCTCGTCGTCGGCGCGTTCCGCGTGGTCGAGGGCGACTTGCTCGTCGGCTCGCTGCTCGCGATCGTGCTCTACACGCGGCGCTTCTTCGACCCCGCCGAAGAGATGGCGATGTTCTACAACTCGTACCAGTCGGCCGCGGCCGCACTCGAAAAGATCTCGGGCGTGCTCGAAGAGAAGCCGAGCGTGCCCGACCCCACGACGCCCATCGACCTGTGGAAGGCACGCGGCACCGTGCACTTCGACAAGGTGCGCTTCTCGTACAACGACGATGCCGTGGTGCTGCCCGATCTCGAGCTCACAATTCCGGCGGGGCAGACGATCGCGCTCGTGGGCACGACGGGTGCGGGCAAGTCGACGCTCGCCAAGCTCATCGCGCGCTTCTACGACCCCACCGAGGGTGCCGTGACGCTCGACGATGTCGACCTACGCAAGCTGCACCCGAAAGACCTGCGGCGCGCGATCGTCATGGTGACGCAAGAGGCATACCTGTTTTCGGGCACCGTGGCCGACAACATCGCGCTCGGAAATCCCGAAGCGACTCGGGAGCAGATCGTCGCGGCGGCGAAAGCCGTCGGCGCGCACGACTTCATCGAGTCTCTGCCCCAGGGCTATGAGACCGACGTCAATAAGCGCGGCGGTCGCGTCTCGGCGGGGCAGCGACAGTTGATCTCGTTCGCGCGTGCGTTCTTGGCCGACCCCGTCGTGCTGATTCTCGATGAGGCCACGGCCTCGCTCGATATCCCGAGCGAGCGCCTCGTGCAGCTTGGCCTGCAGACCCTGCTCGCCGATCGCACCGCCGTCATCATCGCGCACCGACTGTCGACCGTCGCGATCGCCGACCGCGTTCTCGTTATGGAGCACGGCCGCGTCATCGAAGACGGCACACCCGCCGAGCTCATCGCGGGAACGGGCAAGTTCGCTCAGCTGCACGCGGCTTGGCGCGAGTCGCTCGTGTAGGTGTGTTCACGACGGCTCGGTAGGGTTCGCGGTGTGAGCGATCAGCCGACGGATGCTGCGCCCGAGCACGCCGACGCCGTCGAGCTGGCGCGGCCGCAGGGCACGCCGCTCGAGGTGCTGCGCGCGTTCACGGTGCTCGGCCTCACGTCGTTCGGTGGACCCGTGGCGCACCTCGGCTACTTTCGCGAGCAGCTCGTGGTGCGCCGCCGCTGGATGACCGAGCAGGCCTACGCCGAGCTCGTGGCCCTGGCGCAGTTCGTGCCGGGCCCCGCGTCGAGCCAGGTGGGGTTCGTGCTCGGACTGCATCGGGAGGGGCTGCTCGGCGGCCTGGCGGCGTTCCTCGCGTTCACGCTGCCGAGCGCGGTGCTGCTCGTGCTCGTGGCCCTCGGAGCGCCCTTGCTCGAGGGCCCGCTCGCCGAGGGGCTCATCGCGGGGCTCAAGGTCGTCGCCGTGGCGGTCGTGGCGCACGCGGTGTGGGGCATGGCGCGCACGCTGACTCCCGACGTGCGCCGCGCGGCGATTGCCGTGGCCGCGGGCCTTGTCGTGCTGCTCGTCGGCGCGGGGTGGGCGATCCTGGCGGCGATCGCGCTCGGGGCCGCCGCGGGTCTCGTGCTCTGCCGCGGGGCTGGGGCGGGCGAGGTGCGGGCGGTGAGCATCCCGATCTCGCGTCGCGCGGGGGCCGCGTGCCTCGCGGTGCTCGCTGCCTTGCTCGTGGCGTTACCGGTACTGGCGGCGATTGTTCCGAGTCAGCCGCTTGCGGTTGCCGACGCGTTCGCGCGCGCGGGAGCCCTCGTGTTCGGCGGCGGGCACGTCGTGCTGCCGCTGCTCGAGACCGCCGTGGTGACGCCGGGCTGGGTGACCGAGTCGCAGTTTCTTGCGGGCTATGGTGCCGCGCAAGCGGTACCGGGTCCGCTCTTCACGTTCGCCGCCTACCTGGGAGCCCTCATGGCGCCCGGCGTTGAGGGCCTGCTGCTCGCGGGCATCGCGCTCGTGGCGATCTTCGTGCCCGGGCTGCTGCTCATCGTGGGCGTGCTGCCGTTCTGGTCGGCGCTGCAGTCACGGCCGGGCGTGCAGGCGCTCGTGCGCGGAGCGAGTGCCGCGGTCGTGGGCGTGCTCGCCGCGGCGCTCTACGACCCCGTGGCGACGAGTGCTCTCGTCGACGCTCCGACAGTGGCGCTCGCGGTGCTGTGCACGGTGCTACTCATGGTCGTGCGCGTGCCAGCGTGGGCCGTGGTGCTCGTCGGCGCAGGGGGCGGGATGCTCGTGGCGGCGTTCTGACCGCGCGCGAGCATCCGCCCCGCAACCGCTAGCGGCGGCGCAGCCCCGCGGTGTTCTCGGCGATCGCAACGAGGGCGACGTTGACCTCGACGATCATGCGCGCGAGCACGACGGCGACGAGCGTGGCGATCGGCGCGCCGACGATGGCGGCGACGACCGTCAAGAGCCCGGGAATGAGGAATCCGCTCGTCATGAGCCCCACTCCCGACACAATCACGTAGAAGAAGCCGACGAGGCCTGAGAGCACGATGCTGACGAGCAAGATCGCATAGATGAAGCCCGCGATGCGGCGCGTGATGAACGTCGTGAAGCGAAAGTCGACGAGCGCGCGAAAGAAGCCGGGCGCGGCGCTCAAGTCGAGCGCCATCAACTGGTCGGCGAGCGGTGCGGGCGTTGCGGCGGCGGCGGGCTCCGCGGCCGGTGCTGCCGGTGCCGCGGCCGGAGCCCTGGCGGGCTTGGCAGTGGCGGGCGCGGCCGCGGTCTTCGTGCTGCGCGTGCGCGGTGCGTTAGGGGACGAGTCGGTCACGAGAACCTCCGGGGTTCGGGATGCGCGGCGCTCGCCGCTCTCCCGCACAGTAGCGCCGCAATGGGTCGAGGGCTAGGAGGGCGCCCAGCGTGCCGCCTGCAGGTTGAGACGGTATGAGTGCGGGTCACTCTCGGCCGCGCCCGAGCGAAGTGGCGTCTTTTCTGCCCGATAGTGGGCGAGTGCCTCGAGCTCGTGCCCCTCGGGAGGCCGACCGTCGGCCCGCACCACGCGCCACCACGCAACGCTCGAGCCTTCCGTCGCCATGACGCGCCCCACCGCGCGCGCCCCGCGCGAACCGAGCTCGGCAGCCACGTCGCCGTAGGTCATGACGCGACCGGGCGGAATGTCGGCGACAACGAGCAAGACGGCCCCACCGAAGTCGAGCGGCGCCGACATTAGATGGTCAGCGCGCCGATCTTCTCGCCGTACTCGGTGTCACCCGTCTCGACGAAGCCGATGTGCCGAAAGAAGTCGCCCGGGCCATCGTCGCCGGTCTCCCAGATGACGGTGACGGTGTGGAATCCGCGCTGACGCGCTTCGTCGGCGAGGGCGTGCACGGCGAACTTGCCTATGCCGCGGCCTTGAGCCGTGGCATCCACATTGATGCGCCAAATGCAGCTGCGAAACTCCGGTTTGGGGTTGTCGGCGTCGAAGTTGCCGCGAATGAAGCCCACGACGTCGTCATCGTCGAGCACGACGCGTGCCCACGTGGTCGTGGGGTTCACATAGGCGTCGGCGGCCGAATACGACACGGGCGTGACGAATTGTTCTTGGCCCGGTCTCAAGGTCAGGCGGTTCGCCGCCACGATGGTCTTGGCCGATAGCTCTTCGAGTCTTAACGTCCCCATACTCATCAGGGTAGACGGTGCCTGCGCGGTCGGGGGCGTCGATGTATCTCGACATCGAGATAAGAGTAGGCTCACGTGCGGCACATCACTGACGGAAAGGCACCCCCCGTGGAGAAGATCAAGGTCGAAGGAACAGTCGTCGAGCTCGACGGCGACGAGATGACCCGCATCATTTGGCAGTTCATCAAAGACCGCCTCATCCACCCCTATCTCGACGTGACGCTCGAGTATTACGACCTCGGCATTGAGCACCGTGATGCCACGAACGACCAGGTCACGATCGACGCCGCGCACGCGATCATCAAGCACGGCGTGGGCGTCAAGTGCGCCACCATCACGCCCGACGAGGCGCGCGTGAAAGAGTTCGGCCTCAAGCAAATGTGGAAGAGCCCGAACGGCACGATCCGCAACATCATCGGCGGCGTGATCTTCCGCGAGCCCATCGTGATCTCGAACATCCCGCGCCTCGTGCCCGGCTGGAACAAGCCCATCATTATCGGCCGTCACGCTTTCGGCGACCAGTACCGCGCCACCGACTTCCGCTTCGAAGGCAAGGGCACGCTCACGGTCGAGTTCACGCCCGAAGATGGTTCAGAGCCGCAGAAGTTTGAGGTCTACCAGTCGCCCGGAAGCGGTGTGGCCCAGGTGCAGTACAACCTCGACGAGTCGATTCGCGACTTCGCGCGCGCCTCGCTCAACTACGGACTCGCCCGCAAGTACCCCGTCTACCTCTCGACGAAGAACACGATTCTCAAGGCCTACGACGGTCGTTTCAAAGACCTCTTCGAAGAGATCTTTGAGGCCGAGTTCAAGAGCCAGTTCGAGGCTGCCGGCATCACCTACGAGCACCGCCTCATCGACGACATGGTCGCCTCGGCCATGAAGTGGGAGGGTGGCTACGTCTGGGCCTGCAAGAACTACGACGGCGACGTGCAGAGCGACACCGTGGCTCAGGGCTATGGCTCGCTGGGCCTCATGACGAGCGTGCTCACGAGCCCCGACGGCAAGGTTGTTGAGGCCGAGGCCGCGCACGGCACCGTGACGCGCCACTACCGCTTGCACCAGCAGGGCAAGCCCACGTCGACCAACCCGATCGCGTCGATCTTCGCGTGGACCCGTGGGCTCATGCACCGCGGCAAGCTCGATGGCAACCCGGCGCTCATCACCTTCGCCGAGACCCTCGAAGACGTCGTCATCACGACGGTCGAGAGCGGCAAGATGACGAAAGACCTCGCGATTCTCATCAGCGCCGAGCAGCCATACCTCACGACCGAAGACTTCTTGGCGGCGATTGACGACAACTTGAAGTCACGCCTGGCCTAACGGCGAGCGGATTCACCGGATGCCCGGGGCCACGTGCCTCGGGCATCCGTCGTCTGTGGCGCACTTGCCGGAATATACCCCAGGGGGTATTGTGAGTGTGTGCGAATCGCGCACGGCTCTGTGAAAGGAACTCCCATGTGTTCTCCCGTCCGCTGCTCACAGTGCGGCAAAGTCACGTGGTCAGGGTGCGGTCAGCACATTGAGCAGGCGCTTGACGGAGTCCCGGCGGCTCAGCGGTGCACGTGCGCGTAGCTCCCCGCTGCGAGAGACCACGACAGTACTAACGGCACTGGCGACAGCCAGGGTGGGGGAGTAGACCTAGAGCATGACCCGACTCGTCGCCCTCGTTCGCCGCTTTCCGCTCGTGGCCGTGACGATGGGCATCGGACTCGTGGCGGGTGCGCTGGTTGCGGCGGGGCTTGAGCCAGCCGCTCGCTGGGTCATTTCGCTCTACGCCCTCACGATTGCCGGGGTCGAAGCCGTGCGCATGATCCGTGGGCTCTTGTCGAAGCAGTTTGGCCTCGACATTCTCGCGGTCACCGCCATCGTCAGCACGATCGTCGTGGGCGAGTATTGGGCGAGCCTGCTCATCGTGCTCATGCTCACGGGCGGTGAAGCGCTCGAAGTGGCGGCGGCAGGCCGTGCCCAGCGCGAATTGCGGTCGTTGCTTGATCGCGTGCCGCAATTGGCGCACCGCATCGAGGCGAACGGCGACGTGGTCGAGGTGCCGGCCGACGAGGTGCGCGTGGGCGATCGATTGCTCGTGCGCCCGGCCGAGATCGTTCCTGTGGATGCTGAGCTCGCGAGTGCGCTCGGCGGCTTCGACGAGTCGTCGCTCACGGGCGAGAGCCTGCCCGTCGACAAGGTCGCCGGCGACGCCGTGTTGAGCGGCTCGGTCAACGGACCCGTCGCCGTCGAGGTGGTGGCGACGGCGCTCGCCGCCGACTCGCAGTATCAGCGCATCGTCGAACTCGTGCGCGAAGCCGCGAGTAGCAAGGCACCGCTCGTACGACTCGCCGACCGCTATGCCCTGCCCTTCACCGCCGTCTCGCTCGGCATCGCCGGCCTGGCCTGGGCGCTCAGCGGCGACCCCGTGCGTTTTGCCGAAGTGCTCGTGGTCGCGACGCCCTGCCCCCTCCTGATCGCTGCCCCCGTGGCCTTCATGGGCGGCATGAGCAGCGCCGCCAAGCGCGGCATCGTCATGAAGAACGCGGGCTCGCTCGAGAAGCTCGCGCGTGCTCGCACGGTCGCGTTCGACAAGACGGGCACCCTCACGGTCGGCCGGCCCGCGGTCGTCGGCGCGCACGCCGAGGCCGGGTTCACCGAGAACGAGCTCGTGCAGCTCGTCGGCTCGGCCGAGCGCTACTCATCGCACGTGCTCGCCGAATCGCTGCAACGCGCGGCGGTCGATCGAGGGCTACCGCTTCTCGACTCGAGCGACGCGCGTGAGGTGCCCGCGCACGGGGTCATCGCGACGATTGGCGGCCGCGAGGTCGTCGTCGGCAAGCCCGCCTTCGTGGCCGAGCACGCTCCCGATCTCGTGGCGCGACCGGGCGCAAGCGGCGAAGCCGTGATCTACGCGGCCATCGACGGTCGCTTCGCCGGAGTCGTGGTGCTGCGGGATGCCGTGCGCACCGATGCCGCCGACACTCTCGCCGCGCTGCGCACCCTGGGAGTCACCCGCACCCTCATGGTCACGGGCGACGTCGCCGCGACGGCTGACACCATCG
>CALRWH020000042.1:0-17631 GCA_943371805.1 Pseudomonas synxantha | reverse complement strand
GTCGATCTCGCACGGGCAACGCGGCAGAGCCCCTCGGTCAAGCTCGGCGTGAGCCCTCGTGGCACGACGGCCCTGCTTGCCGCAGCAAAGGCCTGGGCCTGGCTGCAAGGCGCCGAAGCCATCACGCCCGACCACGTGCAAGCCATGCTGCTGCCCGTGTGGCGGCACCGCATCGCGCTCCGGCCCGAGGCCGAACTCGAGGGCGTGTCGGCCGACACCATCTTGCGTGCCATCGTGCAACAGGTTCAGGTGCCGCTGTGATCGTCGACCACTGACCATGGCCATCACGGGGTGGTTCGTTCTGCTCGTCGCTGCCGGCGTCGTGCCTGTTGTCGCGCTCTCCACCGCGATGCCGGCCGGGCTCGCGTTGCTCGGCTGGATCGCCCTGTGCGTCGCGCTCGCGTGCCTCGACCTCGCGCTCGCGGCCTCGCCGCGCGCGCTTCGCCTGCAGCGGCAGACGGATGCTCGCGTGCGCCTCACCGAAACCGCTCGCGCCACGCTCTTTGTCACCAATCCATCGCGGCGCACGCTACGCGGAGCAATCCGTGACGCGTGGGAGCCCTCGGCTGGGGCCACCCCGAAACGTCAGCAGTTGTTCGTTCCGCCCGGAGAGCGGCGAGCGATCGTCACGCAGCTGACACCGTGGCGGCGCGGCGAGCGCCGCACGGCGCTCGTGACGGTGCGCTCGCGCGGCCCGCTGCGGCTCGCTGAACGGCAGGCGAGCATCCGCGTGCCCGGGGCCATCACGGTGCTGCCCGAGTTTGCCAGCCGCAAACACTTGCCGTCACGCCTCGCGCGCTTGCGTGAGCTCGACGGCCGCACGAGCGTCATGGTGCGCGGCCAAGGCACCGAGTTCGACAGCCTGCGGGAGTACGTGCGCGGCGACGATGTGCGATCGATCGACTGGCGTGCCACGGCTCGTCGCTCTGGCGGGCCCGGCCCGAACGGGCGCCCGGGTCAGACGCTCATGGTGCGCACGTGGCGACCCGAGCGTGATCGCCACGTCGTCGTCATCGTCGACTCCGGGCGCACAGCGGCGGCGCGCATTGCCGACGAGACGCGTATCGACACGGCGTTCGAGTCAACGCTGCTGTTGAGTGCTCTCGCCGATCGCGCCGGAGACCGCGTCGACGTGGCGGTGTACGACCGGCGGGTGCGCGGTCGCGTTCAAGGAGCACGCGGCGCCGACCTGCTCGCGAAGCTCGTCGAGACGATGGCACCGATCGACCCCGAGCTCATCGAAACCGACTACTCGGCGATTCCCGGGCTCGTGCGCTCGATGACGACGCAGCGGTCGCTCGTCGTGCTGTGTATGCCGCTCGAGTCGCCCGGCGCGACGCGCGGGCTTCTCACGATGCTCCCGCAGCTCACCACTCGACACCTCGTGCTCGTTGCCGCCGTGACCGACCCTGCTTTGCTCGAGGCCGCCGCGCAGCGCGAGAACCGCGCCGAGGTTTACCGCGCTGCCGCCGCCGAACGCGCTCTGCTCGACGCGCAGCGCGTCGCGGCCGCGGTGCGGCGTCTCGGTGGCGATGTCGTCACGGGAGCGCCGCTCGACTTGCCGCCGGCCGTCGCCGACCGCTATCTCGCGTACAAGGCCGCCGGTCGCCTCTAGTCGAGCAGCTAGTCACCAACGACGACGCGCGCGCCTCGACTGATCGGGTCGAGGTCGCCCGTTTCGCCGTCGCGGAAGGCTCGACCGCCGAGCATCCACTGATAGAGCAAAAAAGCCACGAGCGCGACCGTACCGATGCCGATGCGAATGACGTCAGGCCACTCTTGGCGGGTCACGTAGCCCTCAATGATGCCGCTCACGAGCAGGGCCGCCACGAGGCCACCGATGATCGAGAAGAGCGCGCGGCCGTCTTCGGCGAGCGCCTGCAGGCGCGTGCGTGAGCCGGGCGACACCCATGACCAGAAGATCATGAGTCCGCCCGCCGCGGCCACGAAGATCGCATAAATCTCGAGCTGACCGTGCGGCAAGATGCTCAAGAAGAAGACGTCGAGACGATCGAACTCGGCCATGATGCCCGCGCTGATCCCGATGCCTTGAGCGTTCTGAAAGACGACAAACGGCACGTAGACGCCCGTGATGCCGAAGGCGACCGACTGGGCGGCGATCCACGCGTTGTTGCTGAAGACCTGCAGACCAAACACAGCCTCACTCGACTCGCTGTAGTAGCCCACGAAGTCTTCTTCGGCATAACGCCGCAACTCGTCATAGGGACCAATGGCAGCGAGCACGCCCGGCGTCGTGGCCACCCACACGGCATAGAGGCTCGCGACGATGACGAAGAACGCGGCCACCACGAGCGTCAAGAATCGGATGCGGTAGAGCGCCGCCGGCACCTCGCGCGTCGCGTAGCGGGCCAGTTGAGCAAGTGGCTCTGACGTTGCTCCGGTGAATCGCAAGCGCGCCCGCGACAACAGCACGCTGAGCGACGCTGCTTGTGGCACCTGCCCCGCGCTCGTCGTGATGGCCGAGAGCTGCGAGGCGCCAGCCTGGTAATGCTCGATGAGCTCATCGGCGTCACGACCGGCGAATCGTCGACGGCGCGACAAAGAGCGCAACCTCTCCCATTCGGCAGAGTGCGCGTTCGAGTAAGCGTCGAGATCCATCTGTTTAGATGATGGCATGCCGGGCACAGAGAACGCCGCGACCGATTACGACGTCGAACGCGAGCTTCTGACGGGCGAAGCGGTCGCGCTCGAGCTGCGGGCCACCAGCGTGGTGTTGCGTATGGCCGGCGGAATCGTTGACTACCTCGTCTACGGCATCGCGGCAGTATTGCTGATCTGGGTGTCACTCTCCGCGGCGATTTCGATCGGAATCCCCGAGGCACTCTTTGCCGCCATCGTCATCGGGTGCGTCGTGCTCACCCTTGTGCTGCTTCCGGCGGGTATCGAGACGGTGACGCAGGGCAAGTCACTCGGCCGTCTCGCACTCGGTGACCGCATCGTGCGTGACGATGGTGGAGCGGTCTCTTTTCGTCACGCCTTCATTCGGGCCTTTGTCGGAGTGTTCGAGATCGTCTTGACCGGCGGGGGACTCGCCGTCGTCATCGCCATGCTCAACACTCGAGCGAAGCGATTGGGTGATTTGCTCGCAGGCACCTACAGCCAGTACGAGCGCGTGGGCACACTCGACGCACCCGTGTTCGGGGTGCCCATCGAGCTTGCGGGGTGGGCCGCTACGGCCGATGTGGCTCGACTGCCCGATGCCCTGGCTCGGCGCATCGCACAGTTCTTGCGCCAGGCAGCCGGGCACACGCCGACGACACGTGACCGCATCGCCCGTGGTCTCGCGACCGAAGCGGCGATCTACGTCTCTCCGGTTCCCGGCGGCGACCCCGAGCTCTTTCTCGCCGCTGTTGCGGCAGTCCGCCGGGGCCGCGAAGCCACTGCGCTACAACTGGAGCGCGCGCAACTCGATGACCTGCAAGCGACGCTCGGGGCGTTGCCGCACGGTTTTCCTGATCGGGGCTGATCGCGCACGTCGACGCTCGCCCCTCGCGGGTGCCGCTAGCGACGCGAGCCGAGGCGAATTCTTGTTTAGAATCCGTGGAGACTCGTCCTTCTCCCGAAAGGCACGCCGCGTCCGATGACCCGAACGACATCGCCGTCACGCACGGATGCGGCGAACTTCTCGCCCCTTCGGCGCGCCATCGCACTCGTCGCCGTCGCCTCTCTCGGGCTCAGTGGCGTGCTCGCCAGCGTGCTCATCGATGCCCGGCCCGCGTGGGCTTTGCCGTTCTCGTTCGACATCAACCCACCCTTCGAAGGAGAGACGTTCTCGTTCGCGCAAGACGGGTCGATGAGCCACACCCTTCAGGGTGTGGGTGACCCCGGCGACACCGTGAGGCTCACGACGAGCGACTTTGGGAGTGGAGGCACCGGCACGCTGTGCACCACCGTCGTGCAGCCTGACGAAACCTGGTCGTGCACCTTCTCGACGGGTCCGAGCAGCTATGGAACCATCACGGCCGAGGTCATTGCGGGCGACCAGCTCGGCGCGAGCGAGGGGTGGGAGTTCAACACTCTGGCGCCTCCAACGGTCACGACGGCAAACCGGCCGGCAAACGGAATCGCCACCAACAGCATCGGCTTGCTCAGCATCAACGGAGCCGCTTACGACGACTCAGGTTTCTTAGGCGGCTCGAGCGTCGCGGTCACCGTCGTTGGACTCGGGGGATGCTCCGTGCCTGTCGCGGCCGGTCAATACACCTGTGACATCAACATTGCCCTCGCTCTCGAGGGAAACTATCCCTATACCGTCACGGTTGACTCGGGCTTCGGCATCTCAGAGCCGCGCACGGGGGTTGTCACGATCGACCGGTCGGCGGGCTTCACGTTCATGACCGCTCCCACACCCGGCCAGGTCGTCGCCGATCTCACCCCGACCATTGCCGGAACCGGCGAACCGGGCGGCACCGCGTATCCGTTGTTCTTTCCGAGCTTCGCCCCCGCGTGTGCGCCGACCCCGATCAACAACGCAGGGGTGTGGAGTTGCACCCTCGCCCCCCTCACGCCCGGCTCGTACACGATCGGCAGCTATCAGATTGACGCGCTCGGCAACACGGGCCCGAGCCCCGACCCGCAGGTCACGTTCTCGGTCGTCACTCCCCCGCCACCACCGCCTGCACCGCCTGTTCCCCCTGTCGCGCCACCAACGGTCTCTGTCACCCCGGACCCGACACCGACACCCACACCCACACGCGCGCCGTCACCCGAGCCCACGGACGACCCTGAGCCGACCGACGACGCCGTGGCCGCTCCTGCGGCTTCCGGTGACGGCGGCACGCCGGTCATCGGCGGCGGCGGGGCAAACGACCCGACCGTGTTTGGTACGAGCCTGCGCACTCCTGCAGACCTGTTCGCGACTCCGGCCCTCGTCGTGGCGGGAGCCGTCGCGGGCGCCGCATCGTTCTTGCTCTTCGTAGCGATTCCTGCCGAGCTCTTGCACGCAACGATTCGCGAGAACTACCACCGCTTGCCCGCGTGGCGCGGTAGTTGGCGCGATCGCCTCGCCGCCTGGGGCGATCGGCTGCAACGCCGCATCGGCCGCACGGCATCCCTCATCGGCGTTGTCGCCCTCGTCGCGGCCCTCGCGGCCCTCGTTGACCCCAACGCCGGGTTCACCGTCTCGACGCTGCGTCTGTGGCTCGCGATCGCAATCTCACTGTTCATCGTGAACGTCGTGGGCGGGCTCGTCTTGCGTGCGGCCGCCAAGAAGTGGTTTGACGTCGACATTGTGCAGCGCATCCTTCCCGGGGCGATTCTGCTCACCGCGGCGACCGTGCTGCTCTCGCGCTTGTTCGGGGTTGCGCCGGGTCTGCTCTTCGGCCTCGTGTTGGGCGTGCAGCTTGCGCGCGAACTCAAGAAAGACGAATCGGGCCGCTTGGCCGCGTTCGTCTCGAGCGTGCTGCTCGCCTTCGGAATCGGGGCGTGGATGCTCTACGGCGCATCCGTCGCCCTCGGCTCGCCCGAGCCCGGGTTCGCCGAGCTGCTCTGGCGCGAGACTCTCGTGGCGATCACGGTCGAAGCCCTGACCTCGCTGGTCATCGCGCTCATTCCGGTCATGTTTATGGACGGCCGGTCAATCTGGCAGTGGTCAAAGCTCATCTGGGCGGGGCTCGCGGCTGTGGCCACGACGGCGTTCGTGCTCATCATCATTCCGCTGCCGAACGCGTGGGCTGCCACAGCCGGGCCACTGACGAGCACGGTCGTGCTGTTTGTGGGCTTTATGGTGCTGACCGTGGTCGTGTGGGCGATCTTCCGCTGGATTGCCGTGCGCGAAGAGCGCGCGGCGGCAGAGCTCACCAAGAGCTAAGCCGCCGACCACACGGCCGGTCTAGTACCGGTAGTGGTCGACCTTGTGGGCGCGATCGCGGACAAGCGATCGCGAGAGAGCCGTGCTAGTACCGGTAGTGGTCGACCTTGAAAGGCCCAGCCGGGTCAACGCCGATGTACTGCGCCTGCCGCGGCGTCAGCTCGGTAAGCTTTACGCCGAGGGCGTCGAGGTGCAGGCGGGCGACCTTCTCGTCGAGCACCTTGGGCAGCACGTGCACGCCGAGCGGGTACTGCTCGAGGCGCAGGTGCAGCTCGAGTTGTGCCAAAACCTGGTTGCTAAACGAGGCACTCATGACGAAGCTCGGGTGACCGGTGGCGTTGCCCAGATTCATGAGGCGGCCCTCGCTCAGCACGATGATGCTGCGCCCATTGGGCAAGCGCCACTCGTGCACCTGCGGCTTGATCTCGATCTTCTCGGCGCCCGGCAGAGCCTCGAGACCCGCCATGTCGATCTCGTTGTCAAAGTGGCCGACGTTCGCGACGATCGCCAGGTGCTTGAGACCGAGCAAGTGGTCGACGGTCACGACGTTCTCGTTGCCCGTGCCGGTCACGAGAATGTCGATCGTGCCGATGACGTCGTCGAGGCGCGTGACCTGAAAGCCGTCCATGGCCGCTTGTAACGCGTTGATGGGGTCGACCTCGCTGATGATGACGCGCGCGCCCTGCCCACGCAGGGCTTCGGCCGCACCCTTGCCGACGTCGCCGTAGCCGACGACGAACGTCGTCTTGCCACCCATGAGCACGTCGGTAGCCCGGTTGAGGCCGTCGGGCAGCGAGTGGCGAATGCCGTACTTGTTGTCGAACTTGCTCTTGGTGATCGAGTCGTTGACGTTGATCGCCGGAAACAGCAGCTTTCCGGCCTTGTGCAGCTCATAGAGGCGGTGCACGCCCGTCGTGGTTTCTTCTGTCACGCCCAGGATGCCCTCGCCCATGCGCGTCCACCGCTGCGGGTCGCTCTGCAACGACTCGCGCAGCACGCTCAGCACCACGCGCCATTCGGCGCTGTCGCCTTCGGCGTCGTCCGGAACCGCGCCCGCGGCCTCGAACTCGGTGCCCTTGTGCACGAGCATCGTGGCGTCGCCACCATCGTCAAGAATGAGCGTCGGGCCTTCGCCATCAAAGTCGAAAATCTGCTGGGTCGCCCACCAGTACTCCTCGAGCGTCTCGCCCTTCCAGGCGAAGACGGGCGTACCCCCGGGCTTCTCCGGGGTGCCGGTGGGGCCGACGACGACCGCCGCAGCCGCTTCGTCTTGCGTTGAGAAGATGTTGCAGCTCGCCCACCGCACGTCGGCACCCAGGGCGCGCAAAGTCTCAATGAGCACGGCTGTCTGCACCGTCATGTGCAGCGAGCCGGCGATACGCGCGCCGGCAAGCGGCTGGTGCGGCCCGAACTCGTCGCGCAAGCTCATGAGGCCCGGCATCTCGTGTTCGGCGAGGCGAATCTGGTGGCGACCCGCCTCGGCCAGCGTGAGGTCACGCACCTTGTGGGCGACACCGTTGATGACGTCAACGTCGAGCGCGGGGCGTGCGGGCGTGTGGATGCTCATGCCTGCCATTCTCGCAGGCCTCACCCGAGCATCCGCTCGAATGAGTCGCTGATCAGGCGACGGAACGCAGCGGCTCGAGCGCGGCCAAGACCAGGTCGAGGCCGAACAGAAACTCGTCTGCGGGGTCGTAGCCCGCCGCCGCGAGCTCGGTCGCCGACTCGTTGAGGTACGGAAACTCATCGGCCGGAAGCTGGGGCAAGTAGACGTTCTCGGTCATGTCGGCGAGGTCGTCTGCCGAGTCGAACGGCAGACTCGCTTCTTGCAGCACGAATCCGTAGACGTAGCTGTTGAGCAGCCAGTTGGCGTGGGTCGCCATGACGACCGAAAAGCCTGCCTGCCGCAAACACGCCGTGAACGCTTCACGGTGCCGAAGGTTCGCTGGCCCCGGCGTTGTGCGCGATTCCATGAGCGCGATGGCCCACGGGTGGCGAGCAAGAACGTGTCGAGCCGACTCGGCCTGACGCCGCATGGCGGCGTGCCAATCGCCGTCGAGTGTCGGCAGCTCGATCTCTGCGAAAACGACGTCGACCATGGCGTCGAGAAGCTCGTCTCGGCTCGCCACGTAGTGGTACAGCGACATGGCGCCAGCGCCGAGCGAGCGAGCCAGTTGGCGCATGCTCAGGCCATCGACCCCGTTGAGGTCAGCGAGGCGCACGGCTTCGATCACGACGCGCTGCTTGCTCAAGCCCGCATCGACCGCCGTCTCACGGGGATCACTCGCCATCAGGAGCCTCCTCGTGTGCGTGACCGACTTGACAAGCGTACAGCGTACGAACCATAGTACAGCGTACGACGTACAGTGTACGAAAACCGCGCTGGCACGTCGAACGAACAACTCCCGCCGCCGCTCCGGCGGTCGGGCACCACCCACAACGAAAGAGAATTCGATGACGAACCGACCGAACGCCCCGCTTCCGCTCGATGGCCGACCCCTACCCGTGCAGGCGAGACTCGCTGCTGCCTGGACGAGCTTCATGTTTCTCTACGTCTATGTCGACGTGCTCAACTTCTACAAGCCGGGAGTCGTCGACGGAATTCTCGCCGGCCTCGTATGGGAGTTCGAGGTCAGCGCCCCGCTGATCACCGTGTTTCTCGTGAGCGTGTCGATTCCGGCCATGATGGTGGCGCTGTCGGCGATCCTGCCGCCCCGCGCGAACCGCATCACCAATTTCGTGGTCGCGTCGCTCTACATTCCGTTCACCCTGTTCAACGCTGTTAGTGAGACGTGGGAGTGGGCCGCCTTCTACGGCATCTCGATCGGGCTCGAGTTGTTGCTCCTGGCGTTCATCCTGCGCACGGCCGCGACCTGGCCACGAACCCGTGCCGTCGACTAGGCGATCTGCGCCCATCACGAGCGGGTGGCCGGTCATCACCGGCCTCCTGCTCTTGGGGTTTCTCCCCGTTCTCGGTGGCGTTGTTCGCCTCACCGAGCTCAGCGCGGGCGCGGCAGTCGACCAACCATTCGCCCTCTCTGTCGCGAGCGTGGCGCACATCGTGTCGATGAGCGTGTTCTGCCTTGTCGGCGCCTTTCAGTTCTCTCCGGCGCTACGCATGCGACGCGCTTGGCACCAGAACGCTGGTCGAGTGGTGATCCCCGTGGGTTTCGTCGCGGCCCTTGCCAGCGTTCCCCTCGGAGTCTTCTTCACGGGCACGCCCGACGAGCGAGCCGCTGCGATCGTGCGGGTCGTCTTCGCCGCGGCGATGATCGTGTTTCTCGTGCGCGCGGTCGTCGCGATCCAGCGACGCGCCTTCGCGACGCACGGCGCCGAGATGACGCGCGCGTATGCGATCGCGGTCTCGGGAGGAACCCAAGCGCTCGTCGCCATCGTGTGGACGATCGTCGGGGGCGAGCTCGATCCCGTGAGCGAGACCTGGGTCGTGGCAGTGGGCTTCGTGATCAACAGCCTCGTGGCAGAAGTGATCGTGCGGCGTCGAGCTACGCGCGGATAAGCGCGAGCACCTCGTCGCGGATGGCGGCCATGGTGGCGGGCGTCTGCGCCTCGGCGTTGAGCCGCAAGAGCGGCTCGGTGTTCGAGGGGCGCACCGAGAACCACCAGAAGCCGTCATCCGCGGCGCCCGTGAAGGTCAGGCCATCCAGCTCGTCGACCGACGCACGGCCGTGAAAGGCGTCGACGATGCGCGCGTAGGCGGCGGGCACGTCGGCCACGGTCGAGTTGATCTCACCGCTTGCGGTGTAGGGCGTGAACTCTGCGGCAAGCGCCGAGAGCGGCCCCTCGTAGGCGCCGAACTGCGCGATGAGGTGCATGGCCGCGAGCATGCCGTTGTCGGCGCCCCAGAAGTCGCGGAAGTAGTAGTGCGCCGAGTGCTCGCCGCCGAAGATTGCCCCCGTCGCGTGCATGACGTCTTTGATGAGCGAGTGGCCCACCTTCGTGCGCACCGGGATGGCGCCCGCAGCCGAAATCGTCTCGGGCACAATGCGCGACGTGATGAGGTTGTGCACGACGCGAATCTCGCCCGTCTCGCCTTGAGCCCGCACGCGCGTGATCTCGCGCAGTGCCACGATCGCGGCCACGGCACTGGGCGTCACGGGTTGGCCGAGCTCGTCGATCACGAAGCAGCGGTCGGCGTCGCCATCGAACGCGAGCCCCAAGTCGGCGCCGTGCTCAACGACCGCCTTCTGCAAGTCGACGAGGTTGGCGGGCTCGAGCGGGTTGGCCTCGTGGTTGGGAAAAGTGCCGTCGAGCTCGAAGTAGAGCGGAATGATCTCGAGGGGCAGGGCGGGTAGACCCGCGGCCGTGCCGAGCACGGCCGGCACCGTGAGTCCGCCCATGCCGTTGCCCGCATCCACCACAATGCGCAGGGGGCGCACGCTCGACAGGTCAACGAGCTCGCGCAGATAGGCGGCGTAGTCGGCGAGCACGTCGCGGTGTGCGAGCGTGCCGGGGGCATCCACCGTCTCAATGCCCGACGCAAGGTAGGCCTGCGCACGGTCGCGAATGCTGCCCAGCCCGGTGTCGAGGCTGATGCCCTGAGCGCCTGCACGGCAGAACTTGATGCCGTTGTACGTGGCCGGGTTGTGGCTCGCCGTGAACATGGCTGCGGGCACATTGAGGCGACCGCTCGCGAAGTAGGTTTCGTCGGTCGACCCGAGACCGAGCATGATGACGGATGCGCCCCGCGCCTGTGCCCCCCGCGCAAAGGCGGCCGCAAACGTGGGCGAACTGTCGCGCATGTCATGCCCAACGGCGATCTCGAAGGTCGGCCCGTCGTGCTCAGCGCGCATCTCGTCAGCGAATCCGGCTCCGAGTGCCTCGATGACCTCGTCGGTCAGTTGCGTGCCAACGAGGCCGCGAACGTCGTAGGCCTTGATGAAGGCGCTGAGGTCGGGGGCGGGGGTTTGAAGAGCGGAATTCACCCCGTCACCCTACTCGGGTTTTATCCAACTTCGCCTAAAGCGCTATAACGAATTACCTGCCAGCCGTTCGGAACAGAGAGCCGTTCACTGTGCCGCGAGCACAAGTCGTAGCTGTGCGGCTCGGGCCGAGCGCTCAGCGGGCCGAGCACTGCCATCGAGTCGGCATAGACATAGGTGAGAGTGCGGGCGGCAGGCTCACTGCACGCGACTTTGCTGCACAGTCGGGCGCTCATCGTGCCTTCAGCATAGAGCGGCGCTGTGACGCGGCGGCGATAGGCTGAGGGCGTGGCACGAGCGAGTAGGCAGCCGAGTGCGCGAGCCCGCGCCCGGCACGGCCGCGTGGGCCGCTCCCCCGTCACGGGGCCCCACCTTCCGCTGGCCTTCACGCGCCGGTCGCTGTTCGAGACGACCGTGCAGTCGACTGCCGAGTATCTCGTCAACCAGTGGCCCACCGAGCTCGCGAACCTGCGCATCGACGTCATGCCCATGCCCGATCAGCCCACGGGAGTGCGGGGGGTCGCACGCTGGCGCGTCGTCGCTGATCAGAACCTCGTGGTTCTGTTCCGCATCCCGATCGAACGCATGAGTCGCTTGCACCGTGACGACGACTGGCACCGCCGGCTCATGGTCGAGAGCTGCGTGTTTCGCGCTGTGGGCGAACTCATCGGCAAAGACCCATGGGATCTCGCGCCCGATCGCTTTCGCCACTGGTAGACGCGCTTCCTCTGGCGACGGATGCTCGCGCTGGCCGCACGCCCTACTGGGGCAACACGGTCAGCGCGCCGGCCGCGCTCGGCGGCGCGAGCACGCGTGAGCCCGCCAGCACCCCGTCGCCGCGGTAGCTGACGCTCACGTGCACGCGGCCGCTCGTCGTGAGTCGAACGCCCGCGTTGGTTGCCGTGGGCACAATGACCATGCCTCCCGCGGCGATCGTCACGGGCACCCCGTCGATCGAGACCTCGGCTGCCCCGTCGGGTGCGACGAGGTGTACGAGGGCCGACTGCTCGTCGGCAACGGGCGCGACGGCCATGAGCGCCGCTGTGCCGGCCTCGAGAGCAGGGCTCGGGCTGAACCATTCGAGGTCGGCTGCCCCGGCAGCCGCCGTGCTGGCACGCGCTGCCACGACGACGGGCTCGGTCGCGTCGACAATCACGCCGTACTCGCCGTCGGCGAGATCCGTTACCGCGAGGTCGAGCACGACTCCCGGCTCCACCGTGGCCTCGGTGACGAGCCCGGCGGCACCGTCGAGCCCGATGAGTCGCACGGTCACCTGAGCCGGCTCGTCTCCGGGCGCCATGAGGCGCAACACGGGCAGGCCGTCGGCACCGCCATCGATCGTCGATTGCTCGAGAGCGAGTTGGCTGTTGATGACCGGAAAAGCAGGGATGACGTGCCGAAGGGCGGGCTCAGCAAGGGGCGTCACGGCGCTGATGCCACTGGGGGTGAGTCCTCGTACGACCGTGGTCTGCATCGTCGCCGCGACCGAGCCCCCGGTGCTCGACACGCGCACGACGGGTGACGGCTCATCGAGCGCGAATCCGGCGAGCGGCAGAATGCGCTGGGTTCCGGCGGCAACGATGATGCCGCTCGAGCCAATGGCGTCGATCGGCCCCGTGTCGCCCCACAGCGTGAGATCGACCACGGCATCAACGGCGTCATTGTTGCTCAACACAATCCAGGTGGTGCGGCCCACGGTTGTCGACCCACCGACGAGCCATGCACTGCGGACGGGAGTGAGGCATTCGGCGGCAGCAAGCCCCGTGACCTCGGTCGTGTCGGGCCGCACAATTCCGGTTGCGGCGAGAGCATCGCCCGGCGCCTCACGCGGCAGCGTGACGACGATCGGCGCGCCGTCAATCGCGTCGGGCGACGCGAGGGTCGACGTCACGAGACCGGCCCCTGAGGTGTGGAGTTGCTCGTCGGCGACAACGGCCAACTGCGGATCGTCGCCGCGCGTCAGCCCGAGTGCCCCTCCGGCGCACACGAGCGACTGGTCTGATCGGTCGGGCGTCACGGCCACGCTCGGCACGGCGACGACGATCGCCGGACTCGGCACGAATGCCACCACCGCCGCGAGAGCGGCGCCGGTAGCCGCCGCACCGAGGGCGAGAGATGCGCGCCCGCTCACGAGCAGCCACGAGCGCGTGCGAGGCGCCCGTGTCGCTTCGGTGTTGTCACTCATCGTCATCACCGACCTCGAAGGTTGCCGCGGGGCCGTCATTGGTCGCGAGCTCGTCTGACCGCCGGCGCGGACGCAGTGAGGTCGGGATCGCGAGCAACAGCGTGAGCGCGAGAATGCCCCCTTGCACGGCGAGCACCATCGTCGAGCTCACCGACCGCGCGGCGGCCTCGGCTCGCGAGTCATCGTCGGGCACGACGCGCCACAATCGGCCCGCATCGGCATCGCCGATGGGAGACAGCACCGGGTTGCCGTCGAGGGCTGCCGTGACGCTCTCGGCCGTGACCGTCGCCACACCGTCGCGCGAGTCTTCGAGCAACACGTAGCGCACGTCGAACTCATCGAGCGCCGCCGTGACGTCGCGCCCACTGGGGGCCGCCAGATTGCCCACGAGCTCGGCCAGCGCAGTGCTCTGCGCGGAGATGCTGCCCCCAGCCGCGCTCGTGTGCTCGAGGGTGCGTTGCTCGGCGAGAAAGAGCCCGGCACCGCGATCGACCCGAGCCGCAAGACCTGCGTCGACGGGAGTGAGCACGATCGTGCCAATCGTCGGGTCTGACAAGGCTTCGGCCGCCACGATCGCCGGCAGAGTGCGAGCCTCACTCGCACGCACAGCCGACGAGCCCGTGAGCACGGTCGACAGAGCGGGAACCGCCGGTGCAACCGCAGCCAATACAGCCACAAGTCCGAGTACGGCCGCGAGCGCTCCTGCTCCCCGAATCTCAGGGCCGAACGCCGCGGCCTGCCGAGTCGCGGGCGCGAACGCGCGAATGGCGTCGAGGCCGCGGCCGGCTGCGAGGGCCACACCCAGAGCCGCAAGGCTCAGCGCGGGCCCGACGTCGAGCAAGACGGCCTGACCGCTCCACACCGAGACGGCGACGCCCGACACTGCCCACGCAGTCGTGAGGCCCACGGCGACGAACACGAGGGGCACGATGGCGCGGCGGCCGTCGGGCAGCGCGAGACCCACGAGCGCGAGCGCGACCGGTACGAGAGCGAGAGCGGCGAGCACGGCCACCACGACCGCCGTGGGCACCCCCGGTAGCACGTGCCCGATCGGGGCAAGCACGAGGGAGAGATCGGGCCAGCCGAGCAACAAGCCGGTAGGAGTCACCCCCGCGGGGGCGGAGGGCAGACCCGGGTCGGCGAGCAATCCGAACGGCGTGCCGCGCACGAGCTGGTCATAGACGAGCGGCGCGAGCAGAGCCGCGGTGGGCACGGGGAGCGTCAACAGTCGGCCGAGGCGGCGGGGGTTGGCGAGCATCCACACCACCCAGATCACGATGAGAGCGGGCAGCAGGCTCGGCGCGCTCGCGACGACGACAGCCGCCGAGAGGCCGGCAACGCCGGTGGCGCTCCACGAGCGCGGGGCCCGCGCGGCGCTCGCGACGAGCACGGGCAGAGCGAGATGAGCCACCACCGCGGCCGGGCGACCCTCAACGAGAGCAGACAAGAGCGCGGGCGAGAACGCCCACAGTACGGCAACGACGGCGACCGGCCCGGGGCGGCGCATGATCGTCGCCGCGGCCCACCAGCCGCCGAGAGCAGCGAGAGGAAGCGCCGCGATCACGAGCACGACGATGATGAGCGACGGCTGCCACGGCGTGAGCACGCCCAGCAGCGCAAGCACGAAGGCAAAGGGGTCGGCCGCGCCCACACTCGTGCGCTCGAGCGACGCCAGCAGTGTGGGCACATCGGGCGCGAGCGGGGCGAGAGCGCCACCCAGCAGAGCAGGCGCACCGATGAGAGGCGCGAAGGCGATGGCGCCAATGGCCGCCGCAAAGGCCACCACTGCCGCGCCTCCCGGGAAGAAGTCAGGGCGCGGTGGGCGATCATCGTCGAGGGCAGCTACCTGAGCATCGCGGGCGATTGCGCGACGCCGGCGAACCTCATCGGGTGCCATGCGCAAGGGAGCAATGACCGACCAACCGAGCGTGCGGCCCCGAGCCAGCCGTCGACGGGCCGCGGGCACCGCGCTGCCCGAGAAGGCCACGGCGAGCGCTGCGGCGAACTCACCACCGACGTAGGTCGGCCGCTTGCGCACGAGGTGCCCGAGCGCCCGGATGATCGCGATCGGCCCCAGGCTCAGCCAGTGCAGCGGCAAGGCTGCGGCCGGGGAGTAGACCAGTCGGCGGTGCAGTTGCGCCGTGCGCATGAGCCGGGCGCGCGCGCGCGGCGACACCGGCCTGCCGCCACCGGCCCGCCCCGCAGCGGCCGTGCCCTCGTAGACAAAGACGCGCGCTTGCGGCACGCCCACCACGCGGTGACCGGCGAGACGGATGCGCACACACAGATCAAGCGCCGCATCAACGCTCGGCAGCGCCGAGTCAAATCCCTCAACGGCGTTGTAGACCGTGCGCCGCACGAGCATCGCGGCCTCACCGACGGCCAGCACATCGCTCGTGCGGTCGTGCTGCGCCTGGTCGAGCTCACGCTCGGCAATGGCCATCGTGGCGCCCCAGCGCGTGAGCGTCTCGCCATACGCGGCGATAACCGTCGGATGCTCGGCCTCGAGTTGCTTGGCCCCCGCCACCGCTACCGACGGCGCAACCTCGACGGCCCCGAGCAAGCGTTGCAGCGCGTTCGGATCGGGCACGGTGTCGTGGCGCAAGAGCCAGAGCCACTCGTCGACTCCGCCGTAGGGCGAGCTTGTCGGCTCGGGCAACGGCACGGCTGCGAGCGCGCGGTGCACGAGCTCGCCGAATCCGAGGCCCGACCCAGCGGTGACGAACTGGGTGGGGTTTGCGGCCGCGAGCTGGGCCGTGACTGCGTCGACGCCCGCGGCGTCGACGACCACGAGCTGGTCGGGGCGGCGGCTTTGCTGGGCGAGAGCATCCAGAGTCTGCTGCAACGCCGTGCCGCCGCGGCGGGCGACAACGATCGCAATGACTCGGGGCTGCACTCTCTCGACCCTAAGCCGCTCGGTGAACGAGATGGGTCAGGCGCGGCGGCGAAGCTTGCGGCGCTCGCGCTCGCTCAGCCCGCCCCAAATGCCGAAACGCTCGTCGTTCTGCAATGCATACTCGAGGCACTCCGCCTTGACCTCACACGTCGTGCAGATCTTCTTGGCGTCGCGCGTCGAGCCACCCTTTTCAGGAAAAAACGCTTCGGGGTCGGTTTGCGCGCAGAGCGCATCGGCCTGCCAGGCGAGGGCGTTCTCGTCCTCATCAACCGAACGCGCACGTCGAACACCAGGAACACCCAGTCGAACAGGGTCAACGAACCAATCGCCGGGAACGGTGTTGCGGTACTCACTCATCGGCCTGACTCCTTCCCCTGCGCTACCCCCCGGTTGCGCGGGATGCCCTAATTACACTCGTGTCATTCGCTCGCGTCAAGTCGCGGATAGTAAAAGGTTCGACAGACGAATGAGAGTTGCGACGCGCCGCAGAAACCGCTATGTGAATCGAGTGATGCTCAGCGCAATCGGCTCCGGCAGTCGCCGTAATCAGACGGATGCCCTCCGGGCCTGCCACGCCGATTCGACCATCTCGGCCAGCGAATGCCGCATCGCCCAGCCCAAGTCGCGCGCAGCGAGCTCGCCACTCGCCACAATGCGCGGCGGATCGCCCGGGCGCCGGTCGCTCACCTCAGGAACGAAGGCGATGCCCGTCACTTCGGCCACGGCATCCATGATCTGGCGCACCGACACACCGTCGCCCGAACCGAGGTTGTAGGCCGGTTCGATCGCCTCGCCGGCCTCGAGGCGCCGAGCGGCCTCGACGTGCGCGAGCGCGAGATCGGCCACGTGAATGTAGTCGCGCACACACGTGCCGTCGGGCGTCGGGTAGTCGGTGCCGTTGATGCGGGGCACGCGACCCTCCACGAGAGCATCAAAGACGAGCGGAAACAGGTTGTGCGGGCTCGTATCGCGCACGGCAAGGTCGCCCGAGCCGACCACGTTGAAGTAGCGAAGGCTCGTGTGCCGAAGGCCCGCCGCGACCGCCTGATCGCGCAGCAGCCACTCGCCAATCAGCTTCGACTCGCCATAGGGCGACGTGGGGTTCTTGGGCACGTCTTCGGTCACGATGTCGACATCGACGGCACCAAACACGGCCGCCGACGACGAGAACACGCACTGGTCGACCCCGTGGCGATACATCGCCTCGAGCAGCGTGACCATGCCCGAGACGTTTTGCTCGTAGGTGTGCAGGGGTCGCTGCACACTCACACCCGCGTACTTGAAGCCCGCCACGTGAATGACGCCCGTGACGGCGTGGTCGGCGAGCACGGCGTCTACCGCGGCCTTGTCGAGAATGGATGCGCGCACAAACGGCACGCCCTCAGGAACAAAAGCGGCGTGCCCGCTCGAGAGGTCGTCGAGCACCACAGGAGCCATACCCGCTGCGGTGAGGGCGCGCACGACGTGCGCTCCGATATAGCCGGCGCCGCCGGTGACAAGCCAGGTCATGACTCCAGGCTACTCACGGCGGCTTAGGGTTGTCGCCGTTACTCGCTCTGGCTAGTTGAGCGCCTCGGCAACAGCCCGCTGCAGCTCGGTGACCTCACCTCGAGTCGCGCTCATTCCGCAGAGAAAGAGAACTTCGACCGGGCGGGTGACCGAGGCTGGGCCACCAATGATCACGATCTCTCGTGCCCCATGGTCTTCGACCGCATCGATGACATGAGAGGTCAAGCATGTCGGCGGAGTCAAGTAGAGCGGGGCGCCATGTCGGGCAGCG
>CALRWH020000041.1:0-17707 GCA_943371805.1 Pseudomonas synxantha | reverse complement strand
CGTTGTTGAGCGTCACGAGCGGGGTGTTGCCGAACACCTGCGTGATGTCGGAGTAGATGCGGGCCATGAGGGTCTCCTTGCAGAAAGTCGTGTGGTGCTAGCGTACGGGCGCAGTGCGAGGGTTGGCCGAATGTGACGAACGCCCGAGGGCCACCCGTAGCGACAACGGCGCGAGTGGGCGGATGATTCCCGCCCGGGCTCGAGGGCTAGAGGTCGGCTCCCGACACCGAGAAGGTGTCGCACGCGGTGACACCCTGCTCGAAGCCGATGGCAAACCAGCGCTGGCGCTGCTCGCTCGAACCGTGGGTCCAGGTCTCGGGCGACACTTGGCCGGTCGTCTGCTGTTGAATGCGGTCGTCACCGATGGCTTCAGCCGCATCGAGGGCTTGGGCTACTTGCTCCCGCGTGATGGGCTCGAGCAGAGCATCCGCCCCCTCCGATGCGGCGCCCGCCCACGCCCCGCCGAAGCAGTCGGCCTGCAGTTCGATGCGCACGGCATCGGATGCGGGGCCCGAGTCGCCCACGTTCGCCGAGGCCAGCACTCCCGCCAGGTTTTGGATGTGGTGACCCCACTCGTGCGCGACGACATACATCTCGGCGAGAGGCCCCCCTTCGGCACCGAACTGTGTGCGGAGCTCGCCATAGAAGCCCGTGTCGAGGTAGATGGTCTCGTCGGTGGGGCAGTAGAACGGGCCGACCGCGCTCGTCGCGCCACCGCATCCGGTGTCGACCGACTGCTCGAAGAGAATCGCGCCGGGGGTGCGATAGTCGACACCGATTTGCGGGGCGGCGAACGGTGGAAGAAGAGATGTCGGCATCATCGCGAAAGGTCACGTCGCCACCCTAGCGAGGCCGCGTGGTCGCGAGGCCTGACAGAATCGAGGGCAGGAGGTGTGCCCCGTGCTCACTGTTGTTCTTGGGCTCGCCGGTGCCCTCGTCTATGGCGCCGCCGACTTTTTGGGCGGGCTCGCGTCTCGCCGCATCTCGGCGCTGCGCGTCACCGCACTCGGAGCACTCTCGGGCGTCGTGCTGCTCTACCTCGGCACGTTCGTCATCGCGGGCGAGTGGTCGCGCGAGGCGCTGTTCTGGGGTGCGATCTCGGGAGTGACGGGGGCTGCCGCGATCGCGCTGCTCTACGCGTGCCTCGCGATCGGGCCCATGAGCATCCTGTCGCCCCTCACGGCTGTGACGTCGGCGATCGTTCCGCTCACGTGGGGTCTCGTCACCGGCTCGCAACTGGGAGTCATCGCCTACCCGGCCTTTGCGCTCGCCCTCGTGGCGGTCGTGCTCGTAGGGTTTGTTCCCTCGAAAGAGGCGGTGCGCCCCACGCTCACCGGGCTCACGATGGCGACGATCTCGGGCATTCTTATCGGCGCTTTCTACATCCTCATCGACCAGACGCCCGACGACAGCGGACTCGTGCCGCTCGTGGCGAACCGCGTCGTGAACGCGTCGATCATGTTCACGCTCATCGTCGTCATGGCGGTGGTTGCGGCACGTCGCCACGTGCGGTCGACGGATGCTCCGCTCGCCGTACTCGACGGAACCCACGGCGCCCCCCACGCGTTGGCGGCCGCGCCGGCCCCGGGTGCGCCCGGGCGCGACGGACTGCTGCGCGCGAGCGCCGCTGCTCTGCGCGGAGGCTGGCGTGGCGGACTCCTGCTCGCCATCGGCTGCGGATTCCTCGACGCCATCGCCAACGTCATCGTGCTCGTCGGCCTGCGCGTGGGTGATCTCACGGTTGTCTCGGTGCTCACGGCGCTCTATCCGGCCGGCACCATCTTGCTCGCGGCTCTCGTGCTGCGCGAGCGCATCGCGACCTTGCAGTGGGTGGGACTCGCGCTCGCCCTTGCCGCGAGCGCGATGCTCGCCGCTGCCTAAGTCGGCTGCCAACTGGCCACCAGCACCGCCTGTCCGCCCACCCGCCAGTTCGGCCCGCTCGGCCCGCCTTGTCGCCCGGCTTGCCCGCCCACCTTCCTCCTGCGCGCTCCCCAATCGAAGGAAGTTTCACCGACTTTGGCTCCCGAACTTCCTTCGATTGGGGAGTCGGCTCAGAGAGAGTGTCTCCAGGGCGCGGTTCACGACGGCGCGACAAGGGGCGCGGTGCACGGCAGCGCCAGGAGGGGAGCGGTACACGACGGCGCCAGGAGGGGCGCAGTGCACGACAGCGCGACAAGGGTCTCGGGGCTCCGCGCTTCCGGTCGGGGCGGCCACCACGCTCGCCGAAACGGCAGCAGCCGAGCGCGCCGCCCTCACGACCCTGAAGGTCTGAGAGCAGCACGCCCGGCTGGTGTACCCGCAGCTGCGCTAGAGCGCGGCGAGACGGTCGAGGAAGGCGTCGCCGACGCGCACCTCGGTGGTCTCGGCCTCAATCTCGGCGCGCTGTAACAGCTCGTCGAAGCGACGCGCGCGCTGGCGGGTGATGAGCGTGACGACCGTTCCGACCTTGCCCGCGCGGCCGGTGCGGCCCGAGCGGTGCAAGTAGGTCTTGTACTCGTCGGGGGCGTCGGCCTGGATCACGAGCGAGATGTCATCGACGTGGATGCCCCGCGCCGCGACATCCGTCGCCACCAGCACATTCACCCGACCGCTCGTGAGCTTCTCGAGGTTGCGCGTGCGGCGTGCCTGGTTGAGGTCGCCGTGCAGGCTGACGGCCGGGATTCCGGCGTCGTCGAGCTGGTCGGCGAGCTCTTCGGCAAAGGCGCGCGTGCGGGCGAAGATCAGCGTCTTGCCGTCACCGGCTGCAAGCTGCTCGATGATGCCCCGCTTTTCGCGCTGGTCGACGAGCAGCACCTTGTGGTCGATCGTCGACGACTCTTGGTCTTCACCGGCGACCTCGTAGACGGCGGGCTTGTCGAGAAACTCGGTGACGAGGCTCGCGACACCCGAGTCGAGCGTGGCCGAGAACAGCAAGCGCTGCCCGTTCGGTCGCGTGCGGCGGATGATGCGCTGCACGGGCTCGAGAAAGCCGAGCTCGCACATGTGGTCGGCCTCGTCGAGCACGACGATCTCGATCTGGCTGAGGTCGAGGCGACCCTGCTCGATGAGGTCTTCGATGCGACCAGGCGTGCCAATGATGATGTCGACGCCGCGCTGCAGCGCACCGACCTGGCGACCCTGGGGCACGCCGCCGTAGATCTGCGTCGTGAAGAGTCCGACACTGCGCGCGATGGGCTGCACGGTGCGGTCGATCTGCAGGGCGAGCTCACGGGTCGGGGCCAGGATGAGTGCGCGGGGAGCGCGGCCCATCTGACGCTTCTTGCCGCCACCGTTCTCCATCAGTCGCTCGACCAACGGAGCCCCGAACGCAATCGTCTTGCCCGATCCCGTGCGGCCACGGCCGAGCACGTCTTTGCCCGCGAGCACGTCGGGAATCGTCGCCGCCTGAATCGGGAACGGCGAGCTTGCGCCCTGCTCTTCGAGCTCGCGCACGATGTTCGCGCCGAGGCCGAGGTCAGCGAACGTGACGCCCTCGACGTCGGTTGCGAGCACGGCGTCGGCCGTCAAGCGGTCGAGCACGACGTCGTCAACCTTGGCGGCCTTCGCGTCGCGGCTGGGGTAGAAGCTCGACTCGCGGCGTTCGGTCGGCCGCTCGTCGCGGTCGTAGCTGCGCGCGGGGCGCGCGTCGCGCTCGTAGGTGCGCGGAGCGCGGTCATCGCGATCGAACGAACGCGCGGGACGCGCGTCGCGGTCGAAGCTGCGGGGCGCGCGGTCGTCGCGCGCCGGGCGAGCGTCGCGGTCGTACGTGCGCGGAGCACGGTCGTCACGATCGAACGAACGCAGGGCACGGTCGTCACGCTGCGGGCGGGCGTCGCGGGCGGGACGCGCATCGCGGTCAAAGCTGCGCGGCGCACGGTCGTCACGCGCGGGACGCGTGTCGCGATCGAACGAGCGCGCCGGGCGACCCGTGCTCGCGGCGCCGGTCTGCGGGCGCCAGTCGGGGCGGTGAGTCGCGCGGCCGGTTCCGGTGCGGGGGGCTCCGTCGCGGGTATCGCCGTCACGCGCCGGACGCGCGGGGCGGCCGTTGGTCGACGCGGGGCGGTAGCCGCGGTCGTTGCTGTAGCGGTTGCCCGCAGCGCGGTCGTCGCGCGCCGGGCGAGCGTCGCGGTCGCCGGAGCGGGCCGGACGGGCATCCCGATCGGCGTAGCGCGGGGCGCGGTCGTCGCGATCGCTGGAGCGGGCGGGACGGGCATCCCGATCAAACGAACGCGGAGCGCGGTCATCGCGGTCGCCCGCGCGGGCGGGGCGAGCAGCGCGGTCGTCACGAGCAGGGCGCTCGTCGCGGTCGGGGCGGGCGCGCTCGGGGGCGTGGCCGCGGTCGACGCGTTCGTCGCGGCTCCAGCGGGCCTTCTTTTCGGGCGCGACGGCTTCGTCGGGGCGGTAGCCGCGGTGCTTAGGGCTGCGCGAGCCCGCGGCGGGCGACTTCGCGCCGGCGCCGCGAGGGGCTGCACCGCGAGGCGCAGCGGAACGGGATGACTGAGGGGCGCGCGAAGCGCCGCCCTTGTTGTTCTGAGGCATGGTTCTTTCTGGGGTAACGCAAGAAGCTTCGTCGGCGCACGCGCGCCACTATCCCAGGCAATCGATGGCTGGGGGCCGTCACATCTCGAGGTGAACTCTGACCGTCGAACGACGGGGAGTACCGGCCCTGAGGCGCACACAATGCACTGACGAGAATCCCCGCCCGCCTCTAGCCGACCCCTCAGCGTACCCGACGGGGCTCTCGACTGGCCTATTCTGGGCGCATTGTGACCATCGTGACCGTTGAAGACCCTCGCCAGCCCGAGGTCGAGACCATGCTGCGCGCGGGTGATGCGTACGCGCTGAGCCTCTACCCGGCCGACAGCTGCTACATGCTCAACCTCGACGAACTCGTCGCGGAGGGCGTGACCGTGTTCGTCGCGCGCGACGCTGCGGGGGCCGCACTCGGCATGGCCGCACTCGTGAATCGGGGCGACGGCACGGGTGAGCTGAAGAGACTGTTTGTGACCGAGGCCGGGCGCGGCCAGGGCGTGGCGACGTCGGTCATGGATGCCCTTGAGGCGGCCGCACGGGCGCAGAGCATCCACACACTGCAGCTCGAAACCGGGCCGAAGCAACTCGCGGCCATCGCGCTCTACGAACAGCGCGGCTACTGCCACATCGAGAACTTCGGGCCCTACGTGGGCGACGAGTTCAGCGTGTGTATGGAGAAGGCGCTGGCTTAGCTCGCGGCAGCCGTTGCGCGCGGCCGTGAGGCGCGCTTCGCCGGAGGCGGAGGCGGCGGCGGCGGCGCGACCGCGAGCACCTCGACCACGACGAGGAGGCCCGCCGCGAGCAGGGAGCACGCGAGCACGCTGAGGGCCGAGAGCGGCGGCAGCAGCAGGGCGGGCAGGGCGGCCAGCAGCACGACGGCAATGCGCACGGGCGCACGCCAGCGGTGAAGCGCGAGGCCGAACGGGGTCGGCGCGATGCCGAGGGCTTCGCGCGCCTGCACCAACCGCTCGCTCAGAGCGGCGCGGCCCTTCGCGGCGAGCGCCGATGAACCGAGCCACCAGGCCGCGACCACGATGACGACGCTCAACACGAGCAAACCGACAATGGTGCTGACCGCGTAGGCGGTCATGGCGTCGAACACCGAGCGGGCGAGCGCCGACGATTCGGGGCCCACGTAGGCCGCGATCGCGACGCGCGCGAGCACGAAGCCGACCGTGAGCAAGGCGGCAACGCCGAGCGTGACGATCGCGATCGTGCGCGCAGTCGCAGGCCGGCGCGGAGCCACCAGCACCGCGCCGATCAGCAGAGCAGCGGTGATCCACGGCAACCAGAAGCCGACGGTCACGCCCACCTGGTAGACGACGCGGGCGAGGGCGAGGTTGGGCACCTCGGCCAGCACGATCGCTCGGTCGACATCGGGAATCGCGGCGGCAAACGGCACGCCCTGCTCGACGAGCGCCGTGCGCACATCGGCAACGATCGGGCCGAGGGGCAGACTCAGGGTTCCGTCGCGGTCGAGCGTCAGCAGCGAGTCGGGCGAGCCCGCGAGCAGCCGAATCGCTTGCGAATGGCCAACCTCGATCGAGCGCTTCCAGGCCGCGCTGAATGCCGGCGACTGCACGACCTCGGTCACGACGTCAGAAACGAGCGACCGCACCCCGGCCGCAATGGGCGCACTCACGAGGTCGAGAGCGGCCTGCGCTTTGGGCCCGAGTTCGAGGGCCTCACCGAGACCGCCGAGCAAATCGCTCGTGACGGCATCGATGTCGACGTGCTCGTCGACGAGCGCCGTGACCTCGGCGATGATGCGGTCTTGCACTGCCGGGTCGTCGGCGAGCGGCGCCAGGGTGGCGACGAACCGCTCGGTTTCAATGAGTTGCGTGGTGGCCCAATTGGCCATGATGGCGCCGGGAAGCAGCAGCAGCCCGACCGTGGCCAGCGCTACGGCGGCGACCCGGCGCCCGCGCACTACTTGCTCCCGGCTTTCAGGCGGTCGATCTCTTCGCGAATGCGGCGGATGTGGTCGGGGGATGCCGTGCCCGCGCTCGCGAGCCCGTCGAGGTCGGCCGCCAGGGCGTCGAGCTCGCCGTGCGCTGCGTGAGCATCCCGCGCCGAGGCCGGAACGTGGATCGTGCCCGTCGCCGTCGGCAGGCCCTCTTTCGCGCGATCAGCCGTGACTTCTTCGCGCGCTTGGTCCATGGCGGTGATGACGATACCGATGAGGATGTTGAGCACCGTGAACACGATGAAGAACATGTAGCTCAAGAAGTAGAGCAGTGCCCACGGCGTGATCGCGAGCCCGCCGAGGAACGAGTCGGGAAAGTTCTCGAGCGTGAGCATGACCGTGAGCGTGATCATGGCCGTGCCGATGTCGCCCCAACGATCGGGCGCTTGTTCGCCGAACAAATACACGCCGGCCATGGCGTAGATGAACATGAGGAAGCCGATGAGCACACCGAGGCTCGCGAGCGGCGCGACCGACTTGATCATCGAGAGCATGAGAATGCGCGCTTCGGGCAAGAAGCGGAAGATGCGCAAGATGCGCAGGAGTCGCACGAGTCGGAAGATGACGGTGCCGCCGTCGAGGAACGGGATGAGCACGACGATGAGGAAGTCGAAGACGTTCCACGGGTTGCGGAAGAACATCCACGGCTTGGTGCCGTACGAGATGATGCGCAGTACGACCTCGATCGTGTAGAACACGAGGGCCGCACGGTCGATCGCTGTCGCGACGGCCGCAACCTCGGGCGCGACGCCGTCGTAGGTCAGAATCGCGAGCGCTGCCGCGTTGGCGATGATGACCGCAATGACCACGATCTCGAACGCGTTGCCATACATGATGCGCGCGAGCCACTGAATTCGGTACGGCGCGAGGCTCACCGAGGAGGTCGCGAAGACCCCCGGCGAAACAGTCGTGGATGCGTCGCCAGAAGGCGCGGGAGATGTCATTGCGAATCACTTTCGGTCGGGGTGTGCGATCACGCTAGCAACACCCCGACCGTTGGCGGAACGCCCGCCGAGAAGTTACTCGCCCGTAGCGCCTACTGCGGCCGCAGCCTTCGTCGCGCGCTTGTCGGCGCGACGCTCTTTCGCGCCCTCGACGACGTAGTAGAGCGCCGGAAGAACAACGAGCGTCAGCAGCGTCGACGAGATGAGACCGCCGATCACGATGATCGCGAGCGGCTGCGAGATGAACCCGCCGCTGCCCGTGATGCCGAGACCGAGAGGCAGAAGGGCGAAGATCGTGGCCGCCGCCGTCATCAAGATCGGCCGCAGACGACGCGACGAGCCCTCGATGAGTGCGGTGTAGGCGCTCATGCCGCGCTCGCGATACTGGTTGACCAGGTCGATCAACATGATGGCGTTGGTCACCACGATGCCGATCAACATGAGCACACCAATGAGCGACGGCACCCCGATCGGAATATCGGCGATCAGTTGCAGAGCAATCGCACCCGTCGCCGCAAACGGAATCGACACCAGCAAGAGCAACGGCTGACGCAGGCTCTTGAAGGTCGCGACCATGATGACGTAGACGATCAAGATCGCGGCCAGCAGCGCGAGGAACAGCTGGCTGAACGCGTCAGACTGCTGCGAGGTCACGCCACCGAGGCTCGCCTGAACGCCGCCCGGAAGAGTCGTCTCGTCGACGGCCGCCTGCACCGCTGCCGAGGTGGCCCCGACATCGGTGACGCCCGGCGTGACGGTGATCGTCGCGCTGCGCACGCCGCGCACCGTCGTGATGCTCGCGGGGCCCTCGACCTGCTCGATGGTCGCGAGCTCGTCGAGCGGCTGCGGCCCGATGGCGGTCGGGATGCTGAACTCGCGCAATTCGTCGACCGTGACGGGAGCATCCACATCGCGCAAGAAGATCGACAGCGTGCGCTCGTCGATGACGACGTTGCCGACCGAGGCCGGGAACATGGCCGCCGTGACGATGCCGCCCACGGCGATCTCGCTCAGGCCCAGCTCGGCCGCACGCTCGCGGTCGACCTGGATGGCGATGTAGGGCTGCGTGTCAGAGAGGTTGCTCGACGCTTCGGCAACCTGGTCGAGCGCACGAACCTCGTCGAGAATGAGCTGCGAAGCCTCTTCGAGATCGGCACGACTTGTCGCCGTGATGTCGATCTCGATGTCACCGCCGCCGAAGCCACCCTGGGCTACCTGCACCGAGACCTCGCCGACGCCCGTGAGGCCCTCGAGCGCGTCGCGCACACTCTGCTGCAACTCGTCTTGATCGAAGGAGTCGTCAGTCGTGAGCGAGAAGGTGATGTCGCTGCCGCCGAAGATGGCGGCGAGGGTACCCGTGCCGGCTCCAATCGAGGCCTGTACGGTTTCGATTCCATCGATGCTGAGCAGCTCCTGCTCGACGACCGTCGCGGCCACATCAATTTCTTCGAGGCTCGTGCCGTTGGGCAGCGTCTGCGAGACCGTCAAGGTGTTCTGGCCGGAGTTGCCAATGAAGTTGGTCTTGAGGCCGCCCGCCAAGAAGCCGGTGCCGGCGAGGATGAGCACGGCCAGCAAGAGCGTGGCGATCGGTCGCTTGAGGGTCCAGCGGATGATCGGCAAGTAGCCGCGCTGCAGCATCGACGGACGCGCCGACTCTTCTTCGATCGTGAGCGGGCCGGTGGGCGCACCCTCATTGTCGACAGCGGCCGTGACCGACTTGGGAGCGCGCAAGAACCAGTAGGCGAGCACGGGCACGATCGTGAGCGACACGAAGAGCGACGCCGCAAGAGCGATCGCGGTCGTGAGCGCAAACGGTCGGAACAACTCTCCCGTGATGTCGCCGACGAGCGCGACGGGCAAGAAGACCGCGATGGTCGTAGCCGTCGCCGCCGTGATGGCCCCGGCAACTTCCTTGACGCCGACGAGAATCGCCTGCGTCTTCTCTTCACCGAGCGCGAGGTGCCGCTTGATGTTCTCGACCACGACGATCGAGTCGTCGACAACACGGCCGATCGCGATCGTGATGGCGCCGAGCGTCAAGATGTTGAGCGAGTACCCGGCCACTTGCATGCCGATAAACGTGAGCAACACCGAGGTGGGAATCGAGATCGCCGTCACGAGCGTCGACCGCACCGAGAGCAAGAAGATCAGAATGACGATGACGGCAAAGGCGAGACCGAGCAGGCCCTCGGTCGCCAAGGCTTCGATCGACTTCTCGATGAACGGAGCCTGGTCGAAGACGACGATGAACTCGGTGCCCGAGCCGATCGTTTCGGCAATGGCCGGCAGGGCGGCCTGAACGGCGCGCGACACCTCGACGGTGTTGCCGGCCGGAGTCTTGGTGATCGCGAGCGTCAGGGCGGGCTCGCCGTTGACGCGCGAGTAGCCATTGACCGGGTCGTTCTCGACCTCAACCGTGGCCACGTCGGCGATGCTCGTTCCCTCGACGTCGGCGCTCAGCAGCGGCAACGCGGCGAGCTCGTCGGCCGACGAAATGCGCACGCCCGAGATGACCGGAAGCTCGAACCCGTCTTCATTGATGATGCCGGCCGGAAGCAAGACGCCATAGGCATCAAGCGCGTCGGTGATGTCGGCGGTCGTCAGGCCGCGGGCAAAGAGCTCTTCTTTATCGGGCGTGATGGTGACGCGCTCGCCAACGGCGCCTTGAATCGATACCTCGCGCACGCCCTCGAGGTCGGTGAGTTTCGTGACCGCCTGAGACTCGAGTGCCGACTCGAGTTCGCCCGCCGTCAAGTCACTCGTGACCGCGACCTGCAGAATCGGGAAGTCGTCGATCGTTCCGGTGAGTACACGCGGGTCGACGTCGTTGGGCAAGTCAAGGCGGTTGATCGCGAGCTGCACGCGCTGCTCGGTGCGAACGATGTCGGTTCCGAACGCGAAGCTGATCGACACGATCGAGAAGCCGGTGCTCGAGGTGGCGTTCGAGCCTTCGAGGCCCGGGATGCCCTGCACGGCCGTTTCGATGGGCGTCGAGACGTCTTGCTCGACGATCTCGGGAGACGCACCGGGGTATTGCGTGAGAACGATGACCTGCGGAAAAGCCACCGACGGAATGAGCTCTTGCTTGAGCGTCGTCAGCGCGATGCCACCAAAGAGGCCCACGACGATCGTGACCAATGCGATGAGCGCACGGTTGCGCAGGCTGAACACCGAGAGAAGGTGCACGTTGTAACTCCGGTCGAACGGCGGGCTGGTGGGCCCGAGGTGGCAATAAAGGCAGGGTCGATGCGCGACGATGCGCGGGCCAGCATCCCAGCGTTCGCTGAGTGTTTACACAGCAAGGGATGATGGCGCACCCACAATGAGACCAATCGGTCAGGATGCCCGCTCACGCTACACGACCGCGGCAAGCACCTCGTCGGCGCCCACGATCGGCTCGCGGCTGCTCACGCGGGCCCACGCGCGCTGTAACAGGTCGAGAGCCGGGATCGTCACCGCGGCCGGGTGACAGAACGGCAGGCGGAGGAATCGCTCGAAGGCTCCGTCGAGGCCGAAGCGCGGGCCGGCGCCGACGAGTAGTCCCTCGGCGCGGGCGGCGAGCGCGAGTTGTGAGCTGACCGGGGCTCCGAGGTTCACCCACAGGCTCAGGCCGCCATCGACCTCGGGTACCGACCACGTGGGGAAGCGCTGCTTCAACTCGGCGGCCAGGAGGGCGTGGCCGGTGCGCAGTTGCTTGCGGCGGGCATCCAGCACCCGGTCGTAACTCTCGAGCAGGCGCAGCAGCACGAGTTGCTCGAGCACGGGCGACCCGAGGTCACCCGTGAGGCGCGCGAGCGAGAAGCGGGTGATGAGGTCGCGGTCGGCGCGAATCCAGCCGAGGCGCACGCCACCCCAGATGCTCTTGCCGACCGAGCCGACGGAGACGACCGTGGCTCCGCGCTCGGCCGTGCCCGCGGCAAAGGGCAGCGCGGTATCGTCGCGCGCGAAGCCGAGTTCGGCCATCGTTTCGTCGACGAGCAGCACCGTGCCGTGCGTGGCCGCGAGGCGGTGCAGTCGAGCGCGCTGCGCGACGGGCATCGTGCGACCGGTGGGGTTGTGAAAGTCGGGCATGAGGTAGGCGAGCGCGGGGGCCGTGCGCGGGATCACTTGCTCGAGGGCGTCGTCGCTCCAGCCCTCGTCGGTCGTGACGGGCACCGTGACGAGCCGCGCACCCGCGAGCTGCAGGGCTTCGACGGCGTGCGGGTAGCTCGGCGCCTCGACGAGCGCGCGGTCGCCGCGCGCGAGAATCGTGCGGGCCACGAGAGCGATGGCGTGCTGGGCCCCGAGCGTGATCATGATCTCGTCGGCGCCAGTCGGCAGCCCGCGCGCCGTGTAGCGGTCGGCGAGCGCCTGGCGCAGCACGCGCAAGCCCACGGGGTCGAAGCCGCTCTCGTGCAAGTGAGCAGGCAGCAGTTCGGCGGCCTCGCGCGCCGCTTGCGCCACGATCGGGATCGCCGGCAGCGTGGCTTTCGAGAGGTCGAGCATGCCCGGGCCGGCCGACTCCCCAATCGAAGGAACGCCGTCGGCGAAGTCGCGCGGCAGTCGCGCAACGGTTCCCGAGCCGCGCACGCTCTGGGCGTAGCCGAGGTCGCGCAAGCGTGCATAAGCATTGGCCACGGTCGTGCGGCTCAGCGACTCGTGCTCGGCGAGCAAGCGTTCGGCGGGTAGCCGCGTGCCGAGCGAGATGCGGCCGTCGAGCACGAGTAGCCGGATGCGATCGGCGAGCGCCTCGTAGAGCGGCGTCGTGCCGCCGGGGCGCCAATCACCTAATTGGAGTGCGAGAGATCGCGCAGAGAGGCTGACCATGCGGCCACGGTAGCAAGATTGGCCTCTTGCCGACAGTCCAATTTGCTCGGGATGATGAACCCATGTCGCCGACCCGCATCACCATTCGCCGCTGGGGCCAGCTGTTGCTCGGCCTTTTCTTCTACGGCATCGCGGTGGCTCTGCTCATCCAGGCTGACGTCGGACTCGACCCCTGGACGGTCTTCGCGCAGGGACTCGAAGTGCAGACGGGCCTCTCGATCGGCCTCATCGTCGTGCTCATCGGCGCTGGCGTGCTGCTGCTCTGGATTCCGATTCGCCAAAAGCCGGGCATCGGCACCGTGCTCAACGTGTTGCTCATCGGGCCCGTGCTCGACCTCGCGATGCTCGTCGTGACGACGCCCGATCAGCTCTGGGCCCAGTGGCTGATGTTCGCCGCGGGCCTCGCGCTGCTCGCGGTCGCCACGGGTCTCTACATCGGCGCGCGCTTCGGGCCGGGCCCGCGCGATGGCCTCATGACGGGCGCGCACGCGCGCTTCGGCTGGAAGATCTGGAAGGTGCGCACGGTCGTCGAAGTCACCGTGCTGACGATCGGCTGGCTGCTCGGCGGCACCGTGGGCTTTGGCACGGTCGCGTTCGCGCTGCTCATCGGGCCCATGGTTGGGTACACGCTGCCGCGCCTGCGGGTTCCGGAACCGTCACGTCTGACGGCCCCGGAAGCCGGCGAGACCGGCGCCGCGCCCGAAGAGTCCGGCACGGCACCCGGTCAGGCGAGCTCGGCGTCGGCGTAAACCCCGATCGCGTCGCGCACATACTCGGCGCCGTCGACGCCACCGTAGGCCTGCGCGAAGCGCGGGTCGGCAACGTACATGTCGCCGAGGCCGCGGTATGCGTCCGCGCTCGGCGCCGTGCCGCCCCAACCCTGGGTCACCCAGGCGTGGTGCCGGGCAATGAGACCCTGCACCGCGGGGTCTGAGACGGGCGTGCCGGATGCGCGAGCATCCCGAAGCCCCGCCTCGATCGCAGCGGCTTCGGCCCTGAATGCGGCCTGGCCGTCGGCCCCGAGCGCGCGCCACCAGCGGTCGCCCGTCGCGAAGGCCTCGGCGCCCCAGCGCTGCTCAACCTCGTCTTGGTAGACGGTGTGGTCGAAACCATCAAACAGTTCTTCTGCCATCAGTTGTTCACCTCCTTTCAATTTCAGAATCGTCGTGGTCACACTCGCGATCTGGCGATCAACCCGATCGCGCTCGTGCTCGAGCCAGCCCAAGTGCGATTCGAGCGCCGCCGTGTCGTCGGTCTGCCCCGCGAGCACCTCAGCGATCGCGGGCAACCCCAGACCCAGTTCGCGCAACAACAAGATGCGCTGCAGTCGCGTGAGGGCTGCCTCGTCGTAGTAGCGGTAGCCGTTGGCTCCGATGCTCGTCGGGGGCAGCAACCCGAGGTCGTCGTAGTGCCGCAAGGTGCGGCTCGTGGTGCCCGACAACCGGGCGATCTGCTGAATGGACCACTGCATGCCTCGACGCTAGAGGTTGACGTTGCGTCAAGGTCAAGCGGAGTTGCGATCTCGGGGTTGCACTCGACGCACTCGCGATATATCGTGACTTTCATCGAACGCGATATATCGCGTCTCAGACTTTCGAGACAGGATGCCCCACCGGGGCCCGAGCAAGGAGCACGACATGGCACAAGAAACGTGGATCGTCACCGAACCCACCGTCATCGACCTCGAGCTCGTTCGCTCGGTCAAGGTCGGGCTCATCGGCGGGCAGGTTGACATCGTGGCGCACGACGAACCCGGCGCGCGCGTCGAGGTGCACTCGGTGGCCGGCCGCGACCTCAAGGTCGCGCTCGACGGCGACACGCTCGTGGTCGACCACCCGCAGTTGAAGTGGGAGACGTTCTTCGACAACTTCCGGCTGTTCAGCGGCAAGGCCCGCGCCGGGGTCAGCATTCTCGTGCCGCGCTCGGCGCTGCTCACCCTCAGCGTCGTGACCGCCGAAGGGCTGATCAGCGGGGTGCACAGCGACGTGTCGGTCAACACCGTCAACGGCGACATTCTGCTCGACGGCATTGTGGGCAAGGCCTCGGTGCATGCGGTGAGTGCCGAGGTGTCGGTGCGAGCGCACGAGGGTGATCTTGACGTGCAGACGGTGTCGGGTGACGTCACGGTGTCGGGAACGATTAGCCGGTTCTCGTGCGATGGGGTCTCGGCCGATGTGGTGGCCGACCTGCGCGGCACTCCTGATCGCATCAAGAACAACACGGTGGCGGGCGACCTCACGGTGCGGCTCGACGCGGGCGTGCCCGCGCAGTATTCGATCAGCACCGCCACCGGAAAGCTGCAGCTCGACGACGCTCAGATCAGCGGAGTGAAGGGGCAGTACACCGGACGGTATGGGCAGCTCGCCGGCTCGTTTACCGAGGTGCGCGCCAACTCGGTGACGGGCGACGTGTCGGTCGTGCACACCGAGCGCGGAGCATCCGCCCCTGCATCAGACGTTGCGGAAGCCACCTCATGAGCCCCGCCGTTTTCGGCCACGGGCACTTGAGGCTCTACTTGCTGTACGTGCTCGACGAGCGCGCGATGCATGGCTACGAGATCATCCAGGCGCTGAGTGATCGCTTCGGTGGCACGTATGTTCCCTCGGCGGGCACGATCTATCCGCGTTTGGCAAAGCTCGAGGCCGAGGGCCTCGTGACGAAGCAGACGGATGGCCGCAAAACCGTCTACGCGATCACCGAGTCGGGGCGCTCTGAGTTGAACGCACGGCGCGACGAGGTCGAGGGTATCGAGAGCGGCATTGGCGATTCGGTGCGGCGATTGGCTGACGAAGTGCGGTCGTCGGTGACGGAAGCGATGTCGACGCTGCGCGCCGAGCTCGCGGCGGCGGCGCGCGATGCGGCGGGATCGGTGCGGGCTTCTGCTGGGGCCGGGGCTGCGGCGGCTGCCGGGGCTGCCACTGGCGCTGGTGCTTCCACGGGCGCTGGTGCCTCCGCGGGCGACGCGGTGCGCGACGCGACGACGTCGCTTCACTCGACGATCACCGAGACGCGGTCGGATGCGCGCGCTCAAGTACAACGGGCCGAAGTGCTGCTCGGCGAGTTTCGCCAAGACCTGCGCACCGAGCTGCGCACGGCGGTCGCGCGCGGTGCGGACATCCGTTCGGCCGTTGACGAACTCGAGTCGCGTCTCTCGCGCCTGCGCGCCGACATCGGGTCGCAGCTGCGCTGAACGGCGCAGCCCTCGCCGGTTAGGGCGCCGGCGGCGGCGCGGTCGCCGTCGTGCGCAACCTCGGCGGCGGCGCGGTCGCCCTCGCTCGCAACCTCGGCATCCCCCGCAACAGCCTTCCAAAAACGCGGAACTTCACGAGGATCGCTCTCGTAGTTCCGCGTCTTTGGATGGCGCTCAGGGCACTCGCATCGACGGGCTGCGCCCCGGCATGCCCTCATCTGAGCGCCTTCAACGGAATCGGAAGTTAGCGAGCAACAATCACGAAGTTCCGATTCCGTTGAAGGGGTCGGGAGTGGAGCGCCCAGAGATGGGCTGGCTTGTACGTGAGGTCGGCGGGCGCGGCAGGCGGGCGCGGGCGCGGAGCGCGGGCGCAGGAGCGGAGCGCGGGCGCGGGAGCGGAGCGCGGGCGCGCAGCGCCCGGCTTAGTCGGCCCAGCGCAGCGGCAGGTAGAGGTCTTGCACGCGGTCGCCGGCCGCGGTGTGGTCGTTGCGCGTGTAGAGGCCGCACTGCACGGCCGCGCAGTCGACGACCCCGTCGGTCACGGGCGGCAGTTCGATGTAAGCGGTGAAGGCGCCCGAGGCGGTGTCGTCGAAGCCGCGGGATCCGAAGAGGCGCCAGGCGAAGGCCTCGTTGATCCAGTTCGAGGGCGCGTATTGCACGACGCCCTCGTCGAACTCTTCGACCTCTTGCGATCCGATGCCGCCGAGGCACGGGCCGGGCTTTCCGTCGAGCTCGTCGGGAACCTTGCAGACCGCAACGTACAGGCCTCGCTCGCCGTCGTATCCGGCGCCTGTGACGATGAGGCGGTCGCCGGCGCTGACAGCGCCGAGGTCGAGCGGCTCGCCCGACTCGCTCTCGACCGCGAGGGTGCGGGTGCGGTCGTCATCGCCGGTCGCGGTGACCTCGGTCGGGAACTCCCCCGCGGGCACGCGGCCCTGACCTGATGAGCCCTGCGGCTCGTGCAGCACGATCGGCAGCGCCACGGCGGCGATCACCGCGAGCAGCACGACCACGACGCCCCCGACGATCCACGGCCAGCGGCGACGGCGGCGGGGCGAAGCGGCGGGGGTCTCGGTCACGAGCACAGTCTAGTTAGGTCAACCTAAGTGGCGACCCGGGGCGGGGCGTCGGGCGATGGAGCTCGTCGCGGTCACTAGGCTCGCCCCCATGGAAGAGGCGGGCTCGGGCACACAGGTCGTGGCGCCACGGGGGCGCGTGGGTGCGACGCCGCTCGACCTGCTGGCCGTGTTCGTCGGCGGGCTTATCGGAACGACGCTGCGCCTGCTGCTCGACCTCGCGGTGGCGCACGACCTCGACGAGTTCGCGCTCAGCACGCTGCTCGTCAACGTGGTCGGATCATTCGTGCTCGGCGTGCTCGTCGCGGCCCTCTGGTCGCGCGTGCCGGGGTGGGTGCGCGTGGGGCTAGGCCCGGGCATCCTCGGATCATTTACGACGTTTTCGGCGCTCGCCGTGTCGGTCGTGGCGCTCGCGCAGAGCGGCGACCTCGTGCGGGCGGTGCTGACGATCGTGCTGAGCATCGGGCTCGGGATGCTCGCCGCGTGGTCAGGCCTCACCCTCGGTGTCCGGCTCGCGGCGCGGGCGTTGCCCGGCGCCGACTCGCGCGCGGCGAGCGTGCCGCGCGTGTCGGAGGTCGACGAGTGACCGGGCTGCTGATCCTCGCCGTCGCCGTGGGCGGAGCCCTCGGCGCCGTGGTGCGTCAGCTCACGTCGGTGAGTCTCGCGGGGCGTGGCCGCATTCCGTGGGGCGTGCTCGTGGCCAACGTCGTCGGGTCATTCGTGGCGGGGCTCGCGCTCGGGCTGCCGCTCGACCCGACTTGGCAGCTCATCATCCTGACCGGATTCTGCGGCGGGCTCACCACTTTCAGCACCCTGTCGGTCGAAACCCTGCAACTCATCCTCGACGGCAAGCGCCGCGCCGCCGCGGTGAGCGTGTCGCTCAACCTCGTGCTCGGCCTCGCGGCCGTGCTCGCCGGTCTCGGGCTCGCGACCCTGCTCAGCTGACGCGAAACTCCAGCACCCCGCGCAGCGGCTGCGCGTGCAGCCGGTACTGCGGCAAGACGCCGGGGCCGCAGGCTCCGGTGCCGGTGCCGTGCTGAGCGAGGTCGAGCACGATGTGGGTGCGAGCATCCCGAACCAACAGGTGATCGTGCGTCGTCGCGGCGAGAGTTACGGTTGACCAGGGGCGCACCGTGAGCGCGACGCCGTCGGGCGCCGACACCTCGAGCGCCGACGACGAGCCGGCGAGCCGCGCCCAGCGCACATCGGCCCG
>CALRWH020000040.1:0-17775 GCA_943371805.1 Pseudomonas synxantha | reverse complement strand
CGTCACGGCCCGCTCGAACTGCCACATGACGTCGGGGTTCTCGGGGCTGCCGAAGTTGAGGCAGTCGCTCACGGCACGCGGTGCGGCCCCCGTGGCCGCGACGTTGCGGTAGGCCTCGGCGAGCGCGAGCTGCGCGCCCACGTAGGGGTCGAGCTGGCAGTAGCGGCCGTTCGCGTCGGTCGCGAGTGCGACGCCCAGGCCGCTCACCTCGTCTACGCGGATCATGCCGGCGTCGTCGGGCGTTGCGAGCGCCGTGTTGCCGCCGACGTAGTAGTCGTACTGGTCGGTGATCCAGGCCGTGTCGGCGAGGTTCGGCCCACCGAGCACCCGCAGCGCGTGAGCGCGCAACTCGGCGTCGTCGGCCGGGCGCGCGAGGCGCGCGGCACTGTCGGCCTGCAACGCGTCTTGCCACGCGGGGCGCGCGAAGGGCCGGTGGTACACGGGGCTATCGATCGCGACCGTCTTCGGGTCGACATCAACGATGGTTTCGCCCTGCCAGTGGATGATCAAGCGACCCGTGTCGGTCACCTCACCCAGCACGCTCGTCTCGACATCCCACTTGCTCGTCACGGCAAGGAAGGCGTCGAGCTTGCTCGGCTCGACGATCGCCATCATGCGCTCTTGGCTCTCGCTCATCAGAATCTCTTCGGCCGTGAGAGAGGGATCACGCAGCAGAACCTGATCGAGGTCGACAACCATGCCCCCATCGCCGTTGCTCGCGAGCTCGCTCGTGGCGCACGAGATGCCTGCCGCACCGAGGTCTTGGATGCCCTTCACGAGGTCGCCCGCAAATAGCTCGAGGCAGCACTCGATAAGCACCTTCTCGGCGAACGGGTCGCCGACCTGAACGGCCGGGCGCTTCGTCGGTCCGCCCTCGCTGAACGTGTCGCTCGCGAGAATGGATGCTCCGCCAATGCCGTCGCCGCCCGTGCGCGCGCCGAACAGCACGACCTTGTTGCCGACACCGCGCGCGTTCGCGAGGTGCAGGTCGTCGTGCCGCAGCACTCCCACGGCGAGAGCGTTGACGAGCGGGTTGGCCTGATACACGGCATCGAAGACGGTTTCGCCACCGATGTTGGGCAGGCCCAGGCAGTTGCCGTAGTGGCTGATGCCGCTCACGACTCCCGGAACGACGCGCGCCGTGTCGGCGTGGTCGATCGAACCGAAGCGGAGGGCATCCATGACCGCAACGGGGCGTGCGCCCATCGAAATGATGTCGCGCACGATTCCACCGACGCCCGTGGCAGCGCCCTGAAAGGGCTCGATGTAGCTCGGGTGGTTGTGGCTTTCGATCTTGAAGGTGACGGCCCAGCCTTCGCCGATGTCGACGACGCCCGCGTTTTCGCCCATGCCGACCATGAGGTGCTCGCGCATCTCGTCGGTGACCTTCTGGCCAAACTGCTTGAGGTGCACCTTGCTCGACTTGTACGAGCAGTGCTCGCTCCACATGACTGAGTACATCGCGAGCTCACCGCTCGTGGGGCGGCGCCCGAGCAGGTCGCGAATGGCCTGATACTCATCGGCCTTGAGGCCGAGTGCCTCGAAGGGCTGAACCTTCTCGGGGGTGGCGGCGGCGTTGGCCACGGTGTCAGGAGCGGGAATCTGCGCGGGGCTCGTCACACCCTTCAGCCTACCGGCGGCCTAGGCTAGTGCTGTCGCCCCACGACCCCGAAGGCCCGGCGACCCCAAAGCCCCCGTCGCCCTGAGCCACCCCAGGAGCCCCGCATGAACGCTCGATACATCTGGATGTACGCCGGCATCGGCGTGCTCGTCTTTCTTGGCGCAATGTTCTTGGGTATCGCGCTCAACCAGTGAACGCGAGATGCTGAGGGCATGACTCCTCTGCTGCCGCTCACCATCGTCGACGTGGTCGTCGTGCCCGAGCGCGGTTGGCTGTTCTTGCTCGTGCTGACGGTGCTTACGCTCGCCGTCGCCGCCGTGTTGCTCGTACTCATCGAGCTGCTCGTGCGTGTCATTGCCATGCGCCAGCCCTGGACGGCCGTGCTGCTGCGTCACACCCGCCCGGCCCTCCGTCTGTTGCTCGTAGGCATAGCGGTGTGGGTATCGGTGAGTCTCGCCGCGCCCGAGTCGCGCTTCTCTGAGGTGATCGACCGCATTCTCACGGTCGGCGTGATCGGCCTGTTCACGTGGCTGCTCGTTGAGGTGGTCGACTTCGCCTTCGAGGGCGCCATGGTGCGCTTTCCCATCGGTGCCGATGCCACGCGCGCCGCCCGTCGCGCGCACACGCAGTTGACCTTCCTCCAGCGACTTGCGACCGTCACGATCATCGTCGTCGGCGTGAGCGCCGCCCTGCTGACCTTCCCGCAAATGCAGGCCATCGGCGCGAGCCTGCTCGCCTCCGCCGGCCTCGCGGGTATCGTCGCGGGTCTCGCCGCCCAGTCCACCCTCTCGAACGTGTTCGCGGGCGTGCAGATCGCCTTCAGTGACGCGATTCGTGTCGATGACATCGTGATCGTCGAGGGCGAGTGGGGGCGTATCGAAGAGATCACCCTCACCTACGTCGTCATTCGGATTTGGGATGACCGCCGCCTCGTCGTGCCCTCGACCCACTTCACCAGCACGCCCTTTGAGAACTGGACCCGCACGGGCAGCGAACTGCTGGGCTCGGTCGAGCTCGACCTCGACTGGCGCGTGAGCCCTGCCGCGATGCGGTCGCGACTGGCTGAGATTCTCGACGGCACTGCGCTGTGGGATCGTCGGGTCTCGGTGCTGCAGGTCTCTGCGGCAACCGACGGGTTCGTGCGCGTGCGCATTCTCGTGAGCGCGGCCGACGCCGGGTCGCTCTTCGACCTGCGCAACTACGTGCGCGAACAGCTCGTCGAATGGGTGCAACTCGAGAGCCCCGGAGCCATGCCGCGAACGCGTGTGCTCATGGTCGACTCGGCCTCGCCTGACGACGCGGCTCCGGCCGTTGACCCCGCCGACCAGTCGGCGAAGCGCCAATTGTTCAGCGGCACGCCCGAAGCCCACCAACGAGCGGAGCAAATGCTCGCGCCCTCGGCTGATCCGGATGCGCCGAGCCGCGTGGGCCCGGTGGCCGACTAGCGGCGGCCGGTCAGCGCGTCACTAGGCCTTCGGAACCGGCGGGCCCAGGATCAACAGCACGGTGAAGAGCACCACGACCGCGAGCAGAATCAGGGCGGCCAGCAGGTAGGGGTGGTTGAGCATCCACCGCACCAGGCGGTCAAACCAGCGCTGATCACGCGGGTCATCGGTGGCCTCGCGGCGCCAATCGCCCTCAAGCTTGCCGGTGCGGTGAGCCCACAGGTCGAACGGGATGGTGGCGTAGGGGATCACGGCCGTGACGACCGCGAGCAGCCCCAGCCCGACGCCCCAGCGCTGGTTGATGGCCGTCAGCACCGCCGTGGCACCGTAGGCGAGGAACACGAAACCGTGGATGCTGCCGCCGATCGTCACCGCAATGTCGAGCCCGATCGTCGCGCGCAGAATGAGGCCCGTGATGAGCAGCGTCCACGTGATCGCCTCAGCGATCGCGACGATGCGGTAGAGCTTCTTCGGGGTCAGGCGCGAGGGGGCAACGGCAGCGTCGGTCATGCCTCTATTTCATCACCTTTGCCGAAGTGGTCGACGCCGAACGACAGCACCACCTTGATCGCGAAGAGTGCTACGAGAAACAGCAGCACGACCGTCGTCTCGGGGTTGATCGCGGTGACAGCCAGCACGATGACCACGCCGAGTCCGGCAGCCGGCTTGTGCAGATCACGGCGCTGCAGCGCGACCACGACGGCCGCGGCGGCGATCGTGAGGGCCCACGCAATGAGAGCCGGAGCAAGGGGCAACCCGAGCAGGAAAGCGATGAGCGGAAGGTGCAGGTGCACGATGAGAAAGACGATGCGTCGCTGGGTGCTCGCCGCGTAGTGGTCGCTCGTGCCCCGTGTGAGGTTCGCGACGGCTCCCGCCGCGAGGTCGGCGACGAGCAGACCAGCGAGAAGAGCGCGCCACCACTCGACCTCGCCGAGAGCAGGCAACACGGCAACGACCGCGAGAGGCATCGCGAGCACGACGAGAGCCAGTGCGACGGGCGACTGCCTGGTGCCAAAGACATCGCGCAGGGCGCGCGGCATGCGAAGCGTGGTCATGAGCAGAGCGTACTGAGGTGGCGCCGAAGCGCGGAGGGTTCAGGCTGAGGCGAGAGTGGCCGTCAACACGCTCGTGAAGAACGTGAGCCCGTCAATGCCCGAGCGCATAGCTTGGGGAGTGTTGGGCCCGAAGCCCGGCTCGACGGCGTGTTCGGGGTGCGGCATGAGGCCCACGACATTGCCGCGCTCATTGCGCAAGCCTGCGATGTCGCGCAGCGAGCCGTTCGGGTTGACGTCGAGGTAGCGGAAGGCCATAAGACCCTCGCCCTCGAGTCGGTCGAGCGTGGCCTCGTCGGCGATGAAGCCGCCCTCGCCGTTCTTGAGCGGGATGGTGATTTCTTGGCCGAGCTCGAAACCGTTTGTCCAGGCGCTGTCGGTGCTTTCAACGCGCAACCGCTGGTCGCGACGGATGAAGTCACCGTGGTCGTTGCGAATCAGGCCGCCGGGCAGCAGGTGCGCTTCGACGAGAATCTGGAAGCCGTTGCAGATGCCCAGGACGGGCATCCCGCTGTTCGCTGCATCAATGACCTCGGCCATGATCGGCGAGCGCGCCGCGATGGCACCGCAGCGCAAGTAGTCGCCGTAGCTGAAGCCACCGGGCAGCACGATCGCGTCGACGCCCATGAGGTCGTGCGTGCCGTGCCACAGCGCCACGGGCTCGGCGCCCGCGAGGCGCACCGCGCGCTGGGCGTCACGATCGTCGAGCGAGCCCGGGAAGGTGACGACGCCGATGCGCACTAGCGGGTCTCTCCGGCGACGCCCTCGCCGACCCCGTCGGCGGCCGAGCCACTGACGTGCACGCTGATGACGTCTTCGATCACGCCGTTGCTGAGCATGTCGGCCGCGAGCTGCTGCGCGGTTTCGAGCAGGGCTGCATCGACCTCGCCGTCGACGTGCAGCTCGAAACGCTTGCCGATGCGCACATCGCGGATGCTCTCGTGGCCGAGGCGGTGCAGCGCCCCCGCAACGGCCTTGCCGGCCGGGTCGAGCAATTCAGCCTTCGGCATGACCTCGACGACGATGGTGGGCACAGTGGACTCCCCGGGGTGGCTCGGCGGGTGGATGCGCCCAGTCTATCGAGCGCTCTCGGCCGATAAATTCGCTTGCGGGGTTGAGGGCGGCGTCGCAAGACTCGGTGCATGACGAGCCCCGATTCGCCCGTATCTGTTTCGCCGCCGCCGAGTGCCGACGCCTGGTTCGAGCGCGTATCGAGCGCGCGCGTGCTTGGCGCCTTCGCCGCGGTGGCGTTCTCGTTCTCGTGGATCGTGTGGTTCGCTGGCATCGCGGTCGCGCGCCCGGCATCGATCGGCGATGAAGCGTTCGCGCCGTTCTTGATCGTGGGCAGCTTCGGCCCGACGGTCGCTGCCGTCGCCACCCTGCTGGTGCTCGGCCGGTGGCCCGCGGTGTGGTGGCTGCTGCGGCGCTTCGGTCGCGTGCGAGCGCGCTGGTGGGTCTGGCTCGTCGTGTTTTTTGCCCTGCCGATCACCTACGCGGTGGCGCTCCTGGTCGTGGGCGTGCGCCCGCAAATCGAACTGTGGATGCTCGCCCTCACCATCGCGGTCGTGCCCATCAACGCCGTGCTCGTCGGCGTGCTCTTCGGCGTCGGGCCGCTCGGTGAAGAAGCCGGCTGGCGCGGCCTGCTGTCACCCGCGCTCGATCGTCGCTGGGGCCGAGTGCGAGCGGCCCTCGTGGTGGGTGTGGTGTGGGCGGCGTGGCATGCCCCGCTCGCGACGTTCGACGATTGGCGCGGCGAGGTGTCTCCGCTGCTTTTCGCCGTGACCTACCCGCTGACGCTCATTGCGTTCTCGTTTGCTCTCATCTGGGTCATGCGCTGGAGCCGCGACAGCCTGGTGTTCGCCGTGTTGTTCCACGGCGTCTTCAACCTCACGGCCTCGCTCATGAACGACGCCGATCTCTGGAACCTCGACGGCGTCTCGGCCGAACTGCTCACCCTCGTCGGTACCGCAACCGTCGTGCTGGTGGCGGTCGGCTGTGAGCTCATCGGGCGCACACGGGCATCAGACCGTGCGATTGTCTCACTCGCCGCGCGAGCAGCTGAGCGTCAGGCGCGCAGCAGGTAGTCGGCGCGCTCGAGCGTGGGCGCGATCAGCACGGCGTTGGCCTCGTCTGGGCCGACGGCCCAGGCGCGAGCCTGCTCGTCAGACTTGCCAAAAGCGACGTGCCGCGCAATGAGTCGCTCGAGGCGAGTGGCCTCATCGAGCACGATGCCGACGGTCACGTCGAGCATCGGGACGACCCGCTGCCACCCGCCCGAGTCGAGCAGCAGGTAATTGCCCTCGACGATGATGCACGGCACCTTGGGCTCGAACGACAGTGCGTCGGGCACGGGCTCTTCGATCGTGCGGTCGAAGCCGGGGGCGCGCACGGTGGACACCGGGGTGCGCAGCGACTCGAGCAGGGCGACGAAGGCCTCGACATCGAAGGTGTCGGGCGCACCCATGCGCTCACGGCGGCCGAGCGACACGAGGTGGGCCTGCGGAAAGTGGAATCCGTCCATCGGCAGCACCCGTGAGCCGGGCAGTAGAGCGGCGAGCTGGTCCGCCGCGATTGACTTGCCGGCGCCGGGCTTTCCGGCCAGGCCCACGAGCAGCGGGGCGGATGCGGAGCGCGCGGCGAGCATCCCCTCAACAATCACGGCGAGGGCAGGCAGGTCAATCGGCGCGCGCCCTTCGCCCGCAGACCCTTCTCGGCTCACGCCGACCGTGCTCACGCCGCCGTTGCCCGATCGGGAATCAGTGCGGCGATGCCGTGCGTCACCGCGTCGTCAACGATGAACTCGGCCCACTCGCGGCACCCCTGGGCGCTCGGGTGAAAGTCGTCGGTCGCAAAGTGGTCGGCCGCGTACGGCGGCAGCGGCGGCGTCATGTGGGCGAGCGGGAAGCGCTCGAGCGCACGACGCGCACTGACTTCGAGCGACTGCGCGTGTAGGTAGAGCGTGCCGCGCAAGGGCTCGGGCAGAAGGCCGAAGCGGTGAAACGCCGGCAGGGCGCTCATGAGCACGATCGCGCGCGGGTGCGCCGCTTCGATCTCGCGCACGATGCGCGTGATGTCGCGGCGAAACGCTCGGTGTGAACGCACCTGCATGGTGTCGTTCGCGCCAAGGCTGATGACGACGACGTCGGTCGGTTCGGCGAGCGCCTCGTCGAGGTGGTCGCGAATGACATCGCGCGCGGTCGCGCCATTGCGTCCGCGAGCCCGCCAGCGCACGGGGCGCCCGGTGTGGGCGGTGAGCTCGGCGGCGACACAGCCCGCCAAACCCTGCACAGCCTCGTCAACACCGACGCCCACGGCCATCGAGTCGCCCAACACGAGCAGTCGAATGGGGTCGTCTCCGCCGCCGCCCTCCCAGGGCTTCGGCGGCTCGGGCAGCAGCGGCACCACGCGACGCAGCCGCACCGTTTGCGGAACCAAGATGGGCGCGAGGGCCAGCACCACGGCCCGGCTCAGGCGGCGTCCGCGCAGCGGGCGGGGTCGGGGGGTCATGGGCGCGAGTCTAGGGCGCGTAGGTCGGCTCAGGCCGAACGTCAGTGATCGTCAAGCAACCGATCGAAGCCGACGCTCCAGGCATCTTCGACCGCGAAGTCGGCCCAGTCTTTGTAGCCGATCGCACTCGGGTGAAAGTCGTCGCTCGCAAAGAAGCCCTCGGTGTAGGGCGGCGGCGGCGGAGACATGTGGGCGCGCGGCGCAGCCGAGACGAGCTGCCGCGCTTCACGCTCAAGCGATTGCGAGTGTCGGTAGAGGCTGCGGCGCAAGGGTTCGGGCAGCAGCTGAAAGCGGAAGAACGCGGGCAGCGATGACATGAGCAGAGCGGCTTCGGGATGCGCGGCAAAGGTGCGCTCGAGAATGCGTCGCACATCTCGCCGAAACGCATTGGCCGACCGCAGTGCAAGCGCATCGTTGGCGCCCACCGTGAGAAACACGAGGTCGGTCGGCCCGTGCAGTGCGGGCGTGAGGTACTGCCGCACGAGATCGCCCGCGGTGGCCCCGTTGCGCCCCGCCGCGCGCCAGTGCACCGTGCGTCCGGTGCGGGCGGCGAGAGCTTCTGCCAGTCGCCCGCCGAGTCCGAGGTCGGCGTGATCCACGCCCACGCCCGCGGCCGTCGAGTCGCCGATCACGAGCAAATGCAGGGGGCGGGATGCTCCGCCATCGTTACCCGACCTGCCGCCGTCCACGCTGCCCTCCCACGGAAGTGGCGCATCCGGAAGCCGCGGCGTCTCGCGCCGCAACCGGCGCCCCTGCGCGAGCAGCACGGGCCCTTGCGCGGCCGCGATCGCGCGGCTCAGCCGCAGTCGGCGCGGCGGTCGAAACTCGGTCACGTGCGGGAGTCTAGGCCGATGAGTGCGCGGGCGCCTGAGCCGCTAGGCGCCCGCGGGCGTCAGCCGCAGCAGCGTGCCCCAGGGGTCGTCGAGCTCGAGGGTGGGCCCCACGTTGCGCACGGCGACTCCGTGGTGCTGCAGGCGCTCGGCGGTGGCACCGAGCTCGTCGGCGTTCGGCAGCACGAGGTCGACCTGGCCGAGGCCGAGCGCGGGCATCCGGCGGCCGGCCCCGCTGCTGCGCCACACGTTCATCGCCATGTGGTGGTGGTAGCCGCCCGCGCTCACGAAGATCGCCTGCTCGCCGTAGGCGTTCGTCAGGTCGAAGCCGAGCTGGTCGACGTAGAAGCGCCGCGCCGTCGCGATGTCGCCGACGCTGAGGTGCACGTGGCCGACGACCGCGGGCGCCGAGCCGTGCGCGGCGAGCGCCTCGTCGGTGAGGTGCTCGCGCAGGAAGGCGTTGGGGTCGAGGAAGAGCGTGGCCATCTCGACCGTGCCGTGCACCCACGACCACTGGGTGCGGTCGCGATCCCAGTAGAGCTCGACGCCGTTGCCCTCGGGGTCGTCGAAGTAGAAGGCCTGGCTGACGATGTGGTCGCTCGAGCCCGTGAACCGCTGCGGATACGACGTCGCCACCGTGTAGACCGCGGCCGCGAGCGCGGCCTGGGTCTCGAACAAGATGGCCGTGTGAAAGAGCCCCGCCTCGCGCGGACCGGCGTGCTTCAGCTCGGGGCTGTGCCGCAAAATCACGAGGGGTACGGATGTTGCGCCAAGGTCACCCGCTCGCCCCAGCGTCACCACCGGCCCCGTGGCGTCGAGCACGCTCAAGCCCACGGCGTCGCGGTAGTACGCCGTCATGCCGTCGAGGTCAGCGACATCGAGTGTCACGGCGCCCATCGAGGTGTCGGCCGCCAGTCGGGTGGATTCGCTCATGCCCGAGTCAACCGGCGCGCGCCCCGGGTCATTCCGCGGCGTTGCCGTGCTGGCCAGAACGCGCGTTGTTCGCTCACGAGACTCGCGCGAATACAGTGAGGCATGGTCAGTCAAACGGAACGCTTATTGACAGCTTTGGGTCAGTTGATGGCGATCGTCGATGCCTCGTCTGAACCGAAGGTGGTCCATGGCCAGAGGGCCAAGGACTGTGTCCTGGTTCTTCGTCTGTACCGAGGGGAAGCCACCGTTGGCAAGAAGGGCCACCGACTCACGTGGTCGCCGTCCGTCGCCGAGTTCTCCGAGGTTCCGGGACTTCGCTCAGAGAGACCGGAGCTTCTCTTTCGATGGGGTTATGACTTCACCTTGGTAGCCGCATGCATAGAAGTCTTGGCCGTGGTCACCCGAGACCTGATCAGGATTGAGCAGAGCAACGCTCAGCGACGAGAGAAGACTGAGTTCGCAGACCTGTCGGCCAGAGTTGACCGCAACATCGGCAGGCTTGCCGAGTTGGGTTCGACCACGACCATGCGCATCTCTGCGACGGAGCAAAAGTTCGCGATGCGGCGCGCCCAGGAACTCCTGGTGATGAGTACGACGGCCCGTTCAGGCCTGTAGACCGTGTATGAAGCGCCGAGAACTGTTAGGCGCAGAGCCGATCGATGAGCTCGCGATACCGCGCGGCCGTGCGCTCGACGATCTCGTCGGGCAGCGCGGGCGGCGTGCCGTGCTTGTCCCAGTTGGCGGCAAGCCAGTTGCGCACGATCTGCTTGTCGAAGCTGTCGAGGCGGTTCGGCCCGCCCGCGGCGTAGAGCGTGGCGTCCCAGTACCGCGAGCTGTCTGACGTGAGCACCTCGTCGGCGAGGGTCAGCTCACCCGTGGCGGGGTCGGTGCCGAACTCGAACTTGGTATCGGCAAGGATGACTCCGCGCTCGAGCGCGATCGACGACGCACGCTCGAAGATCGCGAGTGACGCATCCCGCAGCGCGGTGGCAACCAAGTCGCCGACGAGCTCGACCGAGCGCTCGAAGGTGATGTTCTCGTCGTGCTCGCCCAAGGGAGCCTTGAAGGCCGGCGTGTAGAGCGGCTCGGGCAGACGGTCGCCGTCGTTGAGGCCCGCCGGCAGCGGAATGCCGCACACGGTGCCCGACTCGCGGTATTCGGCCCAGCCCGAGCCCGTGAGATAGCCGCGCACGACGCACTCGATGGGGTGCATGTCGAGGCGCTTCACGAGCATGGCGCGATCGGCGAGCTCGGCCGGCACCGCGGGGCCTTCGGCCGCAAGGTGGTTCGGTTGGTCGAGTTGCGCGAACCACCAGCGCGTGAGCTGCGTTAGTAGCGCACCCTTGCCGGGAATGCCGGGCTCGAGCACGTGGTCAAACGCGCTGACCCGATCGCTCGCGACGACGAGCATGAGGGTCGGATGCTCGGCGTGCTCGTAGAGGTCGCGCACCTTTCCCGAGTAGACGTGGGTCCAGCCGAGCAGGGCGCGAGCATCCGTCATCAGACGACCCGCAGCGCGATGTCGGTGCGGTATTGACCGCCCTCGAGGCCGATGTGGCCGATGGCCTCGTAGGCGCGGGCGCGGGCTTGCGCGAAGTCGGATCCGGTGGCGACGACGCTCAGCACGCGGCCACCCGTGGCGCAGAAGCCGTCGGCCGTGCGGGCCGTCGCCGCGTGGGCGATCGAGACGCCCTCGACCGCGGCGGCCTCGTCGAGCCCCGTGAGCGCGCGGCCCGTGACGGGAGTGTCGGGGTAGCCCTCGCTCGCGAGCACGACCGTGACGGCCACGTCAGCGCTGAACTCGGGGTGCGGCCGGCCGGCTAACTGGCCGGTGCTCGCGGCAAACAGCAGCTCACTCAAGGGCGTGATGAGGCGCGGCAGCACCACTTGTGTCTCGGGGTCGCCGAAGCGCGCGTTGAATTCGATGACGCGGATGCCCTGCTCGGTCACGATCAGACCGCAGTACAGCAGCCCGATGAACGGGGTCTGCTCGGCTGCGAGTTGCCGAATCGTCGGCTCGGCGACCGTGCGAATGACCTCGTCAACGAAGCCCTCGGGAGCCCAGGGAAGCGGCGAGTAGGCGCCCATGCCGCCCGTGTTGGGGCCCGTGTCGCCATCACCGATGCGCTTGTAATCTTGCGCCGGGGTTAGCGGAACCACGGTGTGGCCGTCGCTCAGCATGAAGAGGCTGACTTCTTGGCCTGCCAAGAACTCTTCGACGAGAACCCCACCCTGCTGCAAGTAGTGCTCCGCATGTGCCAGGGCCGCGGCGCGATCGTCGGTCACGATGACGCCCTTGCCGGCGGCGAGGCCGTCGGCCTTCACGACGTAGGGGGTGCCGAGTTCGTCGATCGCCGCTTCGGCTTCGGCGAGAGAGCCAGCACGCACGGCGCGACCGGTCGGAACCCCCGCGGCATCCATGATGCGCTTCGCGAACGCTTTTGAGCCCTCCAGTTGTGCGGCCGCGGCGCCCGGGCCAAACACGGCGATGCCGCGGCGGCGCACGGCGTCGGCCACGCCCGCCACGAGCGGAGCCTCGGGGCCGATGATGACGAGCTCGATGTCGTTGTCGACCGCGTAGTCAGCGACGACGTCGCCGCGCGTGGGGTCGAGGGCAACGGTCGGCACGACCGTGGCGATACCCGCGTTGCCGGGGGCCGCAGTGATCTCGTGGGCCACCTCTTCGCGCAACAGAGTGGTGATGATGGCGTGCTCGCGGGCGCCCGAACCGATAACGAGAATTCTCACCCGGTCAGCCTACCGAGGCCCGGTAGCCTCGCTGCATGGCCCGGCCTCGCATCGATGACACCGTGGGGCGGGATGCTGTGCGCGCGGTGCTCGACGGCACCGCCGAGCGCCCCGACCTCGCGACAGCCGTGCGCTATCTGCTCCAGGCGCTCGCCGAGGTCAGTCCGGGCCGCAGTGTCGAGGTGCGCGTTCCCCCGTTCGGCGCGGTGCAGGCGGTCGAGGGCCCGCGCCACACGCGCGGAACGCCCCCGAACGTCGTTGAGCTCGACGCCGAGACCTTCGTGGCGATTGCAACGGGCTCTCTTGTGTGGAGTGAGGCGGCGTCGGCGGGGCGCGTGCACGCATCCGGAGCCCGCTCTGATCTGTCGAGCCTCTTCCCGCTTGCGTACTGAGTTCTCAGGGCTGTGCGCCAGAATGTGGGCGTGAGCACCCCCGCAGAACCCACGTCAGACCGCACGACCGTTCAGGTGCGTCGCGCCCCCAAGCTCTCGGCCTTCATGACCGTGGGCGGCCTCATCGGGTTTCTCGTCGTGCTCATCATCACGCCGCTGTTTCCGGCTGACCCGCTCGTCGGGCTGCCCGCTCTGATCGGCTACTTCTCGATCTTCGGCGTTACGGGTGGTGTGCTGATCGGTGCCATCATCGGCATCGCGCTCGACCGTCGCTCGCAGGAGCACGTTCGCACCGTGCAGGCCGAACGTCAGTCCGTCGAGGCGGCGCCCGAGGCCGACGCCAGCTAGCTCAGCTGGTTCTGCTCGACCCAGCGCAAGTACTCGGGGCTCACGGTGCCCGTGACGTAGTCGCCCGTGAAGCAGCTCATCTCGAGCGACTCGATGTCGCTGCCCTCGAGAATGGCAGCCTGCATGTCGGCGACCTCTTGGTAGATCAGGTAGTCACTGCCGAGTTCGGTGTTGATCTCGGGAATCTTGCGACCGTGCGCGATGAGCTCGCGCCGCGTCGGCATGTTGATGCCGTAGACGTGCGGGTAGCGCACGGGAGGCGCGGCCGAGGTGAACGTGACCTTGTTGGCCCCGGCAGCGCGGGCCATCTCGACGATCTCTTTGGAGGTCGTGCCGCGCACGATCGAGTCGTCAACGATGAGGATGTTCTTGCCCGCGAATTCGCTCGACATCGCGTTGAGCTTCTGCTTGACGCTCTTCTTGCGCTCGGCCTGCCCGGGCATGATGAAGGTGCGGCCGACGTAGCGGTTCTTGTAGAAGCCCTCGCGGTATTCGATGCCGAGCTTCTGGGCCACCTGCATCGCGGCGGGCCGTGACGAGTCGGGAATCGGCATGACCACATCGATGTCGCCGCGCGGCGTGTACTGCGCGATCGTGTCGGCCAGGCGGTCACCGAGGCGCAAGCGGGCTTCGTAGACCGAGATGCCGTTCATGATCGAGTCGGGGCGCGCGAGGTAGACGTATTCGAACGAGCACGGAATCAGGCGCGGGTTGGCAGCGCACTGCTTGGCGACCATCTCGCCCGAGGCTGAGATGAACACAGCCTCGCCCGGCGCGACGTCGCGCACGGTCTCATAGCCGCCGGCTTCGAGAACGAGCGATTCGCTCGCGACGACCCACTCGTCGCCCGTGAGGCCCGTCGTGCGGCGGCCAAGAATGAGCGGGCGAATGCCGAAAGGGTCGCGGAACGCGAGCAGCCCGTGACCGGCGATGAGCGCGATCGCGGCATACGAACCCTCGACGCGCTCGTGCAGCCGGCTGATCGCGGCAAAAACCTGGTCGGGGTCGAGGTCGGCGCCCGAGACCTGGGCCTGCAACTCGTGCGCGAGCACGTTCACGAGCAGCTCAGTGTCGCTGTTGGTGTTCAGGTGGCGGCGGTCAACCTCGAAGAGTTCGCGCGTGAGTTCGCGCGTGTTCGTGAGGTTGCCGTTGTGCACGAGGATGATGCCGTAGGGCGCGTTCACATAGAACGGTTGGGCTTCTTCTTCGCTGGATGCTGAGCCCCGCGTGGCATACCGAACGTGGCCCAGGCCCATAGTGCCCAGCAGGCTGCGCATGTCGCGCGTGCGGTAGGCCTCGCGCACTTGCCCCTTGGCCTTGGCCATGTGCAACACGCGCCCTTCGGCGGTGGCGATGCCTGTGGAGTCTTGCCCGCGGTGCTGCAGAAGCGCCAGGGCGTCGTAGACCTGCTGGTTGACGGGACTCGACGAGACGAGACCGACGATGCCGCACATGCGGAGGGCGCTCCAGACCGTAAGGTTGACGGTGACGCAGGCCAGTCTGTCAGACCGCGGAACGGATGAACGAATGACGAATTCTTATGCCGCCGCTGGCGTCGACACGGCCGCGGGAGACCGCGCTGTTGAGCTCATGAAGGCCTCGGTCGGCGCGACCCACGGGCCCGAGGTGCTCGGTGGCGTCGGCGGCTTCGCCGGCCTCTTCGACGCGAGCGCTCTGCTCGGCTACCGCCGCCCGCTGTTGGCCACGAGTACCGACGGGGTCGGCACGAAGGTCGCGATTGCGCAGGCCCTCGACATCCACGACTCCATCGGTCAAGACCTCGTGGCGATGGTCGTTGACGACATCGTCGTCGTGGGCGCCAAGCCGATCTTCATGACCGACTACATCGCGTGCGGCAAGGTGCACCCGCAGCGCATTGCCGACATCGTGCGTGGCATAGCCGAGGCCTGCGCCGCGACGGGCACCGCGCTCGTGGGCGGCGAAACGGCCGAACACCCCGGTCTGCTCGGCCCCGACGACTATGACGTGGCGGGTGCCGCCGTGGGCGTGGTCGAGGCCGACGGGGTGCTCGGGCCCGAGCGCGTGCACAACGGCGACGTCGTCGTCGCGATGGCCTCGAGCGGCCTGCACTCGAACGGGTTCTCGCTCGTGCGGCACATCTTGGCCGAGAACAAGATTGGCTACCACGACGAGCTGCCCGAGTTCGGCGGCGTCGTTGGTCAGACCCTGCTCACCCCCACCGCGCTCTACACCGCGCCGCTGCTCGACGTGCTCGCCGAGTTGCCGGGCGCCATCCACGCCCTGAGCCACGTCACGGGCGGCGGCATCGCGGCGAACCTCGCGCGCGTGCTACCCGTCGGCAGCTGGGTCGAGGTCGACCGCGGCTCGTGGAGCCCGCCCGCCGTCTTCCGTGTGCTCGCCGACCTCGCGGGTGACAGCCTCGAGTCGACCGAGGGCACGTGGAACCTCGGGCTCGGGATGCTCGCCGTGGTTGCCCACGACACCGCCAGTTCGGTCATCCGCGCGCTCGAGAGTCGCGGCGTTCCCGCGTGGGTCGTCGGCCGCGTCTCGACGGCTCCCCACGACCTCGCGGGCTTCGAGCAGGGCGCCAAGGGCGTCAACGGCGGAGCCGTCAAGCTCGTCGGCACCTACCCCGGTTAATCGACCGTGTGGCTCATGGAAGCGCACACGATGTGGCACCCGACGCCATGAGGGAATCGCAGCTGTCGGTCGCCGAGGTCTTCCTCCTGGGTGGCGCGATGTTTGCGTTCGTCGCAGCGTATGCGTGGACAACCCGTGATGTCTTTGCGCGACGACGGCGCGAGCAGTTTGAGAAGCTCGGTTGGACGTGGTTCGCGCGAAACACGACGGACAAGGTCTTCCGCCGTGTCGGAACCTTCTACGGAATCGCGTTTGGCGCGCTCGGGGTGGGCTTGCTCGGCACGGGCATCGTCCTGCTCTTTATGCCGGGTTGACGGTGACGCGACGATTCAGCGGGGAGCGAGAACCGCGACGCCGTGGACGCGGCATGCGTCGGCGAGGCGATGGTCGTAGGTGACGACGGCCTCGAGTTCGTCACCGAGGGTGAGCGCCGCGGCGAGGTGAAGGGCATCGAGAGCTCGCAGGATGCTCGGGTCGAGGCGAGCAGCCGACTCAAACGTCTCGGTCGTGATGGGTATGAGCGTGAGTGACTCGAGCACCTCGCGCGCCACGGTCACCTGGTCAGGAGCGCCGAGTCGAACGGCACGAACGAGCTCGGTGCGTGTGAGGTCGCTCGTGACGCGCTCGCTCGTCGACGAGCGCACAGCGTCCCGCAGGGCATCCGTCTCAGATTCTGCGACGATGAGTTTGAGAAGCGCTGAGGTGTCGAAGTACAGCGCCACGGTTTAGTACCGTTCGGCGTCGCGCATCTCAGCGAGAACGGACGTTAAGGGCCGCCCCTCGGGTGGCGCGGGCAGCGCCGCCAAGTCGCGACGCGCTGGGCGTGCCGTGCCGTTGGCCAGCATTCGCTGCAGGGGGGTCGTCGCGATCGGCGTGAGTTGAGCGACAGGACGCCCTCGATCAGTGATCGTCACCGTTTCGCCGGAGGCAGCTTCAGCGACGACGGCAGACGCGTTTTGCTTGAGTGCCCGAATTCCTACCTCAGCCATGTGCTTCATGGTAGAACAATGACCTGCCCGTGACCATGCCGTGGCTAAAGCGACCCCAACTGCGTAGAGGGGTGCGGTCGCCCGTGGGTGTGGACGAGCGGCTGAACGACCAGGTGCTTATTCGAGAGCGTCGGCGATTACGCGAAAGCTACGCGGTCTGAGCCGCGGGCTTCTCGTCGTCGTCGGCGTCGAACTCGTCGTCGTCTTCGTCGTCGTCAACGAGGTGCGCCCACTTGTCTTCGTACTCGTCGGCGTGTGCCGCCGCTGCGAGTTCGCGTTCGAGCGCAGTGAGGTTGGTGTCGGGAGTGAAGTACTTCAACTCTCGCGCCACCTTGGTGTGCTTTGCCTTCTGTCGGCCGCGCCCCATGCGTGACCCCCTCACAGTGTGTTGTCGGGTGAGCTAGGGAGAACCCCAGAATGCCGAGTCGAGACGGGAGAAAAACTGTGCGGAAGTTTAGCACGCACCCTTGCGTCAGCGGCTCGGAGAACATGCCGCAGCATCCCTCTCACCCGGTAGCCTTGGCCGGGTGACGGAACCTGACCTGACGACCTCGTGCGTGGTCATCGGGGCGGGCCAGGCGGGGCTCTCGGTGGCCTTCTACCTCAAGCGCCTCGGCCTCGAGGCGGGGCAAGAGTTTGTGCTGCTTGATCGCGGGCCAAGCACGGGCGGCGCGTGGCAATTTCGCTGGGAAGCGCTGCGATTGGGCTCAGCGCACCGCGTCAACGATCTGCCGGGCATGGATGAACTGGGCCTGAGCTTCACGACCGCCGACCACCACGCTCCTGCGCGCGAGGTGGTTGCCGACTACTACCGCCAGTACGAAGAGCACTATGGCCTGCAAGTGGTGCGGCCCGCGACGGTGACCCAGGTCGAAGACCTCGGTCGCGAGTTGCTCGTGCGCTTGACCACTGAGAACGGGCCGCTCGAGCTCGGCACCTCGACGATCGTGAATGCCACGGGCACGTGGGGCTCGCCCTTCGTGCCGTGGTACCCGGGTCGCGACACGTTTGTCGGCCGCCAGGTGCACACGGGCGACTACGTGGCCGCCGAAGACTTCGCCGGGCAGAACGTCGTGATTGTGGGCGCGGGCACGAGCGCCATTGGCTTCATTCTTGAGCTCGAGGGCGTCGCCGCGACCGTCACGTGGGCTACCCGTCGGCCGCCCGAGTTCATCGATGAGGTTGACCTCAGCCTCGAAGCCCGCGAAAAGGCCGTTGCCGAGCAAGACGCGGCCGCCCGAGCGGGCCGCGCGCTGCCGAGCATCGTCTCGGGAACCGGCGTTCCGCG